>JANTHB010000107.1 GCA_024762655.1 Bacteroidales bacterium
AAGTTTCGCACATTTTGCTTCTTGATTAAGAATTATTTTATCAAACAAACTGCAGATCTTATATTTCATTGGTTATCTACGTTTTGCAGATTCCATTTTTTTGTTAAACCCAACTTGGCGCAACTTTGCGTTTTCTTTGCGTAACTTTGCGTAACAGCTATTCCGCCAAGATTCGCAAAGAAGTCGCGAAGAACCGCAAAGGTTTATATTGTACTAACATAATATATTCCAAACATATAAATTTTTTAATCCAGTGTGAAACTTTAGTAAGTAATATTATTTCTAGTAACTTCTGCACAGGAGAATTATTTTGCCAGAAGGCCCTTATTTTAAAATTGGGTTTCCGCATCTGCCAATATAGAAATATTAATATATGTTAATAAACATAATAAAATAAAAGAGGTGAAAAAATTTGAGGAAAGAGAAAATAACTTATTTTTGTTTTCAAAATAACATAAAAAACACCTCTATGAACAGGGTGATAAAACTTAGAAAGGGGCTGGATATCAGGATACAAGGGGTTGCTGAGAAAAATCCGGTATCGGCTTCTCCTTCTGAAACATATGCATTAAAACCTATTGATTTTCAAGGATTAACGCCGAAGCTAAGTGTCAGGCCGGATGATGTGGTAAAAGCAGGTTCCCCCTTGTTTTTTGATAAGTATCGTCCGGATATCCTGTTTACCTCCCCCGTAAGTGGCCGGGTAAAAACGGTTTTGAGGGGAGAGCGCAGGAGAATCCTGGAAGTGGTTGTCGAAGCAGACGGAAAACAGGACTTTCTCGAATTCAAAAAAGGGGATCCGCTGCAGATGAAGAGAGCAGAGATCATCGAAAACCTGCTGAAAAGCGGAGTGTGGCCATTTATACGGCAGCGTCCTTTTGATTTTGTCGCCAATCCTGCGGATACTCCGAAGGCGGTTTTTATCTCCTTGTTTGATACCTCTCCTCTTGCTCCTGACTACAGCGTTATCCTAAAGAGGAAAGAAAAAACCTTCCAGACAGGGATCAATGTGCTGAAACAATTGACCGACGGAAAAGTACATCTGGGTATCCATCCCGAAAAGTCTGACGGGTCTTTTGTGAATACCTTAAAAAATATTGAGATACATGCTTTCAGCGGGCCTCATCCGGCCGGTAATGTCGGGGTGCATATTCATCATATTGATCCGGTCAACAAGGGAGAACTGGTTTGGGTGGTGAATCCCCAGGATGTGCTGATCATAGGACGTTTGTTCGAGGAGGGACGATTGGATGCACGGAGAGTAGTGGCCCTGGCCGGGAGTGAGGTGAAAAAAACCGGATACTTCGAGACCATGCTGGGCGCTTCTGTTGAACCCCTGGTTAAAGATAATGTGAAAGAAGGTGCTTTACGCTATATCAGCGGAAATGTACTGACCGGAAAAAAAATTGACCCTGCCGGTTACATTGGCTTCTATGATTCACTGATTTCTGTAATTCCGGAAGGAAACTATTTTGAACTTTTCGGGTGGGTGCTACCCGGCTTTAACAAATTCAGCTTTTCCAGGACATTCTTCTCCTGGCTGAGACCCCGGAAGACTTACCGGCTGGATACAAACCTTCATGGTGGTCACAGACCTTTTGTGCTGACCGGAGAATATGAAAAAGTCATGCCCATGGACATCCTGGTGATGCAACTGTTTAAAGCAATACTGACCGATGATATTGATATGATGGAAAATCTGGGTTTGTATGAGGTGGTGGAAGAAGATATTGCCTTGTGCGAATTTATCGATCCGTCAAAGACCGAGATGCAAAAAATCCTGCGCGACGGGATCGATGCACTGGTAAAAGAACTTGGCTAATCTTATTTAAACGGGAAAAAGAATAAATCTTTTCATGAAAGCGTTAAGAAAATTTGTCGACAAGATCAAACCTCATTTTGAGAAAGGAGGGAAGTTTGAAGCTTTCCATTCTACGTTTGAGGCTTTTGAGACCTTTTTGTTTGTCCCGGACAAAGTAACCACCTCCGGCTCACATATCCGCGACCCGCTGGATATGAAAAGAACCATGATCGTGGTGGTGGTGTCCCTTATTCCGGCCTTGCTTTTCGGAATGTGGAACATCGGATACCAGCATTTTCTCGCACTGGGAGAACAGGTTTCCCTGTGGCAGGCCTTCTGGTTTGGCTTTGTGAAGATGCTGCCCATCATCGTGGTTTCTTATGGGGTTGGCCTGGGGATAGAGTTCTTATTTGCCCAGTTACGGGGTCATGAGGTGAACGAGGGCTTTCTGGTCACCGGCTTCCTGATCCCTCTGATCGTCCCGGTGGATATCCCTTTGTGGATGCTGGCTCTCGCTGTGGCTTTTGCCGTGATTATCGGAAAAGAAGTATTTGGCGGGACGGGCATGAATATATTCAATCCGGCATTGACAGCCCGTGCATTTCTCTTTTTTGCTTATCCTGCCTGGATGTCGGGCGACCAGGTATGGGTGGCCGGACTGAAACATGGTTTGCAGACCGTAGACGGCTTTTCGGGAGCTACCCCTCTGGCAGAAGCTGCCGCCGGAAAAATAGATCAGCTTCCTTCGGTATGGCATATGGTCCTGGGAACCATCCCGGGATCGATAGGTGAAACCTCTGTACTGGCTATTTTATTAGGCGCTTTTATCCTTATCTATACAGGCATCGGTAGCTGGAAGATCATGTTGTCAGCTTTTTCCGGAGGTCTGCTTATGGGTCTGATCCTGAATCTGTTTGCCGTCAACCCGTACATGGAAATACCTGCATGGGAACAACTGTTCCTGGGTGGTTTTGCTTTCGGAATGGTGTTTATGGCGACCGATCCGGTTACCTCTTCGCAGACAGAAACAGGAAAATGGATCTATGGCTTTCTGGTAGGAATCATGGCCATCCTGATACGGGTACTGAATCCTGCCTACCCAGAAGGCGTTATGCTGGCTATTCTGCTGATGAACGTCTTCGCCCCCCTGATAGACCATTATGTGGTGGAAGCCAATATCAAACGCAGGTTAAAAAGAACTAAGGTAAGCATACAATAAATAATAATTATGAGAGACTTTAGTAACGCATATATCTTCAGGTTTTCTGCGATCATGATCATTATCGTGGCGGTTTTGTTATCCGGCGCAGCCATGCTCCTGCAACCGTTGCAACAGAAAAACGTGGAAATAGAAAAGAAGAAAAGTATCCTGGCCTCTGTCAATATTGAGAGTACCCGCAATAACGCGGAAACATTGTATGATAAATACATTAAAAAGACCCTGGTGGTCGATGCACGGGGAAACGAGATTCAGGGCGAGGATGCTTTCAAAATAGATATGAAGGAAGAAATGAGCAAACCGGTAAATGAAAGAAAACTGCCGGTTTATTTCGGGATCCTTGACAATGGCGAGAAAAAGATCATTGTGCCGTTACAGGGAAAAGGCCTGTGGGGCCCTATTTACGGGTATATCTCTTTCAATGAAGATTATAAAACCGTGTATGGCGCTACCTTTAATCACGACAAGGAAACTCCGGGACTGGGCGCGGAGATCGCCACCCGGGAGTATCAGAAACAGTTCCGGGGAAAAACCATCTTCGACAAAAACGGAAAATTCATCTCCATTCTTGTGAAAAAAGGAGGCGCTACCCCAGGCAGTCCGAACGAAGTGGATGCCATTTCCGGGGGGACACTTACCAGCAAAGGACTACAGGCTATGTTACAGGATTGCCTGAGTGATTATATAGCCTGGTTTAATAAACAAATGAAAAAATAATAAAAACGGATAATATCATGGCCAGAGACAGTGAACCGTTGTTTTCGAGTAAGAATCTGAAACTTCTTACCGATCCGTTGAATAATGAAAACCCCATCACCGTGCAGGTGCTGGGGATCTGTTCGGCACTTGCCATCACCGTAAAACTGAAACCGGCCATTGTCATGACCCTTTCCGTGATGGTCGTGCTGGCGGTATCCAATGTGGTCATCTCGGCACTGCGGAAAAGTATTCCCCCCAGGATAAGAATCATTGTTCAACTGGTGGTTATTGCCACCATGGTGATCCTCGTGGATCAGTTTCTCAAAGCATTTGCCTATGACGTAAGTAAGCAGTTGTCGGTTTTTGTGGGACTGATTATTACCAACTGTATCATTATGGGACGCCTGGAAGCGTTTGCCATGGCCAATAAGCCCTGGCCCTCTTTTCTGGATGGTATCGGGAATGCTTCCGGCTACGGGATCATCCTGATCATTGTAGCCTTTTTCAGAGAATTGCTGGGTTCCGGAACGCTCCTCGGTTATCCGGTACTGGAAAAAACAGGCCTGTATAATATAGGCTACGAAAATAACGGCTTGATGATCCTTCCTCCTATGGCACTGATCACCATCGGGATCATCATCTGGGTACAGCGGGCTAAAAACCGTTCATTGATTGAAGAATAATTAAAGAGTAACACTATGGCGAATCTTTTTGATATTTTCATTAAGTCTGTCTTTATAGACAATATGGTCTTTGCCTATTTTCTGGGCATGTGCTCTTTCCTGGCCGTATCGAAAACCGTAAAGACCTCTGTCGGACTGGGAGTGGCTGTTATTTTTGTCTTGACGATCACGGTTCCGGTGGACTATCTTCTGGAGAACTACCTGCTGAAAGCCGGCGCCCTTTCCTGGCTGGGACCACAGTTTGCTGATCTGAACCTCGATTTCCTTTCCTTTATTATCTTTATTGCCGTCATCGCATCCATGGTTCAGTTGGTTGAGATGATCATCGAAAAATATTCCCCGACATTATATACCTCTCTCGGGATCTTCCTGCCGCTGATTGCCGTAAACTGTGCTATTCTCGGGGGATCATTGTTTATGCAGGAAAGGGATTATCAAACCGTATGGGAAGCAACCTCTTTCGGACTGGGCTCCGGCGTAGGATGGTTCCTGGCTATTGTGGGGATGGCTGCCATACGGGAAAAAATCCGGTATTCCAATGTTCCTAAACCCCTGAAAGGACTCGGAATCACGTTCATCGTTACCGGCCTGATGGGTATCGCCTTTATGAGTTTTATGGGTATCAAACTATAAATTAAATCTACTTGGAAATGATCCTCTTATCAAATACCGTTCTGGTTGTTCTGGCGTCCGTTGTTATTTTTCTGTTGGTCATCCTTCTGTTGGTGATTGTCCTGTTGTATGCCCGGCAGAAACTTACTCCTCAGGGGGAAGTGAAAGTCACCATCAATGATGATAAGGAGCTGGTTGTTCACCCGGGATCGAGCTTGCTTACAACCCTTTCAAACAATAATATTTTTCTTCCTTCTGCCTGTGGAGGGCAGGGAACATGTGGCATGTGCAGGGTACAGATACTCGAAGGAGGAGGGTCTATCCTGCCGACAGAGACGGGCTTCTTTACCCGGAGAGAACAAAAGGAAAAATGGCGCCTGGCCTGCCAGGTTAAGTTAAAAGAGGATCTCAGTATTCATGTCCCTGAGGCCGTGCTGGGTGTGAAGAAAATGGAATGTGAGGTCATTTCCAATAAAAATGTTGCCACTTTTATCAAGGAATTCAAACTGAAACTGCCCGAAGGAGAACACCTGAACTTCAAGGCCGGAGGATATGTCCAGATCGACGTTCCTAAGATAACGGTGGATTTTAAAGACATTGAGGTGGAAGAAGAGTACAGAAGCGACTGGGACAAATTCCATATGTGGGATCTCAAAATGGTGAACTCCGAAGAAACATTCCGGGCCTATTCCATGGCCAACCACCCCGCCGAAGGGGATATGATCATGCTGAATGTCAGAATTGCAACCCCTCCCTGGGACCGGGCCAGAGGCGCCTTTATGAAAGTGAACCCTGGCATTTGCTCTTCTTATATATTCTCCAGAAAACCGGGAGACAAAGTGATGGTTTCCGGTCCTTACGGAGAATTCTTCATCAAAGATACCGACCGCGAGATGATGTATATCGGCGGTGGGGCCGGAATGGCTCCCATGCGTTCGCATATCTTCCACCTGTTCCATACCGAGAAAACCAAACGAAAAGTGACCTTCTGGTATGGTGCCCGCTCCAAACGCGAGATATTCTATGAACAGGATTTCCGCGACATTGAAAAAAAGTTCCCGAACTTTAATTTTACCATCGCCTTATCAGAACCCATGCCCGAGGATAACTGGAGCGGCGATGTGGGCTTCATACACCAGGTAGTCTATGATAATTATCTGAGCAAACATGAGGAACCTGAAGAAATCGAATACTACCTCTGCGGTCCTCCCATGATGATCGATGCCGTACTGAAAATGTTATACGATCTGGGGGTCCCGGATGAGATGATCGCTTACGATGATTTCGGAGGATAATGAAACGCACTTTATTCTTTCTGAGTATTCTTGCCCTGTTGTTCTCGGCTGCCTTCCTGCATTTCAAATACCGTCAGACAGCCTTGCTGATGATCGAAGGCTTTACCCAGGGTACTACCTATCATATTATCATTAAACAGCCTTTACGCACGATCCTGTCGGGGGCTCCTGCTGTACGGAAAGAAGAAGTCGATTCCCTGCTGCATCAGTTCGACCTTTCTTTGTCCTCTTATGTGCCTCAATCCGTCATTTCCCGAATCAACAGGAACGATTCTTCCGTTCGTACGGATAAACTTTTCAATGCCTGTTTCCAAGCTTCACGAAGGATCTATGAGGAAACCGGCGGCGCGTTCGATATTACGGTCGGTCCGTTGGTGGACGCCTGGGGGTTCGGCCCCGAAGGGCCTGTCCCGGTGGACAGCATGGTCATTGACAGCTTATTGCAATATGTCGGCATGGACAAGGTGGCGCTGCTGGGAAACCGGGTTGTAAAAAAAGATCCCCATATTCTGCTGGATGTGAATGCCATTGCCCAGGGTTTTTCCGTGGATGTAATGTCTGATTTTATGGAGAAAAAGGGATTCCGGAATTATCTGGTGGAAATTGGCGGAGAACTGAAGGCGCAGGGGCACAAGTGGTGGGGAACGCCCTGGAAGATAGGCATCGATAAACCGATAGACGAGAACAACCTTCCGGGCAGGAATCTGCAGATCAAACTGAAACTGACCAACCATGCCCTGGCTACCTCCGGGAATTACAGAAAATTTTTTATCAAAAACGGGGTGAAATACGGCCACGAGATTGACCCCCACACAGGTTATCCGGCACGGAACAGATTGCTTAGCGTTACGGTGCTTACCGACAAATGTATGATGGCGGATGGGTATGCCACCGCTTTCATGGTAATGGGTCTGCAGAAAAGTAAAAAGTTTGTGGAATTCCGGAAAGACCTCGAAGCTTATTTTATTTTTTCCGGCAACGACGGAAGTTTCAAAACCTGGTCTTCGAACGGATTCAAAAAACTGATCGTGGAAAATTAATCCCTCTTCCGGTTCTCTGGGAACCAGAGGCCAGGAACTACTCCCCCTGGCTGTAAAGTGCGCAACTTACACATCCCGAAAAATCGGTTTTTCCTTTTCGGCTCAAGGCATCCAGGGTGCGCGGGCAGCTGATACCCAGTTTCTTCATATCCCGGTTTTTCCCAATTTCCGTAACCGGGAATGTGCGGGTTTTGGAAAACAAAACCCTGATCCCCATAATCACAAAGGAAACAGAGACAAAGAAAACGGACAAAAGAACAAGTTTCAAAAACATTTTACAGCCTGTTTATTATTACAAAGATAACAAAAATTCCCCGGATTGTTTCCGAAACAAAAAGAAAGATTTTTTCCTGCTCAGGCAATTAATAATTAAAGTTACGCACATTCTGCTATTTGATTAAGAATGAATTTATTAAACAATGCGCCAATTTTTTATTTCTTTGATTTTCTTTGTTTTGCAGATTCCTTTTTTATTAACACCAGCTTGGCGCAACTTTGCGTTTTCTTTGCGTAACTCCGCGTAACAGCTATTCCGCCAAGATTCGCAAAGAAGTCGGGAAGAACTGCAAAGGTTTATATTGTACTAACATAATGTATTCCAGACATATAAATTTTTTAATCCAGTGCGCAACTTTAGTTAATTATAACCACGTCTTTATTCATGCTGTTTGTGGTTTGTACCAAAATAAAATTACCACACGAAGGGGAAACCGTAAGGAAGTATCCTTCTTTTTATTAATTTAGTGGGTAAGTAGGGGCATTTTTTATTTTAGATGAGTTTTTTAGATATGAGGATAAGTTCTGTTTTAGTATTTTTCATTTCATTACATTTTAGTGTAACAGGTCAAAAAAAATCAGATTCTGTTGTAACACATATTATTAAGTGTCACAAAATAATCTTCATTGCCCAAGATTCAGTTTTTAATTATTACAGGATTACAGACTATAGTGGCTTGACTGTTTTTAGGGGTGGAAATAAAGACTTAGCTTGTGAAAATGGATTTTTAATAAAAATTGATAAGCATAATCATATTGAATCAATAAATGAAGTATATGAGATTGATCCAAAAGTGGATACTATTTATAGTTATTTTCCTATTGATTTTAAAAAAGGAAGGGAGCAATATTTGACAGACATGCATAATGCAGTAATAGGCTCATTTATTTTAAAGCTATTAAATGAACCAAATCTTAGAGAAGACAAAAGTAATACAATTAGGATTCTTTCTCCATATGATGATCTTAATTATAGTAGAAAGTATGAAATGGATAAAATAGAGCTTCATGAACATTCAATGACAATGATAATTTCAATCGTGGAGTCTAATGAAACTGGTGGATATAATGAAGTATCAAGGGATACTTTTGTGCTAAAAAAAAGAGATTCGGATCGGATTAAGGAAACTATTGGAAATTTAATTTATTTTGAAAGTAAAGAATGTCCATGGCCTGGCACTCCATGGTACATGGAATATTCTGGTAAAAATGGGATATATCGATATTTTATAATTTCATTCTATTGTAATAGAAACAGGGGAGACAAAGACATACCTTTAATCTTTAGAAATTACTCTCTTGTCATGAATATAGCGATGAAGTATAGGAGGTATAGCAGATATAGGAAATATAGGATGTTAAGTAACAAAAATTGAAAGGATTGAGGTATTGTGTATGTTGTAAAAACACTGGATGTTGGTATTTTTACTGGTCATGGTTAACTTATTTAAAATTTAAAAGCTAAGCCATGTTACTCATTGCTGAGAATATTATATTTTAACAATAGTGTCGTGTAAAAAAGATAAATGATTTTATTTTATGTGTAATAAAGCATTTTTTATGTATTACCCCCTCCTGCTATCATTAGAAAGATTGCACCGTGGAAGACTCCCTCCCCCTCATGAGGGGGAGGGTT
>JANTHB010000108.1 GCA_024762655.1 Bacteroidales bacterium
TGGTAGGGGCATTGGGGTAGGTTGACAGTCCTCCGTTATCAGAGGTAAAGATTACAACCGTATGGTCAGCGATCTTCAGCTCGTCCAGGGTTTTTAAAATGCGACCCACGTTTTCATCCACGCTATAGATCAAACCGGCATATACGGGGTTCGACTGCACCATTCGTTCCGTTTCCCAGCCGGCACTCTCCCGCATCTCCGGGGTTCTTCTGACAAATTGCTGCAGGGTATCCAGGCCCAGACGGTGCGCTTTCTCCCTGAATTTTTCAATATATTCCTGTTTTGCCTCAATGCGTTCATGAACGGCATAAAAGGACAGATCCGCAAAGAAGGGTTTTCCTTTCTTCGTCTGTTGTCTGATAAACCGGATAATTTCCCTGGTTAAACGGTCGGGCAAAAATTCCCCTTTGGGTCCGTCTGTCAACCGGGGATTGTGATACGGGCTAAAATAGCCCTTCATGCCATGCGCACGGGGATTTCCGGCAGCCCATCCGCCATAATTGTAATCAAACCCCTGGTTCTCCGGCCAGTATTCCGGCGACAGACCCAAATGCCATTTCCCGGCGAAACAGGTAGCATACCCGCCCCGTTTAAGGGCTTCGGCAATGGTCACCTGCGCCGTATCCAGATTCAAATTAAAGGGTCTGGGCAGTAACTTATTGCCGGGACGCGGACCCGCCCCGTTTTGTGATCCAATAATCCAGTCGGTAATGCCTGTGTGCACCGGTGACTGCCCGGTCATAATGCTCGAACGCGACGGCGAACAGACCGTACTGCTGGCATAAGCATCCGTAAACAGCATCCCATGAGAAGCCAGTTTATCAATGTTGGGCGTTTCATAAAAACGGCTTCCGTAAACTCCCAGATCTTTCCAACCCATATCATCCACCAGGATAAGAACAATATTGGGTTTGGTTTTGTGCGTTTTATTTTTCGCGCTGCACAATCCGGCAGGAAACAGCATTATCAGCAGGAGGAGCCATCCTGTTTTCACTAACACCGTAGACTTTTTTTTCTTCATCATCGTATATGTTTTCGGATATAATAAATGTCTTCACCAAAGATAAGGTATTTCCTCCAATGAATCATCCCATAAGGTCCCCGGAACCTTTAGCAGGATTCTCCCTGATGAATTATACCCAATATTCACAATAGAAAATGCTTTCGCACAGCGTCAGCGGAGCAAAGAGTTAATCCGGCTTAATGCATTCGTTCAGGTAATTTCAGCTTCCTTATGCGTAACCCGGTTTTAAAGAAAAAAACCTGGCACGCAAAAACATACCAGGTTTTATCAGTCTCATTTTTATTTTAGCGAAAGTTGGACGGCAGCCTTGTCCAATCCTTCTGCTGTAGCAGTCAGGGTTGCCTGTCCGGGTTTTCCGGATGACTGCAGGATCACGAGACATTTCCCGTTAAAAGCTTTCCTGTAATCAGCCTTGAAAGGTTCGAGGCTGATCTGGCAGCCGTTGTCAACGCCGGCAATGGTGACCGGACCCTCAATTTTGAAATGCACCAGATTGTCTGCATCCGGAACCATGGTACCCTCTTTGTCCACAATTGTTACCGTCACAAAAGACAGATCCTTACCATCTGCATGAATGGTACTCCGGTCGGCTTGCAACAAGATCTTTGCCGGAGGTCCGGCCGTTTTCACGGTTGTGATCAATTCTTTCCCGTTATGATGACCCACGGCTTTTAAGGTACCCGGGACATACGGTATCCGCCACATTATATGAAGTTCATCCCCCTGTTTTGATTTTTTACCCAGTGATTTGCCATTCAGAAAAAACTCAACATCACTGCAATTGGTATAAGCCCAGACATCTACGGTATCTCCTTTTTGCCAGTTCCAGTGCGGGAAAATATGCAGCACATCCTTATCTGTCCATTCGCTCTGGTACATATAGTAAGCATCTTTGGGAAACCCGGCCAGGTCGATAATGCCAAAGTAAGAGCTTCTGGCAGGCCAGGGGTACGGGGTGGGCTCACCCAGATAATCAAAGCCGGTCCAGATATACATCCCTGAGATAAAATCATTCTTCTTCACGATCTTCCAGGTTTCTTCGTGGGTAGAACCCCAGGGAACACTACAGTTATCGTAAGAAGAACAGGTATAATCCGCATTCATCACATGATACTGTTTCAGGAGTTTTTCAAAATCAATTTCTTCTTCTTTCTTTTTCCGTAATAACTGGTAGATTTTTTTCATTACTGCACGGGGAGGCCAACGGCGGATACTGTCGGAAGGCATGTCATAATGTCCGCGGGTAGCAATGGCCGAAGTCGTTTCGGAGGCGATAAACTTCCCTCCCGGAAAGACTTCATGAAAACGGGGCCAGTCTTTCAGGTCATAGTTATGCCCGATCAGATCGCATGCCCCGGAACGAGCCAGAGCATTGGACTCAGCCTCGGGGTTGTTCATGGCAGAAGTTACCGGCCGTGTCGGATCCAGTGACTTGACAATTCCCGACAGTTCCCTGCCGATAACAGCTCCTTCGGGTGTGTGCTGTTCAGGGATCTCATTCCCGATGCTCCAGATAAAAACGCTGGGATGGTTGCGGTCGCGCAGGATAAAATCAGTCATATCTTTTGTGTGCCACTGATCAAAATAAAGGTGATAGTCAAAAGGCCGTTTCGGTCTCTTCCAGGCATCAAAAGCCTCATCCATCACAATAAACCCCATCTTATCACAGAGGTCCAGCAACTCAGGAGCAGGAGGGTTGTGAGAGGTACGGATCCCGTTACAGCCCATCCCTTTCAGCAGTTCCAGTTGCCGTTCCAGGGCCCGCATGTTGATGGCAGCCCCCAAAGCGCCCAGGTCATGATGGTCACATACGCCGCGTATCTTCACATGCTTGCCATTCAGAAAGAAACCCTTATCGGCATCAAAACGAAACGAACGAATGCCCAGGGGCGTTTCATATCGGTCCAGTATTTCATCCCCTGATTTTACCAGAGAAACCGTTTTGTATAAATAAGGGTTTGTATCCGACCATAACGAGGGTTGCGGGACGACCAGGTCCTGTTGCACCACAACGAAAGAATCCCGGGGAATGGTTGCTGCCGTTTCTCCGGATACCACTTTACGGCCCGAAGCGTCATAGATCACGGTCTGTAACTGTACCTGACGTTCGTTGGCTTCCCTGTTCCGTATTTTTGTTTGCATCCGTATCTTTGCCTGGTCAGCTGATATCTCCGGAGTAGTTATATAGGTTCCCCAGTGATCCACATATACGTTGCCGGTTATCACCAGCCATACATTTCTATATATGCCCGAGCCTGAATACCAGCGGGATGCAGGCTGTTTGGAGTTATCCACCCTGACAGCCAGGATATTTTTACCGCCTTCGGGGTTCAGATACGGTGTTAGCTCATACCTGAAAGAGATGTAGCCGTATGGTCTTTCTCCCAGCAAATGACCGTTTATCCATACTTTGCTGTTCATATATATCCCGTCAAAATCAATAAACACCCGTTTTCCCTGAGCTGCTTCGGGCAAGGAAAAAGTCTTGCGATACCACCCGATGCCGTCGGGCAAAGCGCCTCCTCCGGGTGTGGCCGGATTATCTTTGCTGAATTTTCCTTCAATACTCCAGTCATGGGGAAGGTTCAGGGTACGCCACCCGGTATCGCTATAGGAAACCTGTTGTGCGCCTTCAACATCCCCCAGATAAAAACGCCATTCTGCGTCAAAATCTTTTTTTATTCTTCCACCCTCGGGGGTAGTAGAGCACTGAGAAAAGATCAGCAGGGAGAAAACAAGAAGGAATCCTGAATAATATAATTTTTTCATGGCACCAATTTTTAAGATAAATAAAATAACAAATGAGACTGCCCTAATTTAAGGGTAGTCCCATTTGTTTACAGTCAGTCATCCATTAATATCCCGGATTTTGTATCAGCATATCATTCCGGTTCATTTCATCCCGCATGATCGGAAAGAAATAAGCTTTATCGTCCCAGGCTCTTATCTGGTATACTTTCCTGGTAATCGTAGGAATAGTAGCCGTAGTATGATCCGGTTGCAGTTCATATACCACATTGGCGGCATGCATCGGGTGATAAGCCTCGGGGCCGATAACCCAGCGACGCACGTCAAAGAACCGCTGTTCTTCATAACACATTTCCACACGCCTTTCATTGCGGTATCGTTGACGCAGCGCATCGCCCGATTCGGTTATATCCGGCATACCGGCGCGGTGTCTGATCATGTTGATATACGTCCGGGCTTCCGCATCCTCTCCCAGTTCAATACAGGCTTCCGCATAGTTAAGCAGGACTTCCGCATAGCGGAAATAGCGCCAGGGCACATCCTGTCTGAAATACTGGGCATCGACGGTAGGATCGATAAATTTACGAAGATAATATCCTGTATATCCTCCATTCCAGTCTTCGATAGGCCCTTTACGCGTATCCAGGCCGTAAACCTCTACTGTATCGCCGGAGGCCTCATCCCATTTCTGCCAGGTACCAACCTGAATAATACCTACCGGATCGATTCCCTGAACATCGGCAGGACGTTTCCTCCAATGGGATCCCTCATACAGGATATCCGCATAAAAACGTGGATCCCGGTTTTTGTAGGGCTGAGCTGTTTCAGACGGATTATTCCAATCAAAAGGGGTCCCGTCAGCCATCTCGAAAGCATCTACCAACTCCTGTACAGGCGTATTGTTTCCCCAATTGTGATAACCATTCGGTCCACAGTATAATCCAGGATTGTAACCATCCCATCCTTCATTGGTCTTGGGGGTAAAAAATCTCACAAAGATATCTTCGGGAGATTCTTTTAAGATAAACAATTCATTATAGTTCTGTGCCACGGAATCACCGGGAGCCGGGTCCGCTTTATACAGGCTATACAGCCCCATATCGATGACTGCTTTGGCGGCATCTCTGGCTTTCTGCCATCTTTCCTGTTGGCTGCCTGAAGTATATCCGAGTAATTCCGGATTAGAATATCCCGGAAAGACTTCACTCACCTTATTGTGCAGGTCACTGGCTGCATACAATAAGGTACGGGCTTTAAGGGCCAGCGCTGCACCTTTGGTGGCACGACCATTATCATCCCCCGTTTGCACTTCCGGCAATAAAGCTGCTGCCGAATCGCATTCACTGACGATGAAGTCGATACAATCTGCATAGGTATCACGTGGAATCTTATATTCGTCGGTCAGGGTATAGGCCTTGGTTATAATCGGCACCCCCCCATACAAAGAAGTCAGTTCATGGTAAAAATAGGCTCTCAGAAAATGAACCTGCCCTACCATGTTGTTCTTCTGTTCCTCATTCTCAAAATCAACCGTTCCCACCTTCTCAAAGAAGATGTTACAGGCTCTGATAGACTTATACAGATTGTTCCAGGTTTTTAACACGGTATTTTGACCAAACCACCCGGTAGTCCAGGCAGGGATCTGATCCGGTGTAAGCAGACAATTGTTAAAATTATTGACCCCCCAGTCCGGCGTAAACTCAGCTTCATCCACATAGCAGGCGATCATATCAATATCGAAAGGGATGCCCAGTTTTCTGTATATGTCATTGATAAATGTTTCAACGAGGGCAGGATCTTTCCAAACGTCTACTTCGGAAAATTCACTAAGCGGTTTTGTGTTGAGGAAATCTTTGCTACAGGAGGAAAGAAGTAATCCTGCCAGTAACAATATCACAGATATATATTTATACTTTTTCATGTCTCCTGATTTTTAAAAGGTTAAACTAACTCCGAAGTTAAACACCCGGTTCAAAGGATAGGCGGTGGTTGAAGTGACTTCCGGATCAAAGCTCTTCAGTTTGTCCAGGGTCAGGAGGTTCATGCCGCTGAAATACACCCGCAGGTTGTTGATTCCTGCCTGGTTATTGATAATGTTATAGCCTATCACCAAAGATTTCAGACGGAGGTAATCGGTATTTCTTACCCAGTAAGTATTGCTTTGGTTACGCCAATATTCTTCATCACGGTTCCAGGTCCGGGGTTTGGATGCATTCGGGTTGTCAGGGGTCCATCTGCCTTCAGCATCTTCAACGAGGAAGTTTCCGATTTCACCGGATTCGGTATTATGGATCCGGATGGCTCCGGTGGCTCCCTGCAACAGCATAGACAGGTCAAAGTTTCTGTATCTCATAGAAACCGTCATCCCTCCTGTAAAACGGGGCAAAGTGTTTTTGTCGATTCTGACCCGGTCCAGTCCATCAATCACCCCATCATTGTTAACGTCTTCAAAGATAATATCTCCGGGACGAGCATTGGCCCAATGGGGATAAGCGTCAACGGCAGCCTGGTCTTTAAAGACCCCTATGGCTTTGTAATACAAACCGGTATTCATGGGATGGCCTGTTGATTTCTGGTAATCAGGCACCCCGGGTGTTTCATCCCAGAAAATAATCTTGTTTTTCTCATACCCCCCGTTAACTCCGATATCATACTGGAAAGTTCCCGACCGTTTATGATAACTCAGATCAAATTCAAAACCCTGGTTTCCAACCTTTCCAATATTCTCACGAGGTAAGGTAAGGCCGGTGGTTGCCGGGACCGAAGCATTCCTCCACCATAGGATATTGGTCCGGTAATTGTAGAAATAATCTGCTGAGAAGAGAAATTTCCCGTCAAGCATCTGACCGTCAAAACCCACATTGGTTTGATTTGCCACTTCCCAGGTTACGTTCGGGTTGGGAATACGTGATTCGTGCAGTATTTTCTCTTCGACACTTTCGTTAAACACATATGTATGATTCGGATCGAAAGCATAGCTTGACATGAATTGATAAGGTTCTATCCTGTCATTCCCGGTCTGCCCCCATGAAGCCCTTAACTTAAAGTAATTGATCAGGGACAGGCTGTTTTTCCAGAAACTCTCTTCCGACATTCTCCAACCCAGGGATACTCCCGGGAAGAAACCGAAACGGTGGTCTTCCGGAAAAATATAGGATCCGTCATATCTCCCCACAAATTCCACTAAATATTTCCCGGCATAGTCATAATTAAGTCGTCCGAAATAACTCATCCTGGCATCCTGATTCGCCGATCCGTTATTGTCTTTTTCAAGGTCGCCTCCTGCGAACATCTGATCCACAACGGTAGACACAAAATAACGGCGGAAAGCAGAGAAGTACATGGATTCTCCCTTAATCCTTTCATATCCGACCAGCGCCTTTACATGATGCACACTGGCAAAGGTGCGGTCATAGTTTACGATGGCATTCAGGGTCATGCGCTGACCGTCATGCATGGATTGTGTGAGTCTGGGTTCGGAGAAACCCCGTTGCCCTTTGACCAGCAAAGGTTCTCCCTGGTCGTTATAGCTGGTCCCGTCCCAGGTATACAGATACCAGGGTTTTTGCCAGAGTTTGTGATTCTGGAAATTTTTGTCAATGGAGGCGTTTCCTGTCAGCGACAGCCCTTTTACCCAGGGGATGGTAATATCCAATTTTGTATTGCTTTGAAAGATATATCTTTTATCCCTGTCATAGCCGGTTTGGCTGGTTGTGATCACTACCGGGTTGTCTCCGTATTCTATATCGGGACCAGGCAAGCCATTGGGCCAGTAGGCCGGCAAATTGGGTTTTCCCCTCATAAGCATTCTAAAAATACTATACATAGAGCGTGTGGGATAGTTTCTGTTTTCCTGCCGTCCTGCTATATCAAACCCCAGATGAATATATTTGGATATTTTTCCATCAATATTCGTACGGAAATTTTCCTGGCTATAATACGTAGCGCTGTTTTTGTAGATTCCATCCTGAAAATTACCTCCTACAGAAACAAAATACCGAAGACTTTCCGTACCGCCGGAAACCGACACATTTCCATATTTTTGAGGAGCTGCTTTTTTGAAAGTTGCTGCAAACCAATCGGTATTGGGATGACCCCAGGGGTCCGTGCCGTCTTTATATTTTTGAATATCCTCATCGGTATACTTTGGAGGGCGTCCCCGGTATTCGTTTATTTCATTTATCATTTGGGCATAAGTAGCCGCATCTGACATAGGGGGTATGATGGTGGGCTGAGACCAACCCTGGTTCAGCGTAACATGAATGGTGGGTTTTCCAATTTCTCCCCGTTTGGTGGTGATAAGGATGACCCCGTTGGCAGCTCTTGATCCATAAATGGCTGCCGACGCGTCTTTCATGACCGTCACGCTGGCAATATCATTCGGATCCAGCCTGGTCAGGTTCCTGTCAGGAATTCCGTCAATTACTATCAGCGGAGAATTATCCCCCAGGGTATTTGATCCTCTGATCCTCAGAATTGCATCATCCGAACCAGGCTCTCCTGTTCGTGTAACAGCAACCAATCCGGGTAAGTGACCTACCAGAGAGTTAGAAACATTGATCGAAGGAGTTTGTTTGATCTGATCTCCCTTTACCGTTGCCAGGGATCCGGTAACCGTAGCTTTCTTTGCCGTACTGTACCCGATTGTCACCACTTCTTCCAGGCCAATGGTCTCTTCTTTCAGTGAAACATTTAATACATTCCTGTTGCCAGCAGAAATCTCCTGGCTTTGATATCCCACAAAAGAAAAAACCAAAACCGCATCGGGAGAACTAACCTGAATGGTATATTTTCCGTTGGCGTCGGTAACGGTTCCGTTGGTGGTCCCCTTCTCAACAATATTCACCCCCGGCAGAGGCTCCCCCTTTTCGCCGGTGACGTTTCCGGTAACGGTAAAAGTTTGTTGTACACGTTTTGAATCTTTCATGGTAGAGGCCAGCAAGGTTCCCGGGGATAAAACAATCTGACGATCCAATACCATGTGCTTAACATTGGTCCCTTCAAATAACTGATCCAGTACCTTGTCAATTTTTTCATTTCTGGCATGGATACTAACTCTCCTGTTTACATCTACAAGTTTCTGGTTGAAGATAAAATAAAATTCACTCTGGTTTTCAATGGTATTGAGTACCTGGCCTATGGTTACATCATCCATTTTCAGAGAGACTTTCGCTTTCTGGGAATAGGAATCATTACCCATCACCTGGACAACACCAAAAAGCAGCAGAAATACCATGATTCTCATAATCATATAAATTTTTAAAGAACGTATGGTGACAAGCAGTGTCCACCATGATTTTGATTTATTTTTCATAGTTTTGCAAAGTTTAGTGGTTCTTGATTGAGTTAAAAACTTTAATCTGCTAAACAGACGGGAAAGCAGCG
>JANTHB010000109.1 GCA_024762655.1 Bacteroidales bacterium
TCAGGAAGATGACGATCAGTGAGATGGGCACCACCAGCATAAGTCGTTTGGTAGCACGTATCTGGTTTTCGTAATTTCCGGTGAAATTGTAATTCACGCCGGGCGGTACCTGAAACGCTCCGCTTTCAATTTTTTCTTTGAAGAATTCCCGGGCGGCTTCCACCACATCTACCTCGGCATAGTTTTTCTTCTTGTCGAAGATGACGTATCCCACCAGGAAAGTGTCTTCACTCTTGATGAGCTGTGGCCCCCGGGTATAGGTTACCCTTACGAGCTCTCCCAGGGGCACCTGTACACCGGCCGGTGTAGGTATGAGGATTTTTTTCAGGTCGTCGGGATTATCCCGGTATTCCCGGGCATAACGAACCCTCACCGGAAATCGTTCCCGTCCTTCTACGGTGTATGTCAGTGTCATTCCCCCCACGGCACTGCCCAGATAAGTCTGCAGATCATTCACCGTCAGGCCATATCTTGACAATGCCCTGCGGTCGATTTTTAGCTCCAGGTAAGGCTTTCCGACAACACGATCGGCGAACACCGAGGAGGGTTCCACGCCCGGAACCTGTTTAAGGAGACGTTCGATATCATAACCCGTTTTCTCAATGGTTTCCAGATCGGGACCGAAAACCTTAATACCCATGGGCGCACGCATGCCCGTCTGCAACATGATCAGTCGCGTCTGAATAGGCTGTAGTTTGGGCGAAGAGGTGAGCCCCGGGATGGCAGCCTGCTTCACAATTTCTTTCCAGATATCATCGGGTGTTTTGATCTGTGACCGCCACTGCCGGAAATATTCCCCCTTTTTGTCAGGGATCAGTTCTTCATATCCAATGTTCCGGTAAGGATCTTTTCCGGGATTGTATTTTGTGCCGTCTCCCAGAAGGAAGTTATTATCCTTATCGGTCTTGAACCTTTCCCGGTGTCCATACTCATCCAGCATATATTCCGGCTTGTAATTGATAATATTTTCATACATGGATGTAGGCGCCGGATCGAGGGCTGATCCTACACGACCCCATTTCCCCACCACATTTTCCACCTCGGGAATGGCGTTGACGCGTTGGTCCAGCATACGGATAACTTCCAGGTTTTCGGCAATCCCTGAATGAGGCATGGTAGTGGGCATCAGCAGGAAAGAGCCTTCGTCCAGAGAGGGCATGAACTCCTTCCCTATGCCCGGGAAAGCCTTGTTCATGGCTTTCCACGGACCGCTTTTCCGGATATCCCATCCGATTTTTTCCGTTCCGGACGGAATAAATCCGAAAAGCTTGTCAAAACCCTGCCAGGTCATGATCCCAAATAACAGTATCAGGATGGGTAAAGACAGAAACTTCCATTTGTTGTTCAGCACCCATTTCAATATTTTACTGTAAGAACGGACAATGAACATAAGAGATCCCAGTACCACAGCGATGATCAGGGCGACAAAAATGAAGTTAACGAATCCGGAATTCATAGCGCCCAGTGGCAACCATTCGACGGCCAGCAGCCACACGATCGCCAGCAGGGTAATTACGATATTGATCAGGTTAACGAATTTCCTTTTGTTTTCCGGCCAGCGGTATATTAAAAGGTTATTGATGCCCAGCAGGACCAGTGAAACGGCGATCCAGGAATGATATGTTACGAGAAAAAAGATGCCGGCAGCGATCAGCAGGCCGTTGAAAATCCGGTTGACTTTCTTTTTGTCCAGCCGGATGGCAAAGGTTATATGGGCAAATGCCGGGATGAAAATGATTCCGATAAACAGGGATGCCAGCAAAGCGAAGGTCTTGGTGAAAGCCAGGGGACGGAAAAGCTTTCCTTCGGCTGCCTGCATGGCGAATACCGGCAGAAAACTTACAATGGTGGTCGCCAGTGCCGTAATGATAGCAGGCGCTACTTCTATGGTGGCTCCATAGATGACCTCCACCAGCCGCTTTCCCCGGACATCCTTATTTTCCGGCATATCCAGATGCCGGATGATGTTTTCGGTAAAGACGATCCCCACATCCGCCATTACCCCGATGGCAATGGCAATACCGGAAAGAGCGACGATATTGGCATCCACGCCGAATTGTTTCATGACAATGAAAGTGATCAGAACTCCCAGAGGCAGCAAACTGGATATCAGTAAAGAGGCCCGGAGGTTAAAGACCAGAATGATCACCACGATAATACTGATCATGATTTCGTGGGACAGGGCTGATTCAAGCGTGCCCAGGGTTTCTTTGATCAGACCTGTGCGGTCGTAGAAGGGTACCACCGTAACTTTGGAGAGGGTTCCGTCGTCGAGGGTTTTGGAAGGAAGGCCGGTAGATATTTTTTCTATGGCCGCTTTTACGTTCCGGATTACTTCCATAGGATTAGCACCATAACGGGCTACCACCACGCTGCCTACGGCTTCTGCCCCTCCTTTATCCAGTCCGCCGCGGCGGGTGGCAGGACCGAAATGGATATCTGCCACTTCTTTCAAACGTACCGGTACGTTGTTCCTGACCCTAACAACGCTTTCTTCCAGATCTTTCAGACTCTTAACATATCCCAGGGCCCTGATCAGGTATTCTACCCGGTTGAATTCGATGGTACGGGCTCCGATATCCAGATTGCTTTTTTTGACGGCATTCATGATCTGGGCGATGGTCACCCCGTAAGCTTTCATGGCATTGGGGTCTATATCTATCTGATATTCCCGTACAAAACCGCCTATGGAGGCCACTTCGGCCACTCCTTTGGCGCCGGTGAGGGCATAGCGGACATAGAAGTCCTGGATGGTGCGCAGCTCCTGCGGATCCCATCCTCCCGCCGGATTGCCGTCCTTGTCACGGCCTTCCAGGGTATACCAGTATACCTGCCCCAGAGCCGTAGCATCCGGGCCCAGCGCCGGGGTCACGTCGGCGGGGAGGGTGCCGGCAGGCAATGAATTGAGCTTCTCCAGGATACGGGTACGTGTCCAGTAGAACTCACGGTCTTCTTCAAAAATGATATAGATGCTGGATAAGCCGAAAATCGAGTTGCTGCGGATGGTCTTTACCCCCGGAATGCCCAGTAAGGCAGTGGTCAGGGGATAACTGATCTGATCTTCGATGTCCTGGGGAGAGCGACCCGGCCATTCGGTGTAAACAATTTGCTGGTTCTCCCCCAGATCGGGGATCGCATCCACCGGCACCGGATCACTTGGCAGAATGCCCGTGTTCCAGTTGAAAGGAGAATTAACAATTCCCCAGGCAATCAGAGCGAACAACAACAGAAACGTTACCAATTTGTTTTCCAGAAAGTATTTTATAGTCCTGTTCAGCATGATAATTCCCTTTTATAAAATGATGGTTCGCGGAAAAACCAACGAACTTTTTTGAACAGGACAAAGATAGACGGGAGTGAAAGAAGGGACTTTATGAAATTTTCAGAAAATAGTACAGAATTTTCAATCGGGCTATTCCCAGCCGAATACCAGATTTACGAAGAAAAATAATAACAAAATGAAAATCAAAAGACTGCCCGACAGGGAGAGACAGGGATGGATATAAACTTCCGGTTGCCTGTACGTTGTGCTTGCAACGCCGGAGTCACTTCAGGCACTCTGTCCTGAGATCATGTAATTTTTGAGGATTCATGTGCTCGCTGTCGCTCGCTTCATACAATGGTCCTACCGCCACTCTCGAAATGCCGTAAGCGAGCATTATAATCTCCTTCACCCTTCCCTTATATTGTCCAGCGTTTTCCGGTCGAATTTTCCAATTTTCTTGTAAGCTGAGGGAGTCATGCCGGTGAGCTTCTTGAACTGTGCCGAGAGGTGATGTACACTGCTGAAACCGGTTTTCCAGGCGATCTCACTCAGGGTCATCTCGCCGTAAGAGAGCAGTTCTTTCACCCGTTCGATGCGTTGGAGGATATAGTACTTCTCAATGGTCAGCCCTTCATGGGAGGAGAACATGGAAGAAATATATTTATAATCATGATTCAATGTATCGGTCAGGTATTTTGAAAGGACGATTTCTTCGAGAGGTTCCTCCGAATGATGGATCAGACGGACAATGGTGGCCTTAATGTCGTTAATGATCTGTTTCTCCCGGTCTGTGACCAAATTAAAACCATTTTCGTGCAGGACCTGTTCGATCTTTGTCAGATCTTTTTCGGTAGGGTGTCCTTTAACGGTGGCCTGTCCCAGTTTTATATCCACAACATCCCATTGTAACTTTTCCAGTTCCCGCTTAACGGTACTGATACAGCGGTCACAAACCATGTTCTTGATATGCAGGACGGAAGTTTCCATTTTATTGTTACGATTACTTACAAATATAATGAATTAAAATGGAAGGATGGAATGATGGGAAGTTTTATGTTTCCGGAAGACTTGATTCTTTTATTCTTCAGGGATAAAAAGAGATTACCCAGATCTTTGCAGAATTTCTTTATCCCAAAAACGCCGGGTCCCATACCGGATCTCTTAACCCGGACCCGGAAACCCTGAACCCGGACTCCGGACTCCGGAACCCTGGCCCCAAAACTATTTCTCATGATGTATCCTGAAGGTCCGGTATCCAAAGACGGATATAACGACGAAGCTGATAAAAGGAAGGATGAAAGAAGCATTGACAGCAAACAGGGAAACCAGCTTGTCAGGCACAATGCATTGGCAACAATCTTTCCCGAAAAAAAAAGTGTTACTTTTTTGTCCACAAAAAGAAAAAGATGTCCTTATTAAAACGAGGAGTATGGAGTATAGGAAGGACATGAATTCCCATTGATAAAATAAAGCACATATAGCTATTGTTCAATAAATCACTTCTTGAAACTCCATTGTGTTGGAAATGAACCTACTGAAAGGATCGATAATGTATAGTATATGCTTAGTGCTTTAATGAATAATACTGTACTCACAATTTAAAAAATTTGTAAATGAAACAAATTCTACTCTTGATTGTATTTTCCCTTGCCAGTGCAGGCTTTTCTTCCGGACAAAATATTATCAACGGCCGTATAACGGATAAAGATGGTAAACCATTATCTTATGCCAATGTTGTGATTACCCACTCAATTGTGAATGGGCAGAAGATTCCTTTAAAATCTCAAATAGGTGTTATCTCGGATCTGGAGGGAAATTATATTTTTCAGTCGGTTCCTGACGGCAGATTTGTTATCAAGGTGCTGTATGTTGGGTATAAACCTCAGACTTTTGAGGTTGAGACCGGACCGGAGCACCGCAATGTTCATAAGGACGTCGTATTGGAGAGTTTTTCGCGTAACCTGAAGGAAGTGGTAGTAACCAGTCAGGCCAAAGGACAGATGGCAGCCATCAACCAGCAGCTGGCATCCATGGCCATTACCAATGTAGTGTCTCCGGACCGGATACTGGAAAACCCGGATGCCAATGCTGCAGAGGCTTTAGGGCGTCTTCCGGGGATCACAGTCACACGGGAAGGAGGAGAAGCCAACAATATCATTATCCGGGGGATGCCTTCAAACTACAATAATGTCACGCTCAATGGCATCGAATTACCTGCGGCATCCGGCGACCTCAGGGCAGCCAGTCTGGCGGGGGTGTCGCAATATTCACTACAGGGCATTGAAGTGTATAAATCCATCACACCTGATATGGACGCCAACGCCGTAGCGGGATCTGTGAATATGGTACTGAGAACGGCTCCCGACAGCTTAACTACCAGCATCATGGTATTGGGAGGTTACAATGCCCAGAACGAAGATTTCGGGAATTATAAGATCGCTTTTAACCTGGGTAACCGCTTTTTTAATAAAAAACTTGGTTTAGACTTTAACTTTTCCACCGAGCGGACCAACCGGAGCACACAGAAGCTGGATGCGAGTTATGACTGGGAATCGGGCGTCCGCCCGGAGGGAGAATATGTGCCTTTGTATAATACCTATATCGGCCTGACCAATGTTTCGAGGATCGTACACCGTACCTCAGGGACCCTTGTTCTGGACTATCGTTTTTCACCGCGTTCACATATAAAGCTTTCCAATTTCTTCTCCTACAATCCGCATGACGGGATGGTGATTAGCAAAAACTATCTGCCGGTGGACGGACAGGTGTATTATCTGGTTGATCAGACGATAGGAGGCCGCACGAACATGTATTCCGGAACAATCCTGGGCACACAGTATGCCGGAAAACTGAAAATAGATTATGGTCTGGCCTATACGGTTTCGAGTGATCACAATGAGAATAGAAATGTGGACGTCAGGAGTTACCAGGGGTTTTACAAAGGGGCTCTGGACAAGACTGACAGGAGCATGCCTCTTGCTGATATTATCAATTTAGCCAACAATGAACAGACGCCTGAGAACCTGCGTACTTACGGTTTGGGGGGAAGGTCGGTGATTGCCCCCAACTTTTCAAAGGGCTTGAACAATCAGAGTGATCATCAGTATGAAGCCCATCTGGATCTTACCCTGCCGTTCCATATCGGTGACTTAGTGCAGGCCGATCTGAAGGTTGGCGGCCAGTACAAATACAAGGACAGAAACAGAGATTTTGATTTGGTCGTATGGCATAGCAATGTTTTCCAGGATTACATTACGGGCAGATTGACCACGGGTGACGGGATCGACTGGACGAAGGGGCTTGAGTGGGTTACCTTGAATGATAACAATACGGTTTCCATGGAGAACATGGTGGGGGGGACTATCAATAATTTTATGGGTGGGAAATACGATTTTGGTTGGTATCCGGATGTGGACAAGATCAACCAGATCTATAATTTCTGGATTCCCATGATGGATTACTACCGTGCACAGGGACAGGACGTATGGGAGCCGCTTTTTGGGTTTGCCATAGCCATGGGGAATATCCTCCCACGCCCGAGCGTGGCCCACGACTATTCGATCAAACAGAATTACTATGCAGGTTATGTGATGTCCACATTTTCCATCGGGAACAAAACTACCCTCGTACCGGGGGTTCGGTATGAGAAGGTGGATGCCAGGATGACAGCATGGTATGTGGAACGCCGGCTTAATGAAACCATGGAGATCCCGGGATATGAAACATCCGGAAGACGGAAAAATGATTATCTCCTGCCTATGGTTAATCTAAAATACAAAGTGCTATCCAATCTGCAGATACAGGGCTCTTTTACCCAGTCATTGAACAGACCGCTGTTTAATTCCATTATTCCATATGTCTATGTGGATAATGCCAACAAACCTTATACGTATGAGTACGGTAATCCCCAGCTAAAGCCGGAGCTATGGACCAATTATGATGTTAACGTATCTATCCACAGCAGTAAAGTGGGATTGTTCTCAATTACCGGATTCTATAAAGATGTAAAAGACAAGATATGGCACAGGACGTGGACCCGTCTGGCAGAAGATGAGCCAATACCACCTTTTGCAGATGAGGATGAAGTGGATGTGACAGGATGGTATAACCATGAATATAAAGTTACGGTGAAAGGCTTTGAAACAGAGTGGCAGACACACTTCTGGTATTTACCCAAGCCTTTAAGTTTCTTCACCTTATCATTGAACTATTCCTATATGAACAACAAGACCATGTACCCCTGGGAAGAGGTGAATATAGTCCCAATTGACACGACAGAAAGGGGGAGAATTATTTATGCCAAAGTGCGTTTGGATTCCGCATATGTGGGGCCTATGCTTAACCAGCCTACCTATCTGGCCAATGCTTCCCTGGGTTTTAGTTTTAAATGGTTCCATGCCTGGCTCTCATATCAGTACATTGGCAAAACGCATATAAGTTTGTCGGGAGCGGAGGAAAAACATGTTTATAAGATCGCTTTTGCCAGATGGGATTTTCAAAGCAGAATCGAACTTCCGCTGAAAGGTCTGGAGATCATGTTCAGCGTGGCCAATATCAATAATAAACAGGAAGAACAATATATGAAGGGAGATTCCAGACCTATACATGTGGAGCGCTATGGATGGACAAGTGATTTCGGGCTGAGATATACTTTCTGACAAGTATGAGTGAACTGTTTTGTTAGATAATATTTTAATTACCATAATTCTTTGCTGTTTTTCGCAAGGGGTTCTAAAAAAGAAAGGAGGTTAAAGTAATAGGAAGAAACTCAAAAAAAAGTTGTACTTATGTTAATCAAGATTCTTTAACTTAAAAACTAATCATTATGAAGAAATCTACTTTTATCTTTGTTCTATTGAGTGCGTTTATGATGATAAGCGTACTTTCAAGAGCCCAGGACACCCTTGTAGTAGACCAGGGGATGGGAACACTGAACCAGGCCATTGATGAACATGGGGGTTCAGTGGTGTACAAACTTCAGGCTGGCAAATGGTACGGGTTGAATGCTATTATTGAAGCCAATGACACTACGCTTGGTGAGGGCGGCTCCCTGACCATTGTGGGAGAGGAAACAGATGATATGCCCGCAATGATCCAGGTGGGTAATGACCTGGACGGGGGTGTGCTGTACATACTTATCAGGACCTTTAACGACCTTACCTTGAAAAACCTGATGCTCATTGACCAGGATGTTTCCGGCACACCGGGCTCCTCCGTTCTGGAGATAGCTGGCCCGGCAAAGATTGTCATTGACAATTGCGTTTTCGATCCTGCCGGTGAGTGGTTTATGATCCGTGGCCAGGATCCTGCCAACGGGTCGAAATTGTTTATGACCAACAACCTTATTCTAAGGAACGGGAGTATGGGCGGTCCTAATGATCCTGGTATTTTGGAAGCAAATCAATGGGATACGTTGTATATCGAGAACAACTCTTTTGTCTCTACCGGACAAAGTCTTTATGTTGGGGCTCAGCACCGGACCCCTCCGAATAAATTTATCTGGATCAATCATAACAGCTTTTTTTGGCATGATGTGTGGCTGGGGATTCCTTTTAATGATTTGAATCAGTATATAACCAATAACATCTTCCATGATGTGAGTATATTTTCACAGCTCTATGCATGGGGTCAGTTTTTTCAGGACTACCGGAAAGGGAATACTATGCTCAGCCTGATGAATGTCGATACGCTCATAACAGAGAACGGAGATCCGGAAA
>JANTHB010000110.1 GCA_024762655.1 Bacteroidales bacterium
CAACTTGGCGCAACTTTGCGTTTTCTTTGCGTAACTTCGCGTAACAGCTATTCCGCCAAGATTCGCAAAGAAGTCGCGAAGAACCGCAAAGATTTATGTTGTATTAACATCATATGTTCCAGACAAATAAATTTTTTAATCCAGTGCGAAACTTTAGTAATTTATTTAATATTAAGAGGAAATTTTATCTGACTGTAGGTGTGGTATTGTTTTTTTGCTGTATTTGGTTCGGAAAATAAGATGATAGAGAATTTGACGATAGCTACCCATAATTGCTTGTTATTGACCCCCCTTCGGGGATCGGTGTGAGAGATGATTACAACCGTCCGGTACCCGGACGGTTATTCATATTTAGCCACTACGTGGCAAAGCACCAAACTAAAATAAAGATTTTATGTCACGCTGACGCACGTTTGTTCCTGCCACTTTTGATTAGGATGGTTCTTCTGGTTTTTTTGATTCCTATGTGTTTTATCCATGCGGGAAAAAGCACGAAAAACAAACAAAGATAATCCTGTGGATGGCATTACAGGACCTTCCGGTTTGCAGAATGGATCCCCTGAATTTACCGGAAATAATCCCGGAAAGAGATAATATTCATCCTTCCGGTTTATTAGCATTTCATGTGATGCTTTTTTACATCTCTGATTAGTCTTGATAAGGCAACATCCGGGTGTAAATGAAATATCAGATGTAGATGATTGCCATATCCACCAACGATATAAGGAATAAGGATGACATTTGTGATTCGCAAGAACGCCGGCGATGTAGCTATACAAGTATTGTTCGTTATGTTTTGTCAGAAAAGCGGTGTAGTTTTTTGTTCCGAAGACGACATGATAAAGACTTTGGATGTAGGTTGATATAATAAAAAGTATATTAAGTGTGATGAGAAGAGTTATAAAGATATAAATTTTCGTCAACCCCATCCGGGGTTGTCTTGTGTGTAGGGATCTCCTTGTACCCCGGGTGGAACCGGGGCTATTCTCTGTGACCACTCCGTGGTCAGTACAATAAAAACTACTAACCACCACCTGCGCCATGAGGGGTTCCTGTAATCCAAAAGACCCCGGAGGGGTCGGACGAAAGTAACCACAGTTCCACCTGTGGTATAAAGCATCCAATAAAATCACCACCCCGGAGGGGTGGAAGAATTATCCCGGATTGCGCACCCGTCTGTGGCCGGGTACAGGGTAAATTCCGACTCGTGATAATGTATTCTTTTGCCCCGGAGGGGCAATACATGAATAACCCTCCTGTTGCCGGGTTACCGGCATCAGGGGGGGTGCAACAGCCCGGAGTCCGGCATCCCTGAAAGGGGTGAATAAAAATCAAAAGAATAATTTTTCACCGGATATCCTAATGAAAGTGAGATATTTTTCAAGCTTCAAATACGTTATCCTGAAAAAGAAAAACTTACGGTTACAGAGATATGAAACGGGAAAAGATATGAAACCAAGAATTTATAACCTGCTGATATTAGATACGCATTTTGCGGATGAACCTAAAAAATAAGCTATCTTTGTTTTAATGTCATTAATGCAAACAGGTAATGAACAGTTATAAAATTTATGTCGGAGGAGCGTTTCGTACCACAGAGACGCCTCTATCAGTGGTGAATCCTTATAACAAAGAAGTATTTGCACAAACCTGGCTGGCCGGTCCCCCGGAAGTGGAGGCTGCCATTGAGGCGGGTCTCGCGGCGGAAGAGGCCATGGCAGCGCTGCCCATATATAAAAGGTATGAGATCCTGCATCAGGTGTCCGAAGCGCTGAAAGCAGAGCGGGAACGTCTGGCGCGTATCCTCTCGCAGGAATCGGGGAAGCCTATGCGGTATGCGCTGGGGGAGCTGGATCGTGGGGCCCAGACCTTTCAGGTGGCTGCCGAAGAAAGCAAACGCCTGCCGGGAGAGTATCTCTCTATCGACTGGACCCTGGCGGGGGAAGGAAAGGAAGGATGGGTCAAATATTTCCCTGTGGGGCTGATGGCGGGCATCGCACCGTTCAATTTCCCCCTGAACCTGGCCCTGCACAAAATCGCACCGGCCATTGCCGCCGGCAACCCGGTCCTGCTAAAACCGGCCAGGTCAACTCCGCTGTCAGTGCTGGAACTGGCAAAGATCCTGGATCAGACCGACCTTCCCAAAGGTGCTGTTTCCATTTTCCCTACCGACCGGCAGACAGGGAAACAACTGGTGACGGACCGGAGGATTAAAATGCTTAGTTTTACCGGTTCGCCGGCAGTGGGCTGGAAAATGAAACAGGAAGCCGGGAAAAAGAAAGTATTGCTCGAACTGGGAGGCAATGCCGGGGTGATTGTCACCGATACGGCCGATATCGACCTCGCGGTAAACCGATGTGTGGTGGGGGGATATGCCTATTCGGGACAGGTATGTATCCACGTGCAAAGGATTTATGTGCAGGAGAGGATCTTTGATGATTTTGCTGCCCTTTTTACGGAAAAAGTGAAAAATCTGAAGTTTGGCGACCCGTTGGATCCCGAAACCGAGATATCCGTGATGATCGACGAAGAGAACGCACAACGTGTGCAGGAATGGGTGAACGAATCGGTGCAGGAAGGGGCCCGGGTATTGCTGGGCGGGGAAAAAAGAGGGGCTTATTTTGAGCCTACGGTCCTGACAAAAACAGCAAGCAGCATGAAAGTGTGTGCCCTCGAAGTGTTCGGGCCAGTTGTTACCCTGGAGAAATTCAGTGACTTTGATCAGGCGGTGGATTTTATCAACGACTCAAGGTACGGCTTGCAGGCGGGGGCCTTCACCAACCGGCTGGATGAGATGAACAAAGCATTCAACCGGCTCAAGGTGGGAGGGGTGATCATCAACGACGTGCCTGTTTTCCGTGTGGATCATATGCCCTACGGGGGCGTGAAAGATTCGGGCTTTGGCAGGGAAGGCCTAAAATATTCCATCCGTGAAATGATGGAACCCCGCTTACTGGTGAAAAATATCCTGTAGCTGTTTTACGTTGAAAAATATTGTTCCGGACCGGCCGGGTTTTAGGTTGATATTAAGACAAATGAATTATTTTTGTCGGAATTATAGCAAAAAGAAGAGGTTGACAGGGTGGAAGTGAAATACCTTTTGGAAGGGTTGCTGATAGGAATACTGGTTTCAATACCGGTAGGTCCGGTGGGTATTTACATTGTGGTCAAATCCATTACAAAAGGGAGAATTCCCGGTTTTTTATCCGGCCTTGGCGCCGTAACGGCAGATATGTTTTATTCGGTGGTGGCTGCTGCCAGTATGTCCTTGATCATCAGCTTTGTGGAGGAAAAACAAGTATTGTTTCAGGTGATTGGCGGTATCGTCATCCTGGGGATCGGGTTGAAGGTCTTCAACGACAATCCGGTGAAAAATATGAGAAACCCGGTGAAAAGCAAAGGGAAGAGATTTGTGGACGATTATGCGACGGTTATCCTGATGGTACTGGCCAATCCCATCAACCTGCTGCTTTATGTGGGGATCTTTGCCAGCCTTCAGTATCCTGCGCACGGATCATTCATGGCGGGACCCGGCCTGACCATCCTCGGAATAATGATCTCTGCCACCACCTGGTGGTTTCTGATCTCTCACTACCTGTCGAAGTTCAGCAGGAGGATAAGATTACGTAAGATATTATGGTTTAATAAAATCGCCGGCCTGGGGATCATCGTATTCGGAATCTTTGTATTGGGAAGCACGTTCTATACCATGGTTTTTCCCGCCTGAGGGCTTATCAATCATCGTCTTCCTCAGTCTCCGAACGATATGCCGATACCCCGGGCTGTTTTTACCAGGGCCGAATCTTCTGTTACCAGTTTTTCGCCGCCGATCACTTCCTGTAAAGGTACAGAGACGATATCCGGATGATGGTAAGCTACCATTTTTCCGAACTCCCGCTCCAGGACCATCTCAAAGGCTTTCACCCCGAATTCGGTAGCCAGAATACGGTCGTATGCATTGGGGATACCCCCGCGCTGCAGGTGGCCCAGTACCGTTTCACGCATATCTGCCTCAAAGCCTGCTTCTTTCAGCTCTTTCATCAATCTGGCTGCCGCTCCCATGAGCCGTATGTTTTCATACCCCACCTCATCGCTTTGTGTCCCGGAGACCGTTCCTCCAACGGGCTTGGCTCCTTCGGCGATCACGACGATGGCAAAACCCCGGCCGCGGCTGTAACGGGTATCCAGTCTTTCCTCCACCTTGTTTATGTCATAAGGAATTTCCGGGATCAGACATACTTCCGCCCCGCCGGCGACAGCCGCATGCAGGGCAATCCATCCGGCAAAACGTCCCATCACCTCCAGGATCAGTACCCGGTTGTGGCTCTGGGCCGTGGACACCAGCTTGTCTACAGCTTCCGTGGCAATCTGCACGGCCGTCTGAAACCCAAATGTGAAATCCGTGGCCAGCAGATCGTTGTCAATGGTTTTGGGGACACCGATAATGTTAAGTCCTTTTTCATAAAGAGCCTGCGATATCTTCTGCGAGCCTTCCCCGCCGATGTTGATCACAGCATCTACCCCCATATAGCCCAACTTGCGGATCATCTCGTCCGACCGGTCAACATATTCATACGTGCCGTCCGGCTTTTTTACCGGCCAGGCAAACGGACCTCCTTTGTTGGTGGTCCCGATGATCGTGCCTCCCTGCACATGAATGCCGGAAACCCGTTTCTCATCCAGAATGACAATCTCCGTGGGCTCACGGAGAATGCCGTCAAAAGCTTCTATGCTCCCGATAACCTCCCAGTTCTTCTCTTTAGATGCCCGTTTTACGATGGCACGAATCACCGCATTCAACCCGGGACAGTCCCCTCCGCCTGTAGCAACTAATACTCGATTCATAATAGGTTTTGTTTTTATTTCCTGTTACCGGGGTGCAAAAGTAGGAATAATTCATAGAAAAGAGCAAGAACATTCATCAGGTTTTGTGCCGGGAAAGCAAAATATCTCTTTTGCAAAGATCCTGTGGCGCCGGGTAAAGTGTAACAGTCCGGTTTTCAACAGGGATGAGTGAAAAAACAGCCTGTAAAAAACCGTATAATTATTGAAGTCATGAATAGGGAGGGGTTCTTTATTTTTCTCCCGAAAGAACCTTATCCGCCAAATGAATAAAATAGCCGTGCAAATCGCGGAGTTTTTCCATATCCGGATGTTTCCTGCGGGTGAGTTTTTCATATTTCCGGCGGGCACGGAAATCCGAGAACTGCACAAAGTACCGGTATGCAAACAAACCCGAGAGCGGCAGGCTGATAAAGTAAGCCAGTGTGTACCACGGCTGGTGGACGAACAAGTAAAAAATGCCGGTTTCCAGCAAATGCAATACAGGAAACAGCAACAGGGAAATGACAAACTTGAATGAGCTGTGAAACGTGATGTCCCGGACCTTGTTGGCCGGGATGGAAGAGAGGATGTAAGGCAGGATGTTATTGACGGCGCCATAAAGAAAAACGGGGGATAAGAGAAGAAACGCAAGCGCCCTCCACAGAAAACCGGGCATGCTCATCAGCGGCCGGTCTATATGCCGGTTGGAAATATTGTGGCGCTCCAGGATCCGGGTATATGCATTAAGGTTTTTTTGTATTTCCCGGGCTTTTTCCTCATGGTCCCTAAGATATTTTTCCAACAGCGCGATAAAATTTTGCTGGGCCTTCAATTGTTGTTCCGGATCGTGGGGGTCGAGATGCTGTGCCAGGGTGATCTGTTGACTGAAGAGCATACGCAGATCGTTGTAGAGATCGTAATGCTCATCATCCTCTATGTGGATCATCTGTTTTTTGATCTCTTCCCGCAGTTCCCGCACCAACGCCAGGATTGCCTTGCTGGGGTTCTCCCGGTACAGATCATAGTATTTGGATAAACTGACGGGTTTGCCGAATTGTATGATCAACTCCTGTTGCCATTTCGTGTAATCGGAATATTCCAGTCCTACGGGAACAATCTTGATATCTTTGGAAAACCCTTGTTTTTCCGCCAACTGAAAGGCAATACGGGCTACTCCTTTTTTCAGGGGCCTCACTTTTCGCAAGGGAGCATGACTTCCTTCGGGGAGGATGGACAGAACGCTTTTGTTTTCGAGGACATCCATGGTTTTCTGAAAGATCTCCTCGTTTTTTTTCAGCTCGGCATATCCGTCCCGGATGCGATAAATAGGCAGAATCTTAATGAAATAAAGTATCCGGGCAATCATCTTTTTCCGGAAGATATCGGAGCGCGCCAGAAAAACCGGTTGTTTTTTGATTTTCAGAAGCACCGCCATGGCATCCATCAAAGCATTCTGGTGACTGGTTGCCAGAATATACTGTTCGTTTTCCGGAATATTTTCTTTACCCAGCACATGGATTCTTCTGTAGTAAAACAGATTATGCCATATTTTTGTGAACGTTCTCAGAAGCTCATATCCCGGCGACCATTTTTCAATATTATTCTTTCCCATTGTTCGGAATATTTCGGCGATTATTGTGTTTTTCCTTTTCCGAAGCCTTTCCTGCGCGGGCCCCGGCCCCAGATCGCTGCCAGCGACAAACCGGCGATGATATGCCAGATCCCCCACCAGGCAGTGATAAAAGCCATGCCTCCGATAGCCAGATCGGGAGGAAAAATCTTTGGGTTGAAAAGAAGCACAAGACCCAGGCCTGAGTTCTGGATGCCCGTTTCTATGGAAATGGTCCTCCGGTCTTTTTTGTTTCGCTTGAACAGACTGGCCAGACCGTATCCTGTCAGGAAAGCTGTAAGGTTATGAACCAGGACAATCAGAAAAATGTATTTTATGTATTTGATAAAAAATTCAAAGTTGTTCTTAAAAGCCAGGGCAACGATCAGAAGAAACAGAAAAATGGATAATATCTTCATGGGGCCGATAATCCGTTCTGTCAGTTTTGGCAGTTTCTGATTGAACAGAATGCCCACGGCCAGAGGGATGCCCAGCAGGATAAACACCGTCTGGAACATCTGCCAGGGGTTGATATGCAAGGTGGGCAGAAGTTCTCCGGAAACGGCTTTGTGTGCATAGACCCTTAGGAAGAGATCTCCCCAGATGGCAAAATTCAACGGGGTCATGATGATTGCCAGCAGGGTAGCGATGGCTGTCAGTGTTACCGACAGGGCCGCATTGCCACGCGCCAGCGAAGAGATGAAATTGGAAATGTTCCCTCCGGGGCACGACGCCACCAGGATCATCCCCAGACCAATGGTGGGAGTGATCATGGAATGGAGCCCCCATACCAGGATAAACGTGACGGCCGGTAAGGCTATAAACTGGGACAAGACACCGATCAGCGTCGTCCTGGGATTATTGGCCACCCGCTTGAAATGAACCGGTTTTATCCCCAAAGCAACACCAAACATAATGAACGCAAGGGTCAGGTTCAAAACCAGTAATCCCCCCTGATTAAAGTGCAACCGCACCTGATCAAGAACTTGTAAAGATTCCCGCATAGGATAGATCTAAGGTTTGACTTTCTCGCACAAAATAGAAATTTTTTTCTTAACTTTAATTTTTGAGGTTCCCGTATTGATACAAAATGCTGCAATAGAACACTTGACTCATTTTTCTTACCTACGTAGGGGCCTACGTAGGTAATAATTATTATATATAGTATATAACACTGATTAACAATATTTTATGATTCTGCCCGGAATTAAATATTTGATAAAATTACTGATTTTTCCGTTTTTGTTTATGTTCTTGTGGCTGGGAAATAACGAGGTGTCGTTTTCGCAGGAGAAAGGGAAAAAACAAGCTCCCGACAGCCTGAAGATGGAAAAAGTGGACACTACCAGGATATTTCTTAAGGATACGACAAAAACCATGAAATGGGAAAGAGGAGGAAAAGCGGGACTGACCCTGTCACAGGCTTATCTATCAAACTGGGTGGCGGGGGGAGAAAGCTCGGTATCGGCGATTGCTACCCTGAATCTTTTTGCCAACCGAAAAAAACTGCATTCCAACTGGGGAAACACCCTGGATCTGCAATTGGGTTTTACCGGCCAGGGAAAAGTGTTCCAAAAGAGTGTGGACCGGGTGGAGTTTACTTCCGAAAAAAGAATTTACCTGAAGGAGAAATGGTTTTACAGTGCCCGTCTGAATTTCAATAGTCAAATGTTACCGGGATACAACAGTCCCGGAGATACAGTAGTCATCTCCAATTTTTTAGCGCCGGGATATGTGTTTCTCACGTTCGGATTTGACTGGCATCCCCGGAAGGGGCATACTCTTTTGCTGGCCCCCCTGTCGGGCAAGTTTACCATTGTGGCCGATCAGGCCCTTGCCAACCGGGGAGCTTTCGGCGTGATCAAAGCGACCCTGGACGAAGTGACGGATATTATCCTGACACTCGGAAAAAACCTGAAACCGGAGTTCGGGGGATACATCCGGTATTATTACCAGGGAAAAATCACCCCTACCACATCCCTGGAAACCCGCCTGGAGCTGTTCTCGAATTATCTGCATAAACCCCAGAACGTAGACGTGAACTGGGAGGTGCTGGGAAAAGTGAAAATATCGGAAGTGTTTTCAGTTAATCTCTATACCCACATGATCTATGATGATGACATAAAACAGAAGGTTGACGATGAAGGGAACGTACTGGTTGGTCCGAAACTGCAGTTCATGGAGATCATGGGGGTGGGGCTGACACTTAAATTTTAGCGGGCGACTGTACACTAGCTGTCGCTTGTGGTAATTAGCTGCTCTCAGGCTCGCAGCGAAATTAGTTCGGGCTGTGCCCTCACGTAATTTGCTCCCTTCGGGAGCGTAATTAAGTGGAAATTAGCTGCTCGCAGGCTCGCAGCGAAATTAAGTTGTCATTCGGTGGTCATTCAGTTGTCATTCATTCGTTTCAATCATTCAATCATTCATGCATTCCATTATTCCTTTAGCCTATTAACTTTAGCCTTTTAGCTTTAGCCTTACATGGTCACACAGTTGTTTTC
>JANTHB010000111.1 GCA_024762655.1 Bacteroidales bacterium
GAAAACAACTGTGTGACCATGTAAGGCTAAAGCTAAAAGGCTAAAGTTAATAGGCTAAAGGAATAATGGAATGCATGAATGATTGAATGATTGAAACAACTGAATGACTACTGAATGACTACTGAATGACCACCGAATGACAACGTAATTTCGCTGTGAGCCTGCGAACAGCTAATTTCCACTTAATTACGCTCCCGAAGGGAGCTAATTTCGCGAGCGTAGCGAGCTATTTTCAACCTCGAAGCAGTTTACTCCGGATTACCCTATGACTGCTGTTTGACCCCTGGGTGTTTTCCCTTCCTCATCAGCCGTTGCGTTATGACATACAACAGGATCATGACGGAAAAAAAGTCACACACCCGCCCGATATAATCTCCGTGGATGCTATAGAAAGTCATTTTGTTATTGGCCCGGATTGTGCCGCGTATCACGGCGGGCACCCACCATCCGGTGATCTGTGAGGCCTCGCCCCGCTGATCGATAAAACAGGAGAGGCCCGTATTGGCTGAGCGGGCGATGCTACGGCGATTTTCGATGGCCCGCAGGCGGGCGAAGTTCATATGTTGTTTATATCCCGGGGTATTCCCCCACCAGCCGTCGTTGGTGATGATAAACAACAGGTTGGCTCCGTTGCGCACATACCCGGTTACAAAGTCTCCGAAGATAGACTCGTAACAAATGGCCACTCCTAACCGCAGGGAGCTATCGGGAGAGACCAGTGGGGTACGTTCGGGCTGGGTGCCGAAGCTGCCGGTGGTGCCACCCAGGTCGATAAGCACGCCACCCAGAACCTTGTTGAAGAAACCCGGATAAGGCATGGTCTCCGCGCCGACCACCAACTTTGACTTATGATAGGTTTGTATTACCGACGTGGTGTCTATCTGGAGGGCTGCATTGAAAATATCGTAGTATCCGTCAAAGCTGTTTGATTTGCTGGCTGTGGGCGTGGGTTGCGTTTTGGTGAAATAGGCTTTCCACGTGGTAGCCCCGGTGATTACTTTTATCTTCGGATGCCGTCGGATAAAATCCATGATGCGCCGTATACTGCGGCTCTCTGTCAACCGGCCCTCCCACAGGTTGTTATTGATGGCTGTTTCCGGAAGGACTACATAATCGGTATGGCCGGTAACCATGGAATCCGCCAGATGGAGCATGATGCTTACCTGCCGGTACTCCGAAAGGCCTGAGAATTTATCATTGTACGGATCAATGTTCGGTTGTACCACTACCACCTCCACCGGCTTGCCTGCATCTCTGTAGGTATGGTAACGGATAAGCGAATAGGTGACCGGAACGACCAGCATGAAAAGAAGCACACCCAGTTCAAAGAACTTTTCCCGGATCGACCAGGTGCGTAAATAATGTCTGAAAATGAGAAAAATCAGCAGGTTGACAAAAAGCACCCATAGCGTGCCCCCGAGCACACCGGTAAACTCATACCATTGTACCAGTTGAATATCCTTGGCAAAGCCGTTGCCCATGAGCAGCCAGGGGAAGTCAACCTGGAAGTTCAGGTAAAAATGTTCGTAGGCCGTCCAGATCATCAGAAAAGCAAAATATCCGAACTTCTCGCCCAGCACCCGGTGGGTAAGATGGATAAGCCAGAAAGCCAGGGCCATAAAAAAACTGTTGATAATCAAGGCGGCGATAGCACCTGCCAGCGTGGCATTCTTGATCCAGTAAATGGTGAGCAGGTTCCAGATCAGAAACGTCAGCCAGCCGAGTAAAAACACCCTGCCTGACTTATATTGGTCTTTATGGCGGGCCAGATGATCCTCTACAAATAACAGAGGGATCCAGGCAATGAACAGAACGATGCCGGAGAAATTAGAGTAAAAAGGCAACGAAAGCAGGAGGGCCGTAAGCACCAGAAAAAAAAAGATATGCCGGTTTTTCATGGGGTTCAGTTTTTGAAACGCCGATAAAAATAACAAATATCCTGAGATTATGGTTTGCCGGGAGCCTGGGGTTTGCTTATCTTCCCGAAAATACCGGGAGGGGATGGCGGGACTTTCTCTTTCGTTCGATAGCGTGTAAGCATTTCCTGACAAACTCATCAGACTTTTTCATCCTTTTTTCGAACTATCCTTATACAAAACCGGAAAAAACCCGGGTAATTTTCCTTTATTCCTTATCTATGTTTCTATTAGTTGCATATAATTTTGTATCAGTTACTTGAAAGAAGAAGATATTTTCTTTTGGGAACCTGATCCGGAACCTGAAATTTCGAAACTATGAAAATAGTGCTTGTAAATTTTTATGATCCTGTAAAAAAACGATTGATCTCATGGTTTGTAGAAATGAATATCAAGGATGTTATTAACTGCAATGAGGATATGGAGTCGACAGAAAAATCTATAAAAACCCATCATCCTGATCTGTTGTTTTTGGATACGGAACACACGGATCATCTGCTGCGCACAATTATCAGGTTGCACGGGAACTTCCCGGAATTGACCCTGATCGGTTTGACAGATCGTTATTCTCAATATGTACACAGGAAACTCAGGGATGCCGGGCTGGCTGATTATATGGAGATAAACGATCTGCTGGAAAAAGGAGCAGATTATATTTTTTCAAAGGGGAAGATGTCATGAGCAAAGTACAGATAATATTTTTTGCTGAAGATGAGCCCGGACAACGGCTCTCTGCGGGAAATAGAATAATAGATGTGATTAGCACAAAAAGAAGTTATCAAAACACAGTGCCCGGGGGCCCTGATAAATGACCGGATTATGGAAAAGAAGAAAAAAAAGATACACATTTTGGTGGTGGAAGATGATTTTAATTTGAATGCCTTACTTACGATCCGTATCAAAGACCTCGGGCATGTGGCAGACAGCGCTTATGACGGACAGCAAGCCGTTGAAAAGTTACGCGAAAAATCCTTTGATCTGATGTTGATTGACTATAAGCTTCCGGATACTACGGCAGCTGAGTGGATGGAGAAAGCAGGTAAAACCTTAAAGCTTCCTCCCTTTATTGTTATTTCCGGTTATGGTGATGAGAGGATTGCCGTCAGTATGATGAAAAAGGGAGCACATGATTATTGGGTGAAAGAAGGAGCCTTCACAGACACTTTTCCGGACAGGCTTGAAAATGCCATAACGCAGATACTGAATGTACAGAAACTTCGCGAAGCCCGTCAAAAAGTGAGAACCATGGAGGAACAAAGCCGGAAAGTGCTTGAAGCCATGGCCGATCCCGTACTCGTTGTTAATAAAGACAGAAAGATCGTTTTCCATAACAAGGCCTTCACAGATGTTTTCGGTTCATTCCATTTACGTACTCCCTGTCATAAAGTGATCTTTAACCGTGATACCCCCTGCCCCTGGTGTGAAGAGGTGGAAGAAGATAGGAAAGATTTTGTCAACGTTCGCCGGTTGGTGGAAAAGAACAAGCACTTTTTTCAGCCCGCCCTGGGAGCGGTACGTCTTAACGGATGGAAAGGGTATCGCATCAGTATTCTCCGGGATATAACAGATTCGGTGATGGCACGCCGGAAAGCAGAGAAAAATGAGACGCTCCTACGTAACCTGATTGCTACTGCTCATGAAGCGATCGTCGGCATGAATGCCGGGGGCCGCATCGTTATGTATAACCGGGCAGCTCTAGATCTTTTTGAAGAAAAAGCGGAAAACTTCAGGAAGAAAGATTTTTTCTCCCTGTTCTCAACCGACAAATATCTCCTTCGTGTTAAACGGATGTTCTCCGGCTTACTCTCCGATATGAAAAGTCCGTTAACAAAAAGGGTTTTCAGGCTTACCGCAGTGACCCCTCGTGGCAAAAATAAACCTGTTCAATCCTCTCTCTCGGTAAATGATATCAATGGAGAGAAGTTATTCCTGTTTGTTTTACGGGATATCAGTGAGCAGTATAAAGCCGGCAAGGAGCTGTTGGAACAAAAGCTGATGATCCGCTCTTTGGTGGATAACCTGCCCGACCATATTTATTACAAGGATACAAAACTCAGGTTTCTGCTAAGCAACGAGGCACACAACCGTCACATGGGGGTTGAATCCGAAAAAGAACTGGAGGGTAAAAGCGACAGGGATTTTTATCCGGAAGAGCTGGCCCGGAAGTATATGGAAAATGAAATGAAGGTAATCCGTTCGGGCCGGCCTGAACTGAATATCAAAGAGAAGACCGTTAACCGGAAGGGAAAAGTACGCTGGCAGCTTACCAGCAAGATTCCCGTCAAGGACGCTTTGGGCAACGTAAAAGGGGTGGTCGGTATCGGCAGGGATATTACCGATCTGGAGCTGAAAGACCGGGAAATCCAGAAGAACAGACGCCGGCTGGAAAGTTTACTGGAAATCACCCTGAGCAAAGAGCTAGATCGAAAAGAGATTCTGAACCTGGCCCTCGAAAAAGCTATAGAACTGACCGAAAGCGAAATGGGCTATTTCTATTTTTACGACGAAGATAAAAAAATCTTTACCCTTCATAACTGGTCGGACACTGCGCTGGACCAATGTAATATTGCCAATAAGCGGACGGTTTATTCCCTGGAAAAGACCGGGGTCTGGGGAGAAGCCGTGCGCCAGCGGCGCCCGATTATGATCAATGATTACTCCCGCGATAACCCCATGAAAAAAGGCCTCCCCAAAGGCCATGTCCCTCTCCGTCGTTTTCTGACTATTCCGGTATTTTATCAGAAACAGATTGTGGCCGTGGTGGGGGTGGCCAACAAGGAAAATCCTTATGAACGTACCGACCTGATTCAATTGGAGCTGCTCATGGATACGGTCTGGAAAATTATCGTTCAGAAAGAACAACACACCGAGCTGATCAAAGCCAGGGAAAAAGCCGAAGAATCCGAAAGACTGAAAACCGTGTTCATGTCCACCATGTCGCACGAACTGCGTACCCCGCTGAATGCCATCCTGGGCTTTTCCCGGCTTTTGGAACAAACGGCCGATCCGGAAGAGGTGAAAGAGTATTCCCGTTATATCAGCGAAAGCGGGGACAGGTTACTGACCATCATAGAAAATATTTTTTATGTTTCTGCTATTGACGGACAACATCTGAAAATTGAAAAAGGGGAGATCCACCCGGAAAAACTTGTTTCTGACATTGTCCGGCAATTTAAAAGAAGCGGGGTCCCTGACAACCTGCAAATTGACACCCAATTTCCGACCGGTCGGATTGAAGCCGTCATAACGGATGCCGGTAAAACAGAGCAGATCCTGCGGGCTTTGATAGACAATGCACTGAAGTTCACTCCGTCGGGGAAGATAACGGTGGGGTATCACCTGGAGGGAAACAAAATACGGTATTTTGTCAGTGATACCGGAATCGGGATCCCGGAAGACAAAAGAGAGCTTATTTTTGAGAAGTTCAGACAACTCGACGAAGCAAATACCCGGGAGTACGGGGGCATCGGGATAGGACTCTATCTGGCACGCAGGCTTACCGGGATATTGGGAGGAACAATCCGTGTTGAGGATAACAAACCGCAGGGAAGCATTTTTACGGTTGAACTCCCTGTAACCGTTAAATACAAGTCAGATATCGCTTTGCAATCCCCTTCATCCGGGGAACCTCCTAAAGATATAAAAACCCGTACGGTGCTGATCGCGGAAGATGATCCGGTGAGCGCCATGCTGCTGAAAAAGGTGCTGAAAGATCTGGGCGTGAAACCCGTTCATGTCGAAAACGGACTGGAAGCGGTAAAATATGTGGAGGGGAAGAACCCCTGCGACATGATCCTTATGGACCTGAATATGCCCGTGATGGATGGCTTCGAAGCCATTGAGAAAATAAAAGGGATCCGGGAAGATATACCTATTGTCGTCCAGACAGCCTACGATTCCGAAACCGGCCGTGCCAAAGCCCGCGAATTAAAGGTGGAGGATTTCATTAGCAAACCGGTGAAACGGGAACAACTGACCGAAAAAGTACGCCGATATACTTTTGTTACCCATCTTATGATCTAAATGTGGGATGTATAAAAGATGAGAATCCCCGATACCTTACGCCAGGCCTTCCTGCATGGCATATTTGATCAGATCAACCGTGGATTTGCATTTCAGTTTTTCCAGGATCCGTGATTTATAGGTGCTGACGGTTTTGTCGCTGAGGGCCAGGATGTCGGCAATTTCCTTTATGCTTTTCCCCTGCACCAGGTAATGCATGATCTCAAATTCACGACTTGAGAGACTGGCGTGGAGAGGTTTGTTTGTGCCCTCATAATCTATTAACAAGTCAGCCATGGATTCGGAGAGATACCTGTGCCCGCTCAGGATCTTGTTTACCGCTCTGATCAGTTCTTCATCCAGACTGTCTTTGGTAAGATATCCGGAAGCGCCCAGTTTTAAGGCCCGCAGGGCATAATCTTTTTCAGAATACATACTTAGCATGAGTACCGGGAGGTCCGGTTTCAATGCCTTGAAGTCTTCCAACAACGAGATCCCGCTTTTGCCGGGGAGATTAATATCCATACAAACCAGATCGTACGTATTCTCACGCACCAGTTTTCCGGCGGTCTGGCCGTCGCCGGCCTCGTCCGTTTCCAGAAAAGAGATGCCTTCCTCAAGGATACGCCGGACCCCTTTCCGTACAACGGGATGGTCATCTATAATGAGAATTCGGATCATGATCTCTCCTCTTTTGGTACCGGCAAGTTAAACAAAACTTCAGTACCTTCTTCCCCGGTTTGAATTTTAAATTTTCCTCCCAGCAACTCGATTCTTTCTTTCATTCCCATCAGGCCGAAAGATCCCGGGGACTCTGTTTTTCCCTGCGGGATCCCTCTCCCGTTGTCCCGGATAGAGAAAAAGAGCTCGTTGTGAAACTGTTTTATCCGCAGCAGGGCCCGGGTGGCGCCGGAGTGGCGGATGATGTTTGTAATCGCTTCCTGGAAAACCCGGTAAACAGGAAGCGCAAATTCTTCCGGTACGGTAATATCCCGTTGTGGCATTTCTATTTCAAAAGCAATGCCGGAACGTCCGGACATCTCCTCACACAAGGATTCCAGTGCATTCCATAAACCCAGCTCATCGAGGATACTCGGTCTCAGTTCCCCCGTAATCTGTTGAACCGTATGCACGGCCTGGTCCAGCAGGGATTTTGTTTCCCGGATACGTTCCATAACGTCAGGTTTTGTTCCTTGTGGCCATTGACGCGTCAGCCAGGAGATATCCATTTTCAGGGCTGTCAGAAGCTGTCCCAGGTTGTCGTGCAGATTACGCGCGATGGTTTTACGTTCGTTCTCCATCATCTGATTCAGATGGCCTGAAAGACGGTGTAACTTATCCAGGGCACTCTGCAACTCCTCCAGGGTGGCTTCCTGCTGTGATATATCCACTTGAATGGACACAAAATGGGTAATGGGCCCCTTTTTGTCTTTGATGGGGGTAATGGACATATCTTCGGGGATTAATTCCCCGTTTTTTTTCCGGTTAATGATTTTCCTCCGCCAGGTTTTGCCCGCCAGGATATTCTCCCACAAATCTTTATAAAAAGAGGCAGGATGTTTCCCCGATTTCAGGATGCGGGGATTTTTCCCCAGCACTTCATCCCGGGCATAACCGGTGATGCGGGTGAAAGCCGCATTCACCCATTCTATTTTCCCGGCAGCATCGGTTATTATGATGCTGTTGGCAGCGCTCTCCAGCGCAGCCGACTGTAATCGTATCTGATTTTCGGCTTTCCTGCGCTCGGTTATATCCAAAACCTGCGCCACTGTTTTTTTCTTCCCCTGCGAGTCGGTAAAAACGGTGGAGCTGATTTGAATGGTTCTTTTCTCCCCATTTTTTGTCTGCAATAATAATTCGTATTTCTGAGGGACCTTTTCCCCCTTTTGGCGTCTCTTATATCTTTCAGAGACCATTTGGCGGCTTTCGTCAGCCAGGACCTTTCTGAAATCCATTCCTGTTAGCTCGCCGGGTTTAAAGTCTATCATGGCAGCAAAGGCCCCATTTACATACTCAAATTTGTACCGGTCATCAATCAGGGCAATCCCCTCCAGGGCATTTTCCACCAATGACCGGAATCTTTCCTCACTTGCCCGTAGAATGGTTTGCTGGTTTGTCTTTTGCAAAATAAGGGTCAACTGGGCTGACAAGTTCTTTAGCATTAAAGCTTCGTCATGGGTAAAGGGTTGCTGTGATGTCAAACCGAGGATGCCCAGCCTTTGCCGGGAAGTACCGAGGGGTGCGAAAAGCATCCCTTTTATTTGAATCCAGGAGATGATTCCGGCAAGAATCTTTTCCACCGGAAGCTTAAGCTTTTTAATATCAGGGGATATGACATTGGCGAAAGACATAATCATCTCTTCAATCTCTGCGGAGCTGGAAAGGGAAATTACGTCCATTTCTTCAAATACACGGTGATAGAATCCGGCAGCATCTGCCGGGAGAATAACCTGTGGGAATTTGTTTCCAAACATTCCCTTGATTTTCCGGACAATAGGGTCAGACAGGTAAATGTTTTCCAGGGTGATCCGGTCTCCTGCATCATTAAGAAAATAGATGGCTGCTCCTGAAATACTGAATAATTTACTTAATTCATTGCTTAACAATTCAAGCAGCTCA
>JANTHB010000112.1 GCA_024762655.1 Bacteroidales bacterium
GGTGGAGCATCTTTGCCGGTGATCACGAGCGGCAGGTCCATCTTCGGAGCCACTTTTTCCAGCAGGAACAATGCAACTCGCAGATTGTCCGGTACCGAAAGATTTCCATGAAACAAAGCATAATCCCCTGTGCCCTTCCGGATCTCCACCTCCTCAAAAGGATGAAAACTGTAAAGCAGCGTGATCACTTTTCCCGGAAAACGGCTTCTGAAAGAGAGATCATCATGCTCCGAAACCGGGAAAAAAACAGGCACCTGTGACAAATTTTTCTCCCAATATTTCAGTTTCAGGGCCTCTGTTAAAAAGAATGCTTTCTTAAACAGATTTCTCTCCAGTCGGGCCAGACCGGTATAATATTCATGCTCGACATTTGACGGACGAAACAGAATCTCCCGTCCTTTAAAGGCCGGATTATTCAGTATACCACAGGTATGGATGCCCTCGCACAAAACCGGATAATTATCCTGCAACAATCTTTCTTCCAGTTCGTGGGACATTCTACTTTTAATAATATACGGGACAAAACTAAGAAAAGACAAGATTCCCGTTTTCCTCCTGTAATAGCTCACCTCTGTGCAATATCTGTTCAGTGCTGTCTGGGGTTTCCTGTTTCCGTAAAGAAAACAATGCAAATGGATCTTTACGCCCAACTTCCACAAAGTTCTGATCTTGTAAAAAACATCGATGATCCCGCCGTAGTCTGCCGGATAAGGAACATCAAAAGAGATGATATGCAGATGTTTTTCGCTCAATTTACAGATATTTACGATAGATAATCTTCAGGGTCTCCGCTTCTTTTTCCCATACCAGCTCGTCAGCAGCCTTTTGCAAATTTTTGACTTTCCGGCGTTTATAATCCTCTTCCAACATTTTCCGGATCCCTTCTGCAATGGCTGTCACCGAATACTCTTCCAGCACCAGGCCGACCCCGTATTTCCTAATTACCCCGGCCACCTCCGGCAGGTTGGAAGCCAGCACCGGCGTTCCACTGCGAATATAATCAAATAGTTTGTTCGGCAGGCTGTAGCGGTAATTCAGGCAGATGTCCTTGTCGAGGGATAACCCCACCTCTGCAGCCGCCGTATAGGCATACAATTTCTCCGGGGATTGCCGCGGGATAAACCTCACTTTTTCCTGCAATCCCTCCTGCTCCACCAGTTTTCTTATGGCAGGAAGAGCCCCGCCGCCACCTACGATCAACAATACGGCATGATCCACATGTTTCATCGCCAGCACCGCTTCTTCCCCACCCCGGTCCCGGTTGATTCCCGAACCCTGCAAAACGATCACTTTCCGGTCTTCCGGCACATGTATTTCCTTTTTCCTTATCGGTTTCCGTTCCACCCTGCCCCCAGCCGGAAGGTTCCTCACCACTTTCACCGGGACGCCGTATTTTTGTGTATATGCATCTGCGATCGACCGGCTGACCGTGGTCACATCTTCTAATTTCGGAAAGATAAAACGCTCCAGAACCAACCATACTTTCCGGGCAAAACGCCCCTGCAATTCAGGCACCTCCGTAAAGTATTCATGGGAATCATACACCAGCGGGATTTTCTTCAGACGGGACACGGCAAAATTGGCCGGAAGCGTATCCAGGTCATTGGATATCAACAGGTCAGACTTATGCAATAATAAGAATATGAATATGCGAATATTATAGGTTGCATAAAATAAAGGGCCCTTCGCAAAGAGTAATTTCATCCTTTTCCATGCATAAGGTCTCTCATCCATCGGGGGACTCTCCGGCAGTTCGCGGCCCACCAGCAACACCTCAAAACCCAACCCGCCGAGGGTCATACAAACCTTATGGACCCGCTGGTCAGTGACCAGATCGTTGATAACCGATACGATGGCTCTTTTCAAGGAATCAAAGTTATAAAGTGCCTAAAGTTAAAAATATTTACCCGTTCCGGGCAAATTGTTCCTGTCCTGCAGTCATTGACATATACGGCTAATTTCATGAACCGGGCTTTATCCGGCATTAATATTCTTTAGCCTCTTCCACCCCGTCAACCACCCTGAAAGCTCCTTCGGCCAGGGCTTCCATCTCATATTCCCCGGGGACGGAATAGAAAGGCGCCAGGCTTCCCACATAGGCTTTCAGATCCTGCACAAAGCGTTCCGACCGGGCGATTCCTCCGGTAACAATGATCGCGTCCGCGTCCCCGCGCAATGCGGCAAAGGTCGCTCCGATCTCTTTGGCGATCTGATATACAAAAGCTTCATAAACCAGACCGGCTTTCTCATCTCCTGCGTCCAGCATCTTCAGTACTTCCCTCAGGTCATCTGTTCCCAGGTATGCCAGTAAACCGCTCTCACGTGACAGGATCCGCGTCACCTCCTCTTCCGTTCTGGTATAACACATCTTCATCACGCCCCGCAGCGGCAAGGCCCCTGCCCTATTGGGCGAAAAAGGCCCCATCCCCAGCAGGGCATCGTTCACATCCCGGATCCTGCCCTTCTCCACCGCCGTAATGGAGAACCCTCCTCCGAGATGGGCTACCACAAAACGGCCTTCTTCCAGTTTTTTCCCTGTCTTCTCGGCAATGATGCGGGCCGTACGTTTCACATTCAGCGGATGCCCCCGGCAGACCCTCACAATATCCGGGTGACCCGACACCCGTGCTTTGTCCCACATATTGTCTACGGAAACAGGGTCTACCGTATAACATGCCTGCAGGCCATACTCCCGGCGAAACCGGTCGGCCAGCAAAGACCCCAGATTGGAAGCATGGTTCCCGTAGCGGCAACTGCGGGCATCCTCCAGAAAAGCTTCATTCACCCGGTAAGTACCTCCCTCAACAGGCCTGACAATACCTCCCCGGCCAACCACTCCCACCACGTCCAGCTCCCGGGCGCTGATCTCTTTCTGCAAGACGGGAAAAACCGTCTTATACCGGAAATTCAGTTGTTCCGTCACCAGCCCGAAACGGTTCAGGTCCTCCGCTGTATGACTCACCGTTTTCACAAAAACAGGCCCTTGCCGGTTATACAATCCAAACTTCGTGGAAGTGGAACCCGGATTCAGTACAATAACTACTTCGTGTTCTTTCATCGTCTCCGGAATTTATTTTCCGGTGTTAAAGATAACGCAAATTACAGGTTCCTGAAAAAATTAACCCAAAATGAATCCTTCTCCGGATCTGTTTGACATTCATGTTTTTTTGTTATTTTTACTTCCTAAACATTTATCTATATTCCAATGGCTATGAAAAAAGCGATCATCTGGTTTTTGATCATACTTGTTCTTGTGTTCACGATCATAGCACTTCTGGGCATATGGGAAGTCATTGACCTGGACAAGGTAGTGAGAAAATTATTATTGTCCCTGGTAGTAATCTTTGCCTCAGGCGCTGTCATCCTGTTTATTTACAGTGTGATGGGTAAAGAGATCGAAGCCACCAACAAGGATGATCATTGAATGAGGATCCGGGAACAAAAAAGTTCATCCATCATCATTCGTCCTTCGTCATTCGTCCTTCGTCATTCCAAAGGGTATCCTGCTTTCCGGACTGCAGCGCGGGCCAGGCAGGTCATGGGATCTATAACCGGAAGGTCTGTTGTTTCCTGTGTTAATACGAGAGACAGCTCCGTACAACCGGCGATCAGCACTTCTGCCCCTTTCCGTTTCAGTTCTTTTACGGGATCTTTCAACCGCTGCAGCGGCTCTTTCGTAAATCCGGCCTTGATCCCGTTATCCCCGTAGATCGATTCCATGGTAAGCTGACGGTTTTTTTCTTCCGGCAACACCAATGTCAGACCTTCCTCTTCAAACATCTTCTCATAGATCCCCGTCTTGTAGGTCCCAAGCGTTGCCAGCAGCCCGAAAATCGTGGAAGGAGGATATTTTTTGCCCGCACAGGCGGCTGTTTCGCGTATCATGTGCAACACCGGCACCTTCAGGTCACGGGACACTTCTTCGTAGAAATAGTGAGCTGTATTACAGGGCCAGAGTATACAACAAACTCCTGCTTGCTGCAGGAACAGAGAACCCTCCTTCAGGGCAGGGACAGGATCCGGGCCCCGGCCAAGAATATAAGCGGAGCGGTCAGGGATCTTCGGGTTGTTGTAGATCAACACCGGCACATGATCCTGGTCCCGGTCGGCACGGGTATTTCTTATGATCCGGCTGAACAGTCCTGCGGTAGCCTCCGGTCCCATCCCTCCAAGAATGCCAATGGTATTTCTTTCCATGATCATGTCAGTTAACCGCTTTATATTCCCGCATGATCTGCAGAACCTTTTTTACAGGCAGCGCTTCCACGCGGTGACCCCGGTAACCGGTCATGCTCCGGGCCATAAACAGGCTGTTCAGGATCGCTTCTTCGGTAGCCTCGATCACTGCCATGAACAGGGGGGACATACTGTCGTTGCGCAAGATCTTCCGGTTTAAGTACAGGGAGGTGTCACGATAAGGAACACGCACGCCTTCATTTGTAGAGAAAGCGATGACATAATCACCGCTGCCATTGGAGGAGATCCCTCCCGTATTTCCCAGACCCAGCATGGCCCTTTTGGCCAGACGGTAGAGGTTACGGCTGTCCAGCGGTGCATTTGTGGCTACCACGATCATGCAGGAACCGTCCGGGGTGGCGGCAAGAGCATCATGCAGATAATAATTTTCGAGTTTCTCCCCTACCGGCACTCCTGCGATCCGCAGGTTCCCGCCGAAGTTGGTCTGCACCAGCACCCCTACCGTAAATCCGCCGTATTTCCGGGGAATGACACGGGATGCGGTACCGATACCCCCCTTAAAACCAAAGCATACCGTACCGGTACCGGCGCCTACAGCTCCTTCCTGTACTTTTCCCGTACGTGCCATCCGCACCGCTTCCAGCACATCCTTTTTCTTCACAAAACGGCCCTGTATATCATTCAGATAACCGTCGTTGGTCTCCCCTACCACAGGATTGACGCTGCGTACCTCTTTGTTTGCAGGATCAGCCAGGGTATAATCCAGTAAAAACCCGGCTGCCACAGGAACACTCAACGTATTGGTCAGGATGACGGGCGTCTCTATATTTCCAAGTTCCCGGATCTGACTGATGCCCGTCATTTTCCCAAAACCGTTACCTACATACACTGCAGCCGGAACTTTTTCCTGAAAGATGTTCCCTGCGTGCGGGAGAATAGCCGTAACGCCGGTCCTGATATTTTTTCCCCTGATCATGGTTTTATGTCCGACCATTACCCCCGGTACATCCGTAATGGCATCCCACTTTCCGGAAGGCATCACACCTATCCGTATGCCGGCCTCCCGCACATGCAGAGGCTGGGCCAGACCATCTCCGGTCCCAGTCCCTGCCAATACAATCAAAAACAGGTAACAAATTTTTTTAAGCATGGCTGATGCCGTAATTACCTGGTAATTCATCATTCCCTCATCTCCTCATCCCCGGCATGTTCATCAGGCGTGACAGGTTTTTCTTGCCGCTCATAGCCCGCATCATCTTTCGGGTTTCGTTGAACTGTTTCAGCAGGCGGTTTATCTCGGTCACCGTGGTACCGCTGCCCATGGCTATTCTCTTCTTGCGGCTGCCGTTCAACAGGTCGGGATTGGCTCTTTCCTGGGGGGTCATCGAGCGGATGATCGCCTCCACTTCCCTGAAAGCATCATCATCGAGATCCATATCCCTGACCGCCTTCCCCATGCCCGGGATCATCGCTGCCAGATCCTTAATGTTCCCCATCTTCTTTATTTGCTGTATCTGGCTCAGAAAATCATCGAAATTGAACTGATTTTTGGCTATTTTCTTCTGCAGCCGGCGGGCCTCCACCTCATCAAACTGTTCCTGGGCTTTCTCCACCAGGGTCACCACATCCCCCATGCCCAGGATCCGGTCGGCCATACGGTCGGGATGGAACACGTCGAGAGCGTCCATTTTTTCGCCGGTACTGACGAACTTGATCGGTTTATTCACCACCGAGCGTATGGTCAGGGCTGCACCTCCACGGGCGTCCCCGTCGAGTTTGGTGAGCACCACCCCGTCAAAATCCAGCCTGTCGTTAAAAGCTTTGGCCGTATTCACAGCATCCTGCCCTGTCATGGCATCCACGACAAAAAGGATCTCATGCGGGTTAACAGCATCACGGATGGCGGTGATCTCTTTCATCATGTCTTCATCCACCGCCAAACGACCTGCAGTATCAATGACGACGGCACTGTACCCTTCCTTTTTGGCATGACGCACGGCATTTTTAGCAATCTTCACAGGATCCTTGCTTCCTTCCTCCGTATATACCGGCACCTCCACCTGTTCGCCCAGCGTCTTCAACTGTTCGATGGCAGCAGGACGATATACGTCACCGGCCACCAGCAAGGGACGTTTGCCCCTTTTGGTCTTCAGCAAATGAACCAGCTTGCCGGAGAAAGTGGTTTTCCCGGACCCCTGCAGACCGGCGATCAGAATCACGGCAGGATTGGCTTTGATATTAATGTCTACCGCCTGACCCCCCATCAGGTCCACCAGCTCATCATGCACGATCTTCACCATCATCTGCCCCGGCTGCACAGCCGTAAGAACATTCTGTCCCAAAGCTTTTTCCTTAACCTTATCGGTAAAAGATTTGGCGATCTTGTAATGTACGTCGGCATCCAGCAGGGCCCGTCGCACATCCTTCAACGTCTCCGCCACATTGATCTCTGTGATCCGTCCCTGTCCTTTCAACAGTTTGAAGGAACGCTCCAGTCTGTCAGTTAGGTTTTCAAACATATTCTACAATTTTTCGCAAAGATAAAAAAATTAGTTCTTAGTTCCCGGCTGATGCAGAACGATAAAGCAGGCACTGAGAACCATGAATTACATCCTTTCCGGCATTTCTATCCCCAGCAGGTACATCGCATGATACAACACTTCGCCTGTCTTACGGGTCATCACGAGCCGCAGGTTGCGCGCTTCCGCATTTTCTTCGTTCAGGATGGAATAATCGTGGTAAAACTGGTTGAAGGCCTTGGCCACCTCATAGGCATAGTTGGCTACCAGGGCGGGGCTGTAAGAGGCAGCCGCGTCTTTTCTGACTTCCGGGAATCTGGCCAGCAACCGCACCAGTGCGGTCTCCTTATCATTGGGAAGATAATTGTCCGTAAGTTTTTCCGGAACGTTTACCCCCCGTTCTTCCCCTTTCCGGAAGACTGAACGTATCCGGGCATAGGTATACTGAATAAACGGACCGGTATTTCCATTGAAGTCGATAGACTCACGCGGGTTAAACACAATATTTTTCTTCGGGTCTATCTTCAGGATAAAATATTTCAGGGCTCCGAGGCCGATCATGCGGAACACCTCATCCTTTTCCTGCGCTGCCAGAGCATCCAGTTTTCCCAGTTCTTCTCCCATTTCCCGGGCGGTCTCTATCATACCGGCGATCAGGTCGTCGGCATCCACCACTTTCCCTTCGCGGGATTTCATCTTCCCCTCGGGCAATTCCACCATCCCGTAGGAAAGATGCATCAGGCGACCGGCCCATGCATAGCCCAGTTTCTTCAGGATGATCTTCAGTACCTGAAAATGGTAGTTCTGTTCATTCCCCACCACATAAATATGCCGGTCAAAATGATAATCCTGGTAGCGGAGGGTAGCGGTACCCAGATCCTGGGTCATGTAAACCGCTGTGCCGTCAGCCCTCAGCAACAACTTCTCATCCAGTCCGTCCTCCCGCAGATCGGCCCACACAGAACCGTCTTCTTTTTTATACACCAGCCCTTTCTCCAGGGCATCCAGTACGATCTGTTTTCCGGTTTTATAGGTATCCGACTCGTAATATATCTTGTCGAAATCCACACCCAAAGCTTTGTAGGTCACCTCAAAACCATCATACACCCATTGGTTCATCATCTTCCAGATGCGGATCACTTCCGGGTCGCCGGCCTCCCAGCGGCGCAGCATGTCCTGTGCTTCCAGCAAAAGAGGGGCGTTTTTTTCTGCCTCTTCCCGGGACAACCCTCTGTTTATCATCTCCTGCACCTGCAGCCGGTATTCTTTTTCAAACCGCACATAAAAATCCCCTACCAGGAAATCGCCTTTTTTACCGGCTTTTTCCGGGGTAATCCCCTTGCCCCATTTCTGCCAGGCCAGCATGGATTTGCAGATATGTATCCCCCGGTCGTTGACAATATTTGTTTTGATCACCTTATAGCCGTCCGCCGCCATGATCCTGGACAGGGAATATCCGATGAGATTGTTCCGTATGTGCCCCAGATGCAAAGGTTTGTTGGTGTTAGGAGATGAATATTCGATCACCACGGTCTCCCCCTTTGCACCTGGTTTCTCCATGCCATAGTCCGCATCCCGGTTCACACGATTCAGAAAATCCACCCAGTAACTGCCCGTAAACACCAGGTTCAGGAAGCCTTTCACCACATTATACCAGTCTATTTCCTGAAGATGCGACACCAGGTAATCACCCAGCAGCTTGCCGGTCTCTTCCGGACTTTTCCGGATTTCCTTTACC
>JANTHB010000113.1 GCA_024762655.1 Bacteroidales bacterium
AAGATCGATGAAGATACCTTTAACCGCATCCTCTGGCATGCCACGAAAGGATATGATGTGCCTTATCCGGAATTGTAAGGAATGCGTAAATGTGTGAAAAAAATTATATTTCACATTCGACATTCAACATTCAACATTCTTCATTCTACATTTCCTGTATCCACTCCTCCGTAAACCGGGCATATTTGATCGTTTCGTTGGGCCGGCCTTTCAGGTCATGGCGGCTGTAACTGTAAACCACATGCAGCATTCCGTCCTTTGCCTGAATGATGGAAGGATAGGAGGCAGACAGAACCCCTGTCGTATCTCTTTCCAGATGACGCGTCCAGGGCCAGCTCTTTCCTTCATCGGTTGAGAGCGACACCGCCAGACTGAAACGTCCGTCTTCGGTATCGTTATATGCCAGTACCCAGTGGCCGTTTTGCAGGGTCACAATGTCGGCGCCTGATCCGGGGTTGGGAAGTTGGGAGTCCCGGACAGGACTCCATGTCATCCCGCGGTCCCGGGATTCACTATACATCAGTCGCTGGGGAGGAGGTCCGTTATCACGCATGTATGCCGCCAGGGTCCCGTCTTTCTTTAGGGCTATGGAGGGTTGTATGTCTCCCGGAGCAACCAGCGGGGTGGAAAATTTCCAGTGAAGTCCGCCGTCATCGGTAAGCGCCATAAGGGAGAAATCAAAACCGTCGGAATAGAGCGGAAGAACGATCCGGCCGTCTTCCAGTACTACGGCTTTGTTTTTGGTTTGCCACCCCATACGCCGGAAATACGGATATCCAAGCAGGGTGTCCACACGCTGGTTCCTGTCATTGATGTAATATCCTTTCCGGATCATATTCTGTCCGCTGGCTTTGTATAACAGATCCTTCTCCCATTGTTTCCATAAGTTGTACAACGCACTGTTTTCTCCGGCTGTCCGGAGGATCTCCCTGCCGTATCTGTCGGCCTGTTGTTTTACAGAGCGGACAAACCTGTCATCCGGAACGATCCCGTGTTCCGTTTTGTCACCGGGTTTGACAAATAAAGGTTGTTGCCATTTCCATTGCGGAGCCCCCTCTTTCTGCATATAATTTGTGCTGATGCGAAAGGTGGGCAGAGAGGTGGACCACTGGTTGGCAATAACGGTGTACCATACCAACCACAATCTCTTATCCTTGTCCAGAAACAGAGCCGGATTGATGTCCGGAAAATCCGGTACATCAGCCATGAGGAACGGACGGCTCCAGACGGTATCGTTTTTATGCATCCGGGCTCCCATAATCCGTACATCGTCGGCCCAGCGCTCGCCGTGGCCCTGAAACCATGCGGCCAGCAGATCACCGTTGGGCAATGCTACGATGGTAGATCCATGGGTATGTTCTTTGGTGTAAGGGAATATTTGCTTTTGCAGGAAAGCGGAAGTATCGGGTACGGGGCTTTTACAGGCCGTGAGCAGGACAATGAAAACAACAGGGATGATGGGGATTCTCATAACGAAGCAAATGATGGAAAATAACAATATTTGATTTAAAAACATTTGTAGGGACACAAAATTTTGTGTCCCTACAAATGTTTTACGATTTTAGAATTTTTGTTCCTACTGTTTGGGGGCAAAAGTCATTCTCAGAATATGAGATGGGTAATTGGCTTTTTGTCCTGTGGTGAAGGAAGAGAACATACCTACCTGCATATGGTCCGCTGCTATGTCAAATACCATATACTTGCGTGTGAAGTCCAGGATACCGAATACTTCACCTCCTGCAATCTCAAAAAGATCCACCCCGCTCCAGGTGACATTCCAGGTGCTGTCCGGGTAGTCATCGCTGGTTACCTCAAGAGACAAGTCTGTGTTTTCGGTAAAGGTGAAGGTGGCATTCTGAACGGGCGTCCATTTGCTCAAACCCACACCGTCTTCACCCGGGGAAGCAACGAAGTCAATACTGTTGAGCATCGCGTAAACCGCATTGGTGATCACACTGTCGTTGACTGTGGTATGAGAATAGGATCCGTCGTTCTTGAAAATGAATTCATCCTGGTATTCACTGGCAGGAAGACCGATAAGTCCGAGCATGCCGCTGGGGATGGCCTGATCCACAGCATTCGGGTCGGACAGGTCTTCAACGGCATAAAGAACGGCATCACCCTCGCCGGCTGTTGAGCTGAACTGCCAGGATTTTCCATTGGTAGCAGAAGGACCGCCGGTGAGCATCTCCAGTTTGGAAGCAGCAATTTCAACATCTTTGGAGGTGTTAGCCGTGCCGCCTTTTCCCGTAACGGTCAGTGTTACAGAATAGGTGCCCGACTGTGCATACGTGTGTACAGGATTCTGTTCTGTGCTGGACTCACCGTCACCGAAATCCCAGACATACGTATCCGTGTTCGTGGCCAGTGCCGTAAACGCAACCTGATATCCGTCAACACTGAATGAAAAATCCACCGTAGGTGCAGGCGTCGGCTCTTCTTTCTTGCACGAAAAAATAGCAAGCGACAGGAGACTGAAAATGGCAAGACTTGCGAGTAATCCTTTTCTTTTCATAATTCAAAATTTTTAGGTTAATAAAACACTATTCTTCCATTAGATTATATGAAGATATAACTTATTTTTTGTAAAATTATTAAATATTTTTATAAAACAGCGCTATTATTTTAACTTATTTTTCAAGTATTTTAACAGAGGAATATTATTAGGCTCTGGAAGGTGTTTGTAAGCGTCTGAAAAACAGTATAAAAGAAATCTCTGACGGAGTTGTTGTGAAATTAAGTATGTTATTATTTAACAGATAGGAGGTATTTCATGAAAAAACGGGACATATAATACTGGCAATACTCATTTGTTTTTCTGGCAATATCAAGGGTATGAGGCCAGCCTTTCAGGCGGTGATATTCATTGGGAACCCCCACGCGGTCGAGCCATTTGTGCAGCGAGTCTGACTGACTCACCGGCACCAGATTGTCAATGGTGCCGTGAAAGATCAGGGTCGGAGGGTCATCCGGGGTGATGTAGAAACGGGGAGAAGCAGCTTTGTACAGCCCGGGTGCTTCCTGCCAGGAGTGCCCGGTGAAACCAATGGATTCCCTCCGGTTCCGGGCGTATTCCGTGGTGAGATCAACCGGTCCGTACAGATCTACAACAGCCTGTACCCGGGCCGTGACCGTATCGTGACACTCCCCGGCGAACCGGTTGTCATCGCTATAGCCTGCCATAAGTGCCAGATGCCCGCCGGCCGAACCCCCGATCAGAGCGATCCTGTCCGGGTCAATTCCGTACTGAGAGGCATGGGCCCGCACCCATCGTACGGCACACTTGACATCTTCCACAGCGGCAGGGAAATGAGCCGCCCCCGAGAGACGGTACGAAACAGTGACCGTGACATATCCTTTTTCAGCAAAATCGATAAGATAAGGAAGGTAATCGGACCGTTTCCCCTTGGACCAGCCGCCGCCGTGAATGAAGATAAGCGCCGGTACGGATCCGGATAATCCTTTCTTTTCATAGATGTCCAGCCCCAATGCAAGGGTGTCAACCTTTTTGTAAACAATATTCTTGTGAACCATCAGGTTGGCCGGTACTTCAGGCCTGGTGTCAATGAGTTTCAGCATACCCAGGGCATAAGCTGCTTTAAGCAAGGTTTCGTTTGGGTAACCATGGGGAGGTTTGGGAGGCGGCTCTTCTTTCCGGGCATTTTGTCCGTATCCTGCTATATGCAAGAACAGAAGTAAAGTTACAAAAAATGGGTGTATTTTCATACCTGAAAGATTAAAACTATTTTAAAACATGCCTTACTGAATAGTTTCACTGTCAATTGTTATACAGGATGATATATGTAATATGATATTAGAATACCTACGTAGGGACCTACGTAGGTATTATTTTCCGGAAAGGTCCCGGTAATACAGGTCTTTGGCCTCTATGCTCATCCCTTTGTTATGACATTGTATGGCAAAATGTCCCTTTTTGTATTCATCATCTTTATATGTCATGACTAGTTGGTTTTTTACCCATATCCGGATGGAATCCCCCACGGCACGAACCCGCATGGGGAACCATTCGCCGTCTTTGGTCAGGAGCGTATCCGCTTTTCCCGTAGGCGTTCCGGGTTTCCACAGCCAGCCGGTAAAAGCCTTCTGGTTGTTGCATATCTGGGCTTCATAACCGCGGGGAAAGCCGTCCGGGTTGTCAGCCGGCGGGTTGGCCCGGAAGTAGAGTCCGCTGTTGGCGCCGCCACCCAGGTCATTGAGGCGGAACATGCCTTTCACTTCCAGGTCGCTTGCTACGGGAACGGAGTAGATATGTCCCTGGCCACCGTCTGTCTGCCCGGTGAGCACGCCGTTTACCACTTTCCATTTTGCATCTCCGCGAACAAACCATCCGTCCAGATTTTTGCCGTTGAAAAGGGAAATCCAGCCGTCCGGGTCTTTTGTGGCAACGGGATCATTTTGTGGATCTTTATAGATCTTGCGGAATCTTTTCATGATCCCGGTCCAGTTGGTGAAAATAATCCCTTCTTCCCGGAAGAACTTGATCAAACCGGGGTCGGAAAACATTTTGTATTCCCATACCCGTTGTTGCCAGGAGTTTGTGATGGTTTTCAGGTGTTCTGTTTCTACCGAAGGGTGAAAGATGATCTCTGTAAGTCCCGGTTTCAGCGATTTGACGAGTTTTTTGAAGTTCTCCATTTTTTCTTCATAGGTTTTCCCATGGGGAGCACTGGTGAAAAAATCCAGTTTGGGCAGCGTATATTGATCCAGTAAACGGATCATCTTTTCATCAATGGGATAACCGGCTTTTCTGAATGTCTCGACAACCGTCGAGTCTGACATATCTATGGCATTGGCGGGTATGCCGTAGTCCATGGCAACCTTCAGGAATCTTTGGGCAAAAGCGGGTGTGGCATAGAGGGTGCCCATATGGGTGTCTATGTGTGTGGGGCGGTGTCCCATCCCAATAGATTTTTCGATCTGGGTCCTGATCTCCTTTTCCACTTCGTCCGGTGTGGCATGTTGCACGACCCCGGGTACTTCATGCCACAGCTTGCCTTCCGGGTCGATGAGTCCGGGTACACTCTCCGGATCGGATACCGGCCCCCAGCGCCAGGTTTTCCACTCACTCGTGAGGGTCAGATGCATCCCCACATCTTTTTGCGGATGTGCTACAGCCCATTGGATCATATCGCCGGCATAGGGACAGGGCGCCATAACGGAGGTGGACTGTATATAGTTATTCTCTAACAAATATTCAATGGCCTCATTGGCTTCTTTACACATGCCCGCATCGTCGGCATGGAGAATGATCACCTTTTTACCCGCAGGAAAACCCAGCTGCTCGGCTTGGGTGCGCAGCGCTTTTTCCTGTGTTGTGTCTTTTTTAGGGCCCTGGTGACAACCCGAAAGCAGAAAAGCCCCCATCATGAACAGAAAGAAATATTCTTTGCGTTTTTTCATAGGACTAAAACTATAAGTGGTTAATATACTGATAAATGTTTTGTAGATGTCATGCCTGCAGGGTCTTTTATTATCTTTTTATAATGTAATTTCCTTTTCTGTAGTCTCTTGTCTTAATGATCAGTTTTTGCCGCCGGGCATCGTACCGCCATGGAATATCAGTCCCGTCCAGCATCACACCTGCCGGTTTATGATCCAGATGGATGGCCAGTATATGCGAAATATATTCACCCTCCAGGGATATTCTGAGGTCATCCCCTGTGTTATCAACGGTGACGATGGTTACTTTATTTCCGCCTTCCCGGTACACGGGAAATGAATTTTTTAAAGCCGGATAGATAAGTAGCGTAAGGTATCCTGCCGAAGTGCTGTCCCCGATGCCGGTATAGGCACGCCGGATGTTCATGGGAAGGATCGCCCCTTCCTTAATGAAAACCGGAAACTCATCCAGGGGATATTCCCGGGTGAAGGAGACGGGTCCCCTGATCACTTCTTTATCATTGAAAAAATATCTCCAGTTTCCTTTGGGGAGCCTGACTTCCCTGGACAGGTGATCTTCATAAACCGGGGCCACAAGAAGATAATCCCCGAAGAGATACTGGTATTTTCCGGATACGGGTTTCATCAGTACCCGCCCGCCGTGGTGTGCATTGATGACATAGGTGTACATATACGGCACCAGTTCCGTATGCAGCCAGGAAAATTTGCGGATGATCCGCAGTTCCTGGTCACTCCTTTTCCACAGCGCTCTTTCGCCGTGACCTCCGTTCAGAAACAAGCCGCAGAAAGTGGAAAACTGTGCCCAACGGATGTAAAGGCGGGGCGGGATGGTTCTGCCGGAAAAACCGGCGATGTCCGAACCGACAATGTTATATCCCTTTTCGGAACTTCTGAGGATGTTTTTTATGGCCGATTCAAAACCCTGGATTCCTTTCAGGGCTATGTCTTTTTTATCCCCGGCATGGTCCGTCTGTTTATCCGGTTTCCAGAAATGTTCCTGATCGCCTACCCAGTTGACGGGAGATGCATCGATGGGGGCAAAGCCCTCGGGATGATAGTTGCGGTCCATAGCGCGCGACAAGGTGATGAATCCGGGGTTTTGTTTCTTCCCGTATGAATATTCTTTCCGGTAATAGAGGTCCATATAGTGTCTTGTACTTATCCGGCCGCTGTGGGTGCGCTGATAAAAGAAGGGGAGCGGTCCTGCCTGTCCCCGGAAATAGGTGGCTGTCCCGTCCAGTTTCCAGCCGTCGATACCCAGCCGTAAAACCTGCTCCTGAAGACTATGCCACCATCTCATGGCTTCGGGGTTGGTATAGTCGATAAAACCGCCCTTTCCTTTCCACCAGTTATACTGGAATCCGTTGCCGGCCAGATAACCTTTTTCCCTGGCCATAGCATACCATCTTTCCGAATTACGGATGCGGGTGTCTTTGTTAAAGCTATTCACCATGGACGTGGTCCACAGTACGACCCTGTAGCCCCGGTTCTGCAGGTTTGCAAACCATTCTTCCGGAAAGGGATACCTGACGGTGTCTATTTCGTAGTCGTTGTATCGCATGCTCCACGGGCTGTCGATAAGAATGGTACGTACGGGAATATCATGTGCGGCGTAGCCGGTGAGCAGTTCATCCACCCGGGCAGCCGTATTTACATCGTCTTCCCACAACCAGCATTCCAGCGCCCATGGAGGCGTTAGCGGAGGATGACCGTGACGCTGGTGGTTGAAAGGAATGCCCCAGACAGGAAGAATAATATAAAAGTACAAAATGACTGCCAGTACTGCCAGGACGATCAGCGTTCCTTTGATAAACTTATGCATGAATAGATCCTTTCTGCGTTATCTCTTTTTCTTTTTGATATTTGTTATTTGGTATTTTTCAGATATTGATTAAACCATCTTATCCCGTCGGGATAGGCTTTGTCAATGGGCAGGGTATGGTGTTTTGCCGGATACCAGATGATCTTTTTGGGCTTTCCTGCCCTTTTATATAACAGTTTGCTGGTAATGGGCGGCACTACATCATCGTTGGAGGCATTGATCATCAGCAAGGGTCGGGGCGAGATCATGGCTACGTAGTTGATAGGGTCGATAAAGCTCAGAAAATCACGGGTATCTTCTGATAAGGCTTTTTTTCCGAACATCAGGTTCAGTTGTCCGCCGGCCAGAACAAGGACCGGCGCTTTGATCCTCTTATCCACACCACAGAATATTGTTCCGGTAATTCCCCCCAGGCTGATTCCGAAAAATCCGATGCGGCCAGGATCCAGCTCTTTTCTTGTTTCGATAAAGTCAATGGCTCTCCGGAGATCAAATACCGTCTGGGCAACCATATCCCTGGTCCAGTACCGGTAGCCACCGGTAAGGTCGAAATCGTAATCGTATTTATGCCGGTCTCCATGATTGTAAATATCTATACGCAGTACAGCATACCCTGCTTTCAGGAGAGCCTGATTCCCGTACGCTACATAATCGACCGTTTTGCTGTCTCCCAGACCATGCAGGAGGATCACTACCGGGACAGGCAGCTCTTCGTCTTTGGGGACAGAAAGCAATCCGGTGACCCGCTGGTCGTGAACACTGCGGTAGGTAATATTATATAAGGTATAGTTCGTGGTATCCCTGATCAGACGCACCGAATCGAGCAGGGGAAGATCATGGTCGTATTCATAATATTTGGAAACAGGAAATTCCGCTTTCCTGCATCCGGAGAC
>JANTHB010000114.1 GCA_024762655.1 Bacteroidales bacterium
CCGTCTGTTCTTTATCCGGATATAAAAGAACGTAAGAAAATATTTGAATCCCTGAAAAAAAATAAAAAGATCATAAATCAGGAAGAGGAGCTTATACGGAAAGATGGGAAAAGAATTTATGTATTATTGAATGCCTATGGCGTATTCGATAAACAGGCACAACTGATAAAAAATATAGGTTATATTTTTGACATTACAAAACGTAAACAATATGAGGCCGAGCTTATCCGGGCCAAGGAAAAGGCCGAGGAAAGCAACCTCCTGAAGACAGCCTTTCTGACCAATATGTCACATGAGATCAGAACCCCGCTGAACGCCATCATGGGATTTGCCGAGCTGTTGAATGATCCGGCTATCTCACAAGATGAGAAAGACAACTATGTACGGATCATCAAAAGCTCCGGCCGGCACTTATTACATATTCTTCAGGAAATCCTCTATATATCCAGGATTGAAGCCCATGAGATAATCATCCGTAAAGAGCCGTTTGATCTGCATTCGTTGCTGAATGAATTACGCATAATGTACGAAAAAGATCATTTGCTATTAAAAAAACAATTAACTATCAAAACGGTTAATAACCTTAACACTCCTTATATACTGAAGAGTGACAGGGAACGTTTGCGTGAAATTTTACAAAACCTGATCAACAATGCTATAAAATTCACCGGCAAGGGGAGTATATCTTTCGGGTACAGGGAAAAAAATGATAATCTGTTGGAATTTTATGTAGAAGATACCGGAATGGGTATAGCAAAAAAGGATTTATCCCGGATTTTTAACCGTTTTCAGCAGGCAGATGATTCGCTGACACGCTTACATGAAGGTATCGGACTGGGCCTGTCTATCAGCAGAGAACTGGTAAAACTGCTGGGAGGAGATATCCGTGTGGTATCAAACCCGGGAAAAGGTTCTGTTTTTTATTTCACCCTGCCTAAAAAGTAATGTTTCATTTATCAAAACCGAATAACAAAGAAAGGAGAAGAGAGACCATGGATAATAAAAGCATATTAATAGCCGAAGACAATGACTTAAACTATTTTGTCATTAGCAAGATGCTTACACCCATTGGAATAGATATAATCAGGGCGGAAAACGGATTAAAAGCCCTGGAATACTGTAAATCACATAAAGAGATTTCCCTTGTTCTAATGGACATAAAAATGCCGGTTATGGATGGGTATGAAGCCACCAAAGAGATCAGAAAGTTTCGTCCCGACCTGCCTATAATAGCACAGACGGCACATGCCACGGAATTTGGGAAGGATACTGCATTTGAGATTGGATGCAATGATTATCTGACCAAACCCATAATGCGAGATCAATTAATAGAAGTGGTAAAAAAATATTTATAGCAACCTGAATAATCACAATTTCAATATCTTAAACTCCACCCTTCTGTTCTGTGCCCTTCCTTCGTCTGTATCGTTAGGGGCTACCGGCTGGCTTTCGCCATATCCTTTGGCTACCAGGCGGGAGGGGTCTATTCCTTTGGATACCAGATAATTCACTACGGCAGCAGCCCGGGTCCGTGAGAGTTTCAGGTTCACCGCATCCGAACCGATATTGTCGGTATGCCCGGCAATCTCCACCTTGATATCCGGATTATCCTGCATAAACTTCACCACCCGGTCTAAAGAGGGAAAAGATTCCGGCTTTAGGGTTGCTTTTGCAAAATCAAAGAAAATATTCTGTAAAACAACCTTGGCGCCGGCCTCGATTTTTTTCATATAAAAATCATAGGTCGTACGGGTAACCGTATCATTTGCCGGCGCCGGGATCACATCCAGGAAAAACATATATCCCGGAGCGTTCAGTTCCACGCCGATACTTTTTCTTTTCTTCGACGTGATCCGGAAAACCCCGTCCTCTTTTCCGGATATTGTTTTTCCTGTGATCTCATTTTTTTCCAGGTCAATAATATCAATGGATGCCATCACCGGCAGAGAGTCCCTGCTGTCCAGCACTCTTCCTTCCACTACCCAGGGCTTAATCTCCGGCACCACCGGAACTGCGACTGGCACTGGCGGTGGTACGGGCTGAGGCTTAACCTCCGGAACCGTATCTTTAGGTACCGTATCAATCTTTACGGTATCTACCGGCAACGGAGGCAACCACGTTATCCGGTACACATCTTTCAACCCGACGGTTTCCTCCCGGATACCTGAGATGTAAGCCACCGAAGAATCCAACGGGGAAGGAGTATAAAACAGGTCGTCATCGGGCGTGTTGACAGGATATCCCAGATTCTCGGGTGGCGACCAATGTCCGGCAGAATCCTTTACCGAACGGAACACATCAAATCCGCCCATGGAATTATGACCCTGAGAACTAAAGTAAAGGGTTCCGCCATCCGGTGTCACATACGGACTCTCTTCATCAAACCGTGTATTGACGATAGTATCCAGGGCCTCCGGCTTGCTCCATTTGTTCTTTTCCAAACGCCGGATCATGAAAATATCTTTGCCCCCATGGGATAATTTCTTCCGATCCGAAACAAAATAAACCGTATTGCTGTCCGGCAGGAAAAAGAGGGAGGTCTCCTGACCTTTTGTATTGATGCGGGGCAGTGCGGAAGAGGGTTTTTTCCATTTTCCTTTTTTGTTTTTACTGACCAGGATGCTTCCGTTCTTTTTGTTTCCTCTGTAGATATATAATTCTCTGTCATCCGGCGAAACAGCTACTGCTGCATCGTTGTATTTTGTATTAACGGGTTTCTTCATCCGATAAGCTTTGCTCCACGATCCGTTTTCCTGAACACTTTGGTAAATGTCTTCTTCAAACTTATTATCAAACCGGTTGGGAAGCTGCTTCCCAGACACCGGCCGGCGGGAAGTAAAATACAAATGGTCTCCCACAGGGGTAGGCACCAGGTTATAATCATCATATTCCGAGTTCAGGTTATTTCCCAAATCATCAATAACCACACGAACCGTATCCTTCACGATCTCTTTGGCATTTTCACATTCTTCAATATGTTTCCGGGCCTGCTCCCCCCATGTTTTCAGGGCCTTTTTCTCACCGTGGTCCACAAAATATCTGTAATTCTGCAAAGCCTCATCAAACTTATAGTTGTATTGACCGGCCAGGCCCAGGAAATAGTAAATATCCGGCGTCAGCTCCTTCCCCAGCAAATAGGCTTTGGTCAGATATTCCAGGGCCCTGTCTTTATGATCGGTAAACAGATAGCAAATACCAATCTTGTAATTCAGTTCCGGTTGCCCCGGATTATAATCATAGGCTTTAAGATATTCTGCCAACGCCAACGGATAGGATCCCTGTCCCTTCTGATACCAGACATCCCCCTGTTGCAGATGAGCCCATGCCTCTTCAAAGCCTTGTTTCCCATTTTTGAAATCTCCTTTATGAATATGCAGAAAAGTCTGCGAGTACAAGACAGGGACCGAAAAAAACAGAAAAAGAAAAAAAAGAACAACTATTCTTTTCATAAGGTTCTTTTTTAGATTTATATTACAATCTGATAATCATGGAATAACCGAATATTATTCTTAGAAACATTCCGTAATGATGTGCGTTTCCCATAAACGTATCCCATTCGATACAGCGAAGGTAATTATTTTTGTTTTTTACGGAAAGAATCTGTGCTTTGTTCTTATAATTGAAAGTTTTTTTTATATTTGAACAAATAAATCCACACATCATGGCCGGGAATAATAAGCTTGAATACGTTAATCTTGATTATTTAGAAAGTATGTCAGGAGGAGATGAATCCATCATCAGGGAACTCGTTGATGTTTTTATGCAACAGGTTCCGGAATTCATCCGTGAGATGCAGGAACTTTACGAAAAGCAGGACTGGAACAACCTGGGAATGCTGGCCCACAAAGCCAAATCCTCCATCGCCATCATGGGCATGGACGACCTGGCAGTCATGCTTAAAGAATTTGAACTGAATGCCAAGGAAGCTAAATCGCCGGAAAAATATTCAGGATATATTGAGCGATTCATTGACGAAACCACACATGCCGTGGAAGAGCTGAAATCTCATTTTGAATAACCAAAACCCAAAAATCCGATGGAATTATTTACCATAGAAAAAAGAGATGATACCGTGATCGTACACTTTAAGGAAGACATCAAAAAGTTCAATGCGCTGATCACCGACGAAGCAAAAAAGCAACTGAACGGTTTGTTTGATGCGCCCAACACCAAGCTGATCCTCAGCCTGAAAGGCATAAAATACGTGGACAGCTCCGGCTTCGGTGTGTTGCTTTCGCTGATGAAAACAGCCAACAACAAATACGGATTTTTAAAAATCTGCGATGTTTCGGACGAGGTAATGGAGCTGTTTAAGCTGTTGCAACTCCATAATATTTTTGATATTGAGAACAGTGTGGAAGATTGCCTGAAAAGTTTTTCCGCCTCCTGATAACAGGGGAATTGTTCTTATAAAAAAAGGGACCTCATCGGGTCCCTTTTTTCATTACAGGTTTGTTCACTCATTCCGGAAAACGATATGGTCGTTTTCCACCCCCACGTGAATGGTTGAATCCTTATTGATCGTTCCTGCAATCAATTGTTTTGACAACTCATTCAATACCTCACGTTGCATCACCCGTTTGATCGGACGAGCTCCGTAAACCGGGTCGAAACCGACTCTGGCGATCCAGTCCAGTGCATCATCATCCAGCACAATATCCACCTGTTTATCATCCAACAGTCTGCGTATGCGTTCAAACTGCAGTTTGACGATTTCACGGATCTGCTCATTATCAAGCGGCGTAAACATAATAATTTCGTCTACACGGTTCAGGAATTCCGGTCTGATCGTTCGTTGCAACAGGTCCATCACCTGACGGCGTGTTTCCTCCATCACCTGGGCTTTGTTCTTGCCGCTCATGTTCCGGATATTTTCCTGGATCATCTGACTTCCAATGTTGGAGGTCATGATGATAATGGTATTCCTGAAGTTGACGGTGCGGCCTTTGTTATCCGTCAGACGACCGTCATCGAGCACCTGCAGGAGGATATTGAAGACATCCGGATGCGCTTTTTCGATTTCGTCCAGTAAGATCACCGAATAAGGTTTTCTCCTTACCGCTTCGGTAAGCTGACCGCCTTCGTCATACCCCACATATCCCGGAGGGGCACCGATGAGACGGGACACCGAATGGCGCTCCTGATATTCGGACATATCAATACGTGTCATCATGTTTTCGTCATTGAACAACACCTCCGCCAGGGCTTTGGCCAGCTCGGTTTTCCCGACGCCGGTAGTCCCCAGGAAGATAAAGGAACCGATAGGCCTTTTGGTATCCTGCAGACCGGCACGGCTTCTGCGTACCGCATCAGCCACAGCCTGAATGGCCTCATCCTGGCCTACCACTCTTTTATGCAGTTCTTCCTCCAGTTGCAGGAGTTTCTCTCTTTCACTCTGGAGCATCCGTTTTACCGGGATACCGGTCCAGCTGGATACGATCTCGGCAATGTCCTCGGCCGTCACTTCTTCCCGGATCAGGGGGTCGTCTCCCTGCAACTCATTCAGCTTCGCCTGCAGGTCTTCTATTTTCTGTTCTTCATCCGACAGTTTACCATACCTGATCTCGGCCACGCGTCCATAGTCTCCCGACCGCTCGGCCATCTCAGCTTCATGTTTCAGATTCTCGATATTCTGCTTGTGTTGCTGGATCTGAACGATCATATCCTTCTCTGTTTTCCATTTGGCCATTAGCTTATTCAGTTCCTGAGAGAGGTTCTCGATCTCCCGGCTCATCTCTTTGGTCTTTTCTTTGTCTCCTTCTATCTTCAGCGCTTCCCGTTCGATCTCCAGTTGTCGTATTTTCCGCTCCAGGTCATCCAGTTCACGCGGCAGGGAGTCCATCTCCAGCCTCAGCCGGGCGGCTGCCTCGTCTATCAGATCGATGGCTTTATCCGGCAGGAACCGGTCGGTAATATACCGGTGCGACAGTTCCACGGCAGCCACAATGGCCTCGTCTCTGATCCTTACCTTGTGGTGATTCTCATACCTCTCTTTCAAACCCCGCAGAATAGAAACCGCACTGGGCACATCCGGTTCATCTACCATCACTACCTGAAAACGTCTTTCCAGCGCCTTGTCTTTTTCAAAGTATTTCTGATACTCATTCAGGGTGGTCGCCCCAATGGCTCTCAGCTCTCCGCGGGCCAGGGCGGGCTTGAGGATATTGGCGGCATCCATGGCTCCCTCCGATTTCCCGGCACCTACCAGGGTATGTATTTCATCAATAAAGAGGATGATCTCACCATTGGCCGACACCACCTCTTTAACCACCGCTTTCAGACGTTCTTCAAACTCGCCTTTATATTTAGCCCCGGCAATGAGAGCTCCCATATCCAATGAATAGATCTGTTTGGTTTTCAGGTTTTCCGGCACATCACCCCGCACGATCCTGTGTGCCAGGCCTTCGGCAATAGCGGTCTTCCCGACCCCCGGCTCACCGATAAGAATCGGATTGTTCTTGGTCCGGCGGGAGAGAATCTGCAGCACCCTTCTGATCTCCTCATCCCGGCCGATGACCGGATCGAGCTTGCCGGTACGGGCCATATCATTCAGGTTTAATGCAAACCGGTTGAGCGCATCAAAGGTGCTCTCAGCATTCTGGTCAGCCACCGTGCTGCCCTTTCTCAGTTCCTTAATAGCCGCGAGCAGGTCTTTCTCCGTTATGCCCATGTCTTTCATGAGCTTCGATACGTCATCGTTGCTCTTGAATATTCCCAGGATCATCATCTCTACCGACACAAACTGATCTCCCATCTCCCGGGAAACTTTCAGGGCCTCATCCAGACTCTTCGATGCCGTTTGCGACAGATAAGGCTCTCCCCCGCTCACCTTGGGGTACCCTTCCAGAATCTTTTCCAGTACCTGTGTGAAACGTTCCATGTTCACATCCAGTTTCCTGAACAGGTAATTGGTGATATTCTCTCCCTGGGAGAGGACCCCCTTCATCAGATGTCCATTCTCAATGGCCTGGTTATTCAATCCTTTCGCGACCTCAATGGCATGCTGTATCGCCTCCTGTGACTTTATTGTAAAATTATTCAGATTCATATTTGATCTCCTTTCTAATATTTATTTTTGGTTTCTTTTTATACATACAGATTATATCTTTTTCTTTCCCATTTGCTTTCTTAAATCCGCCCTTCCCCTTCAATATCTTTGCCAATCATATTAACGTCTCTTTACATGCCATTATGTCTGACTGCTAAGCAATTACATGTCTTTTTGACATACCTGAAACATTCTCTTTTCATCTTGTTGTGCTTTTTCCCCGGTTTATAGAAAAAATTTCCGTACTTTATTCTCTGTAAAAAGAGTAAGTAAGTACATATGTTGATAAAGAAACTCACAATCCTGTCAGGAATTATTATGTTCTTTATGCTGTTTTTGCGAACGGCTGTTCCCGCTGCGGCACAGGATCCGCAAGGAAGCATGAGCTTTATCCATCCCGGGGACAAGAAAGTATCGTTTCGCTTTGACCTGGCAAATAATCTCATCATCATACCTGTGATCATCAACAACTCTGACACCCTGCATTTTATCCTTGACACGGGCATCAATAATACCATTATCACCGAACTATCAATGGGAGACAGCCTTTCTCTGAAATATTCCAGGGAAACGAAAATGAAAGGGCTGGGAAGCGGTGAACCGCTGGATGCATTGATCTCTACGGGAAATACATTCATGATTCCGGGAATCATAGGAAACAACCAGGAAATGTATGTACTGATGCAGAATGTCTTTCACCTTTCCTCGATTCTGGGCATACGTGTTCATGGTCTTATCGGATATAAAATTTTCAGTCGGTTCATCATACATATTGATTATATCAGGAAAGTAATTACGCTGTATGATCCGGAATCCTTCAGATATGAACCTTCCGGGGATGAGAGGACCCTGCCTCTGGTTATTTCCAATATGAAGCCTTATGTATATGGCACGGTGCTCAATGAAAAAGGCCGGGAGGTTACCGTCAAGTTGCTTATTGACTCCGGCGCCAATCATGCCATCTGGTTGCTGCCCGGCACAAAAGAAGGGCTTGAGATGCCTTCCCGTACGGTTGACATGTATCTGGGAAGCGGCCTCAGCGGCAACATCAACGGGAG
>JANTHB010000115.1 GCA_024762655.1 Bacteroidales bacterium
TCACGGTCGAGGTCGGTTACCTCTTCTCCCGTGAGAAAGAGTTACTCTCCGCCTGTGAAACGAAGCAGTTCAACCTATACCCCGCGACGTAGCTATACACCTACTCACTCTTCCTTTAACCGTTCATCGTCTTCATCATCTAGATCTAGCATTTCCGCGCCGCGAAGTTCTTCCAGCAGTTCGCGTTCCTCGGGAAGCGGCGGAAGAAGACGCTGATGACCAGTGCCCTGCTTTGATTTATTGTTAAATGCGTATTACCTGTTAAAAAAACCGGAAGTGTACCTATTGCCTGTTGCTGAAATTTTTTAACCGGAAAAAATAAAACGAACATGAAATTAACGGACATGAATAAAAAAAATATACTCTTCACCCTTGCGTTTGTTGTTCTCTTCTCTTCCGGCGCACTGGCTCAAAATGAAGAGGATGCCCTTCGTTATTCACAGCTTTTCGATGCCGGCCTCACTGCCAGATCTTTAAGTATGGGAGGCGCCTTTGGGGCGCTCGGCGCCGATATGTCGGAGATGTCTATTAACCCTGCGGGGATCGCTGTGTACCGGAGAAGTGTTTTTTCCATTACCCCTACCTACCTGTATGACAATACCCACGGTACTTATCTTGGGAAAAGGATGTATGATTCGGATTCTCATTTTTCACTGGGAAACATCGGGCTCGTTTATACCTATAATACCGGTCAGGACAACGGATGGGTGAACTTTAATTTCGGATTTTCCTCCCAGAAACGTACCGATTTCTATAAAAACATGACGATATCTGCGGTGAATGATCATAGCTCTATGCTGGATTATTTTGCAGATAATGCCGATGGGAAAACGCTTGATATGCTGGACAACTACGAAGAAGGTCTTGCTTATGATACCTGGCTGATCGATACGGTGGCTGGGAACCCGAACCAATATGAGACCGTATTGTCCCAGTATGGAGATTTACCCAATTCCACGTATGGTGAGTTGCAACGGAGACAGGTCCTTACCTATGGGAGTAATGCTGAAACAAACTTTAACTTTTCTGCCAATTACGGATACAAATTTTACGTGGGAGGAACTTTTACCATTCGTTCCCTCAGCTATTCACGCACCATGAAGCATTCTGAAGATGATGTAAATAATGAGATATACGATTTTAATTATTTTGATTATATCTATTATCTGAACACTAATGGCAGCGCTTATGCTTTCAGTATGGGAGCTATTTTCAGGCCTGTCCCAATGCTCAGACTGGGGGCGGCCTTCCATTTTCCTACCGTTTACAGGTTACATGACAGTTATTCTTCCACTATGGAATCCGGTTTTGACACCCCGGACGATCAGGGTTACTCCACCTATACGTCAAAATCTCCCGACGGATACTATGACTATAAACTAAATACTCCTTTCCGTTTTATCGGAAGTGTGGGTCTTCAGATCAAAAAGTTGGGCGTTGTAAGTCTGGATTATGAGTATATCGATTATCCCGGAATGAAATTCAGGAACTGGGGAGATACCTATGATTTTTCCTCTACGAATGAAATTATCCGCAATGCTTATAAAGGGACCAGTAATATCAAGGGAGGGGCTGAAGTACGTTTCGGTTCTGTTTTCCTGCGCGGTGGAGTCGCCTATTACGGGAGCCCTTACCGATCCACCGAACTGAATAAAAATGCCTCCTCCGTATCTTATAGTACCGGGATTGGCTATAAAACCAGGATGTTTTCTATTGATTTCGGCTATGCTTATCTTACCCACACGGAGAATTATGTCCTGTATCCTAATCCTGACGGGGATTATGCCTCTACCTGGACGGGAAGACACCGGGTGTCGGGGACGATAAGTTTCAACTTTTAATCCTGTACGCCGGGCTTCATGCAGAGGACAGAAGTGTACGGCGCAAGACAGGAAGACTGTCGGGCCCCTCGTTGAAAAGCAGATCAATCATACTCAGATTGGGCTGAAAAGCATAGCGGTCGTCAAATACCTGATGATAAGGCACCGGTTGAAAGAACGGATCAACCATCCGTTTTTTCGGATGTATACTTTCCCTGTAGTCCAGCAGGTTTTCTTCATCCCCCGGTCTGCAGTATTTCCCGGTATAGGATATGGATGCCGGCAAGTCCGGTAACTTCAGCAATATCTCCAGCAATGCGCTGTTCAGGTCCAGCAAGGAACGGATCTTTTTTTTGTAAACCTGTTCCAGATCCTCAATATAATATGCATAGTAAGGAGAGTGTTTATATGCGGTATTGAATGTTCTGAGGTGATTTCTGACCCAGGGAAGATCATAATCCACTTCCACATCCTTTATGTGGATTTTATGAAAACTGCCTCTTTTAACAGGGACCACAAGTGTCTGTAATCCATTGGGTCCGGTGATCACACAACGATTACGCCAGGTTTGCTTTATATAGTTCTCGTCATTTTCAATAAGGACTTTTCCCAACAAAAATTTTGATACGTACTGGACAGGAGGCAGGTAGGCTGTTGATAAAAGAATTACCGGTTCTTTTTTCCGGGTTGCTGAACGGTCGTTTTTTCGGTTCATAGGAGGGTGTTGCAAGGAAAAGGTCATAACCGGTTGATCATGCTGGCATAGTATCCTGCCCCAAAACCGTTGTCAATATTGACCACAGCTACCCCGCCGCTGCAACTGGTGAGCATGGCCAGCAGGGCGGATATACCCTGCAGGTTAGCGCCATAGCCTATGCTGGTAGGTACCGCTATCACCGGGATGTTTACCAGGCCTGCTACAATACTGGCCAGGGCCCCTTCCATTCCGGCAATGACAACGACAACCCGGGATTTCCGGATCTCGTCAAGATGGGTGGTGAGCCGGTGAATGCCCGCCACCCCGACATCAAAGATACGGCGGACCGTATTCCCCAGTAACTCTGCCGTGACTGCAGCCTCTTCCGCCACAGGTATGTCGGAGGTCCCGGCAGTGATGACGGAAATATAAGTTTCCGGCAACACCGGCTCTTTTTTCCGGATGCTTATGATTTTTGCTTCTTTGTAATACGTTGCTTCCGGTGCCAGCTTTTTTACCGCATCGTATTTTTTCTTGGAAGCTCTCGTGATGATGATGTTACTGTCATGTTCAAGCATGGCTTTTACGATGCCTTCAAGCTGCACAATTGATTTTCCTGCGGCATAGACGATCTCCGGATACCCGCGTCGCAGTTCCCTGTGATAATCCAGCTTGGCAAACCCCAGGTCTTTGATGGAAAAAGACTGCAGTTCCTGCAAGGCTTCCTCTACACTGCGGGTCCCGCTTTTTATGTCATTCAGCAATTTTTCAAGATCTTTGTGGTCCATGGTTGTTTTTATCAAAGGTTATCATAACTACCGCTCCTGAATCCCTGAAGATCGAGTGTGACAAAGTCATAACCCAGCTTTCTGAATTCCTCAAGGATCTTGTCTTTTATCTCCTTTCGCGTGATCGCCGGAAAATCTTTTTCGGGAATTTCAATACGCGCCAGATTATGGTGGGTCCTGACCCGCAGGTTTCCGAACCCCAGCTTGTGAAGATACGATTCGGCTTTTTCAATACGCTCCAGGATCTCCTGGGTGATTGTGTGATTGTATGGCAGACGGGTCAGCAGGCAGGCATTGGAAGGTTTGTTCCAGGTCGGAAGGCCCAGCTCTTTTGAGAGGTGGCGGATATCATCCTTCGTCAGTCCGCTCTCCAATAAGGGACTGATAATCCCGAGTTCTTTCAAGGCCTTTCTTCCCGGGCGGTACCCCTGTGTATCATCCGTGTTGGTGCCGTCAAAGAAATATTGCATCCCGTCATGCGCGGCGGTTTTCTTAAAAGTGGTGAAAAGGGTGAGCTTACAGAGATAACAACGGTTTCGCGGATTGTTCAGGATTCCTGCAGGGATGGGCAGAGGGATTACAGCGTGTGGGATCTCATATTCTTCGCAGAATTCCCTGGCCTCCCTGATTTCTGTCCGGTTCATATAAGGCGTGTCAAAGGTATAGGCAGAAAAACGGTCCGGGATCACCCCGGATGCCACATAAGCCAGGAAAGCACTGTCCGTACCTCCTGAAAAAGCCAGAGCAGCCGGGGCATGATCCTTCAAAAAGGCTACCAGCTTTTGAAAGCCTTTATGATTTATTTTTTCTATCTGCGTCATTCAATAAGAGATTGATTTCATCGTAGAGTTGTTTTAGCGATATGTTCTGCTCCATGGCTATTTTTTTGCAGTCGTCATATTCGGGTTTTCGGTTGATGAGGGTTTCTCCCAGGTAAGCTTCCTTGATTCTGACCTTTCCATAGGGGGTATCCAGGGAGGAAATCTTCCTGTCCAGGAAATTTTTCCGCACCCAGCGACGCCGGAAACCGATGGTCGTTGTTTCTCTGAGCAAGACCTGGCCAATTCGGTTACTTTTTTCAATAGGACTAAGTACGCATATTTTCATTCCGGGCCGGTTTTTTTTCATAAACACCGGGGTCAACGTAACATCCTGGGCCCCGGCCTCGAAAAGTCTGGTTATGATCCAGTCGTACCATTCCGGGTTCATATCGTCTATGGTACATTCGATTTCCTCGGCCACCTCTTTGTTCAGACCAGCGTCTTCTAGGCTTTCAGCCAGAAATGTACGCAGAAGATTGGGGCGGGAGGCTCCCTGATGCTTCCCTATGCCGTATCCCGTCTGCAGGATAGCCAATTCGGGGTCATCCGTAAACCGCGTTACCAGGGTTGACAGGATCGCTGCTCCCGTCGGGGTGGTGGTCTCAAAATCAGTACCCCCGAAATGTACGGGTTTGTTTTTCAGGATTTCAACGGTTGCCGGGGCGGGTACGGGAATGATGCCATGGGCACTTTTGACAAAACCCTGCCCCAGCTCTACGGTGGAAGCCCAGACTTCATCTACCTGAAGATAATGATAAGCAATGGCCGCGCCCACAATATCAATGATCGCATCTTCGCCTCCCACTTCGTGGAAATGGATCTTCTCAGGAGAAGAACGGTGTACTTTTGCCTCTGCTTCGGCAAGTACCTGAAAAATAGCTTTGGCCGTATCCTTTACAGCCTGATCCAGGGGGGTATCCCCGATGATCTCACGGATATCTTTCAGATTTCGCGACACCTGCGCAGGATGTGTTACGGTAACCGTGGCATTGGTGCCGTAAATGGCATTGCGGGAATCTTTTTCAAACGTTACCTTAACGTTGGTCAGTTCGAGTTTTTCCAGTTCCCCGGTAAGATAATCTTCCGGAACCCCCAGATCTACCATGGCTCCCAGATTCATATCCCCGCTGATACCGGAAAAACATTGATAGTATAATATTTTTTTTTTGTGCGTACGCATGGTTTCATTCTTTCATTAAGATCATAAAAATAATGTAAATATTCGTACCAATAAAAAATATAGTTATCTTTATATGTTGAAATGAAATTATCATAATGAATAAAAAGAAGAGACGATGAAGCGGAGAGATTTTTTTCTTAAATCGGCCGGCGTGGGGCTGGGCCTGGGAGCTGCCATGAGCCTGGGGAATTTTAGGACCCTGACGGCAGGACCTTCGGCTTTTGCCTTACCGGATATGGCTGCAGTACGCGGTGGGGAACCGGATGTAATGTTCGACCGGGCCATTGCCGCTCTGGGCGGCATGGGGCAATTTGTTAAAAAAGGTCAGAAAGTGGTGGTGAAACCCAATATCGGATGGGATGTGCCGCCCGAACGGGCAGCCAATACCAACCCACTGTTGATCAAACGGATCGTACAACATTGCTTTCAGGCCGGAGCCAAAGAAGTGTTGGTCTTTGACAACACCTGCGACGCCTGGACAAAATGTTACAGGGACAGTGGTATCGAGAAATATGTGAAATCGGCCGGAGGAAAAATGGTGCCCGGCAATACGGAAGGGTTTTATCAGGAGATTGAACTGGCTCAGGGAAAAAGACTGAAAAAAGTCAAAGTTCACGAGCTGGTGCTGGACGCCGATGTTTTTATTGATGTGCCTGTCTTAAAAAGCCACGATGCCGCCAAACTGACCATCAGCATGAAAAACCTGATGGGGGTGATCTGGGATCGCAGATACTGGCACCGCAATGACCTGAACCAGTGTATTGCCGACTATGCTACTTACAGTAGAAAACCCGATCTGGTGGTGGTAGATGCCTATAATGTTATGATGAAAAACGGACCGAGAGGGGTATCCAAAAGCGATGTGATCAAAATGAAAGCTCAGATCGTGACTACCGATATGGTAGCTGCCGATGCTGCCGCGGCAAAAATGTTCGGGGTAGATCCTGCCTCCATAAGATACATTCGCCTTGCCCATGAGATGCACGCCGGGAATATGGATCTGTCTAAACTGAATATCAGTAGGATAAAAATCTGAGCCGGAAAATGAACGCTCATTGGTTGAAAAAGCTAAGGGTGGCGGTTTCGCTGCTCTTCCTGATTCTTACATCCCTGCTCTTTCTGGATTACCGCAAAATGATCCCGGAAAGTTGGTTCAGTACGGTTTTATCCCTGCAGTTTGTACCCTCCTTTCTTAAGTTTTTTACCGTAGTGAAGATTACGGTTTTTGGATTTATCGTGGTGATTATCCTGACTTTGTTGTTTGGGAGGATTTATTGTTCTACCATCTGCCCACTCGGTATACTGCAGGATGTGACGGCTTATATTTCCAGAAAATTTAAGTCGAAACGGAAAAGCAGGTATCATTACAGTAAAGCCAAGAATCTTTTGCGTTATACGATTCTGGGGATCACTGCCGTTGCTCTTGTTTTCGGCTCAACCTACCTGCTTCTGCTGCTGGATCCATACAGCAATTTCGGGCGTATCATGACTTACTTTGTCAAACCTTTGCTGGTATGGGTCAACAATCTGCTCTCTCCTTTACTGGCCCGAATGCATGTGTATTACCTGTATCCGGTGGATCTCAAACCGGTAAAAGCTGCCGTGTATATTGTCCCGGTTATGATCCTGGGGCTGGTGCTGTGGCTGTCCGCTACGCGGGGTCGCTTATATTGCAATACGGTATGTCCCGTCGGGGCTTTCCTGGGTTTGTTGTCAAAGTTTTCCTTATTTAAATTCAGGTTCAATACGCAGGCATGTACGGGATGTCATCTTTGTGAGTTCTCCTGCAAGTCTTCCTGCATTGACGTGGTGAATATGACCGTAGATGAAACACGGTGTGTTACCTGTTTCGATTGCCTGACTTCCTGCAAACTGGGGGCTATGAATTATACTGCCCGTAAGGCCCCGAAAACGGCTCCTGTCATTAAACCCGTGAAAGTCAGGGAAAACAGCAGAAAAACGTTCAATCCCGATCATGATCCCGGAAAAAGGGTGTTTATTCTCGGGTCTCTGGCTTTTCTCGCCGGGATAGCAGGCATTTCGAAAGCCAAGGAGTATCCTAAAAATGCCAAACCCACGACCATCCCCGAGAAGAAAAACTTTCCGGTAACCCCTCCCGGATCCTTGAGTATCCGTCATTTTACCGACCAGTGCACCGCCTGTTCATTGTGTATAGATGCCTGTCCTACCGATGTGTTGCAACCTGCTTTCATGCAATACGGTCTGGCGGGGATCATGCAGCCTACCATGGATTATCATAGCGGCTATTGCAACTATGACTGTGTACGTTGTACGGAGGTCTGCCCTACAGGAGCTATCCTTCCTTTGAAGAAAGAAGCCAAACAGACGGTTCAGATGGGGCTGGCTCATTTTGTGAAAGAAAATTGTGTGGTTTATACGGATGAAACCAACTGCGGTGCGTGTGCCGAACATTGTCCGACCAAAGCGGTGCATATGGTCCCCTATAAAGAGGATCTGGTTATCCCGGAAACCACCGACGATATCTGTATCGGGTGCGGAGCCTGTGAACATGCGTGTCCTACAACACCCTTCAAAGCCATCTATGTGGATGGCAATGAGATTCATAAACTTGCCGATAAACCCAAAGAAGAAAAACTTGAAAATCCCCTGGAAAAAACCGAAGATTTTCCATTTTGACAGGGC
>JANTHB010000116.1 GCA_024762655.1 Bacteroidales bacterium
ATTCTCACCCCACCCCCAAGCCCCCTCCCCCGGTGTGGGAGGGGGGAAAACCATCCATCACTTTCCGAATTAATTTTTTCTTTCCGAATTAATTTTTTAAAGAAACATCTTATTATTACACCTCACCCAAAACTTTCTATAGAAAATTTTAACCACTCCTCAAGGAGAAGTATAAGCTGAAGCCCCGGGGAATTCTTTAGATTAAAGTTAAATTGTATAAGGTATGTTATAATAATCAATTTTTTATAACTTTGTCATTCAGGATACCAATAGTATAAGTACATAATTAAGGTATTGGATGAATAAATTGATAAAAAAGACCGGACGTCGTCATTTTCTGGCGAGCTTCTCAGCAGCCGTTGTGGGGAGTGCTGCGCTGGGATCGTGCATAAACCATTCGCATCCGGAAAACAAACAAACTTCTGAAAAAGCCATTGGATCAACCTCCGGAGATAAAATAGCCGAAAACAGGGAAATGCCCAGGGACCTGGTTAAGAAAATGCTTGATCAAAAGGTGGATCAATACATGCATATCTCCTACAATTGTGCCCAGAGCAGTTTTCTGGCTTTACAGGAGCAATTCGGACTTGGCGGAGATGAGGTGTTAAAGGCGCTAACCCCGCTCACCGGTATTGCAGAACGAGGAGAAACCTGTGGAGCGGTTACGGGTTCTTTAATGGTGTTCGGACTGCTTTACGGCCGGGGGAAGAACAACCTGGGAGACTGGAGCACTTACAGAAAATCCCTTCAGCCATCCGGAAAATTTTGTGAGCTTTTTGAAAAGAGATATGGCAGCACCATGTGTTGTAAGATACAGCAAAAAAAATACGGCCGGTGTTTTCATCTAACCCGCCCCGACGAGTTAAAAGCCTTTCAGGAGGCCGGGGCCACGAATATCTGCAGCACGGTAGTGCAGACCGCCGTAAACCTGGCAGCAGATATTATCCTTGATCAAAAAGAAAACCCTTCAACCTGACTCACTCTCAAAGAGCCATTCCTCGTCAGGTATTTGATAACACATGATCTCCGGTCCGAAAAAAGTATCCTCCATGAAGAAGAGATTTCCCTTTTCCCTGTTATTTTTTATCTTTTTGTTTCCTCCCACCCTGAGATCCGTTGCCCAGGACCATCAGGTACGCTTTACGGATGTCACCCGGCAGGCCGGCATCGATTTCCGGTATACTTTCGGGGATACCATATACGGGAACATTCTCGAAAGCAGCGGGTCGGGGATCACCATTTTCGACTATAACAATGACCGCCTTCCGGATCTGTACATGCTGAACGGGACCTACCTTGAAGGGATCTCGGACCCCAGCGGAAAAGTTTTTCAGAATACCCGGAACAAACTTTATAAAAACAACGGAGACGGCACCTTTACCGATGTCTCCCATAAGGCAGGGGTGGATGACCCTGCCTGGGGGATGGCCGCAGGAGCCATAGATTATGATAACGACGGAGATGTCGATCTGTATGTGCTGAATTATGGTCCGAATGTTTTTTACCGCAACAACGGAGACGGTACCTTTACAGACATCACACAAAAACTGGGACTGGCAGGGCCTGATAAACTCAACGGTTTTCCCAAATGGAGCATCGGGGTGTCTTTCTGGGACTTTAACGGGGATAACAGGCTGGATGCCCTGGTGGGAAACTTTCTCGCTTTTGATCCGGACTATGTGTCCCCGGTTACTCCGGGGATGATGCCGCATCCTTCAGAATACAAGGGACAGGCGACCATGCTTTATCAGCAACAGCCGGACGGGCGGTTTACGGATGTTACCAAAAAATACGGTTTGTATTTCCCCGATTCAAAGTGCATGGGACTCACCATCTATGATTATGACAAGGATGGAGACCTGGATATTTTTCAGGCCAACGATCACCAGTTAAATTTCCTTTTCCGTAACGACCATCTCATATTTACGGATGTTGCTTTAGCCAGTGGCGTGGCGGCCAACAGTCACGGAGTTGGTACCGGATCCATGCATGGCACCATCGGAGACATTGACGGAGATGGTCTCATTGACATCCTGGTCAGCGATCTGAGATACGGAGCCTTGTATCGCAATACCGGCAACGGGATTTATGAAGATATTACGGAAAAAAGCGGGTTGGCCGGGGCTCTTGCAGGAAAAGGAGGCTGGGCCGCTGCCCTTTTCGACTACGACAATGACGGCGACCTGGATATTTTCATTGCCAACGGAACCGCCGAAGAGCTTATCTTACAGTATCCCCTGCTGTTGGAAAATGACGGGCACGGCCATTTCCGGAATGCAGGTCCTGAGAAGAGTCCCTATTTCTCCACCAAAAGATCCGGAAGAACCGCAGCCATTTGGGATTATGATAACGACGGAGACCTGGACATCATCGTCTCGCACATTGATCTGCAGGCAACCCCTGCACTCCTGCGCAATGACGGCGGGAATCTCAATCACTGGCTGGGACTGAAACTGAAAGGGAAACGCGGGGAAGCATCGGCAATCGCTGCGAGGGTCATTGTGGAATACGGAAATAAAAAACAGGTACTTATCAATCAGTGGAGCACCAGCTACCTTACCAATCACGATCCCCGGGTACATGTCGGCCTCGGGAAAAACAATACGGTAGATAAGATCACGATAATCTGGACCGACGGCGTGCGGGAGACCTATCCCCATCCTGAGATCGATCATTATCTGGAGATTAAGGAAGGCAAAGGAATTATTGGTATTTATTAGATTTTATCTTATTTTAGATATCTTGTTCCGGTAATAATCAAAAAAGCATATGGAAAAAGAAAAAGCCATACATTTGCTCCGGGAATTTATCCACCGTCTCGACCGGGACGATTTTAACCTGGAAGCCTGGAAGAATTCCGTGACGCTGATCCTGGAGAATATCTTCGGTGCCGGAGCGCCGGTCATCGGCAAGATCCAGGAACTCAGTTATCACATGAGCAGTTGGGCCCTGCGGGATACCCTGGGAAAGTCGTCCTGGGAAGAACAGATCCACCGCAACGCACGGGAGATCCTCGAGACAGCCATCCTCGAGCTGGAAATTGCAGGCACGGAGGATGACCGCACAAAAGAAGATGCCGTTTCCGGGCTTATCCGCGAAGCGCTGGAAAACGAGCTCAAAGGTTCTCAATACAAAACCCTCAAAGGCATCCTCGAAGAAAACAAAGATCCGGCCGGCCGGAAAGACAAAGTCAGGGAGTTCATCCGTTCGCTGGATCAGGATACCCTGCAGGAAATTCTGGCATCCCTGCTTTCGGACAACCGGATGTCCGGCAAACTTTAACCTTTTTCAGAATCCGTAAAACCCTGTCGCCGTGAGAAAGATCATCAATCCCTATGATTCGGAAAAAAACAAATGTTTCGGCTGTTCACCCACCAACCCCATCGGTCTGCACCTGACCTTTTCTGAAGACGGAGAAGAGATTGTTACCGAATGGGATCCGGAGTTTTACATGCAGGGGTATCTTAATGTTTTGCACGGAGGCATCCAGGCTACCCTGCATGATGAGATCGCCAGCTGGACCGTCTATACCAAGCTGGAAACGGCAGGGGTCACCAGCAGACTGGAAATCAGTTATCTGAAAGCTGTTTATGTCAACAAGGGAAGGATCACCCTCCGCTCCAGGGTTCTGACCCGGGAGGACCGGGAGGCTACGATGTACACGCGTTTGTATGACGGAAACGGAAATCTTTGTTCCGAGGGGAAGGTTACTTATTATCTCTATCCTCAGCAGATCGCCATAGCCCGTTATCATTACCCCGGGGTGGAAGCGTTTTTTGATCGATGATCGATGATCGATGATCGATGAGGGATGATCGATGAGGGATAAGGGTTCTCGGTTCTTAGTTCTTAGTTCCCTGTTCCCAGTCATGAAAAACCAGGAGAATCTGAGTTTCCGGAGAAATACAGGTGTTCTTTCGTGCCGGCAGGCAGGGGCTTTGTGCTTACTCCCCTCGTATAAGCCTGTAAGCACAAGGTACATTCTTTTTCAACCTGTTCGTGACCGGAGCAGCAATCCATCGGCTGGAAAAAGGAACGATCTTTACATATTGCAGGGACTGGTTTATTTCCCGTCCGTACTTGTATGCATAAGTAAATCTCCCCAGGCTGTCAAGTTGATTTTGAGGTAGCAACACATTAGGAACAGAGATAAAGAAACGGCTGTCCTTGTTATTCGCGGAGGCCCACAATCTTTTCCGTTGCAAATGATTGTACAGTTCTCCGGCAAGTGATTCGGCAGGGTCGATAAAGGTAATATCTCCCGGAATGATCCTTTCATATTTTTTTTCCAGCGATCTCAAACGGAGAAAATGAGCTTTTATCTCACTTGTATAATATGGATAGTGAGTACATCCCAGAATCACTTCATTTAATGGTCTGTCAGGATATTGCTTTAACATTTTCACGACCATGCTTGTCACCATATATTTGATATAATTTGACACCGAGTTCAGTTGTAGCCGTTTCCATCTTCCTTCTGCATCCGTTTCGACCAGCAGATTATTTCCCGTTGTATCAAAATCATATTCCCTTAACAGGGTGGTATCCACGGGATAGCGTGGGTCTCCGATGCGGGGACCGCGGTAATCGTCCGTATCCCTTACTCCCGTAACATCCGGTGCGATATAATTTTTATCCCCGTCGATCGCACCGGCCAGGCCGATACCCGGTTGTTGGATCACTTTAATATCTCCTGCTTCCGGGTATTCCGGCAAAAACTTGTTTATGGTTCGCGGATATCCGCCGGAAGCACAGGTTCCCTCTGTGGCAAGAATCCCTATCACCCCTTTCTTTTCCCCTTTCCTCAGACGAAGTGCCTTTTTTGAACCGGCTTCAATGATCCCCAGTATCCGTATATCCATTCCCCATTCCTGCATAGCCTTCCGCACGGTTTCCAATCCAAAGGCCGTAGCTGTATTACAGGCAATCACAATGGTCTTGACCGGTTTTTTATCTGTTTGGTAAAGGGTATCTTCCGGTAACAGGTAATACCTATTACCCAGCATAAAACGAACGTCTTTTATGACCAGCTCCCGCAAAAAATCTGATTTCCCTTCTGCATCATAACGGCCATAAGGCATATTGGCATCATCAGCCAGGTACTCGAAATATTCCGATGCAAAATCGGGTATCCCGTCTGCTCCAGGCACGTGAGTCCGGTTATTATGCTGGTCATAGCACAAAATCGCCTCCAGTACGGTCAATCCGCCGGTACCGGAATCAAACACTCCGACAGGCAGTGCACTCCGGTCAGGTGGGTAATGTTTGAAGTCGATATAAAACGGGCTCTCTTTATCCCGGCTTATCTCACTGATAAGGTGATACTTCCGGCTCAGCCTTTCATCGGAACGGATACAGGCGGCGAGAAAAATGATCACATTAATTAACAGGAGGAACAATGGTTTTTTGAATAGGTTTCTCATGGAGATGTTACTGGTTAATGGTTAATGGGTTGTTATATCATTTCGTTTGAGGGGTCTGGGTTCATGATTCTTCTCTCTCACAGTTTTACGGTTATCCTTTCCTTTCCGTCCCACAGTTTTACCAGCACAGGATTCCCTTTATTCACAACGGTGACCCGGATTTTATCTCCTATTCTTTTGGCGGTAATGTCGAAATCGCTCCGGAATGCCTTGATATGCTTCAGTTTCATATCGTTCCATCCGGATGGAAGGCGGGGGGCACAGGTAAAGGAATGCAGTCCTGCGGGCTCTATGCCGAACAGTCCTTCGGTGATCGCACGTGCATACAAGCCACTTTCTGCCGAGAGATGACGCTGGTTTCCTTCGGGCCAGGCCTCAACGGCATAAGGCACATGCTCCCCTAACAGTCTCTTTTGTGAATAATATTTAAAATATTTCATCGCTGTGTCGGTCTCACCGGCAAAGAATATTCCACGGAAAGCATACAGGGTAGCCCTGTCCCAGAATGTGGAGTCACCGGCCTGGGTGAAGATCCCGTTTTTGTTCCACAGATAAGGTGAAAAGATTGCTTTCAGGGTTTCTTCCTTCCTGTCATCTATGCCCATCACCAGGGGCAAACATATCCAGGAACGCAGTTTCTTATTGCCTTTATAATAACGATAGGTATCAAAACCCTGCACCTTGCCTCCGAAATAATGCTCGCAATCCTGTCTCAGTTTTTCCGCTTTTCGTTCATATTCTCCGGCCAGTTTTTTGTCTTCTCCCAGGGATTGCAGGAGATCGGCTGCACTCCGGTAAGCACCGTATGCCAGCATATTGGTAGACAGGTTGGCTTTTCCTGCCGGAAAACGTGCTTCCAGTTCATCACAATCGGAGGCGATCACCCCTTCCGGCAGCATTTTCTTTTCGCAATATTTCAGGCACCATTTTATCAGAGGCAGGAGTGAATCGGCCGTAGTCCGGTGACCGTAAGCCAGGGCAAAACGGGAAGCGCCGTAAGCAATCATAGCCGCGTCGCCCCGGTCGCCGGCGCCGTCCCAGATGTCGGTCCCTTCAGCAATGATAGAAGAAGGAAGGGGCTTGAATGCCGGGTTCATATACCGGGCAAAAAGCCGGAAGCTATTGATGGCCGACTCGTTCCCGTTTTTATTTCCGAGGAAAGGAAAGAAAGGATTCACATATTCGGCCTGGTCGTTGGCCCAGATAGCCGCATAGTAACGCCCTCCGCCGGGCCCGTGCATCAGACCTCCTTTGGTAGCGTATATACTTTCTGTCGCCCGCAACTTGGCAAAGCGGAACATCCGGTTAATCACAGGATCAGGGGTTTCCAACACCAAAGAAGCATTCAAAGAACGAATAAAATCTTCCCGTTTCTTCAACTCTTGCTCCCCGTTGACCGAAAGAGATTCTCCTGCTTTTAACGCCGAGTACACAATGACGGTAGATATGCTTTCTCCGGGCTTCAGCACTTTTGCTGCTCCTTCGCGGTTATCTGCCAGTATGGTATAGGCACCGTAAACTCCTTTTTCTGACGGGGTAATGTTCTCATAGTGCACCGGTGCCAGAAGTATTGCTGCATCTTTTCCCGAGATATTTTTCACGGTTACCTTTTCCAGGATAGCCGGCTGAGAGGTGGATGGGAAGAGGACTCTTTTCACACTAAGGTTGTCTCCGGCATGCGACAGAATCGTTAGTACACCGTTAAACTTTACCTGATACGGCTTTTCATCATGTACGGCATTTCCATCACAGATGATCGCAGCGTTTTCATTTTCATCAAAACCGTGAATCAGGCTGGCATGTGTATCATTGGGGATGGTACGCAACAACGGCCAGACCACCGTCTTTTTCAACACCAGATTGCCTTCTTCATCCACCCCGTAGGTAACGATGGACGACACACGCAATCCGCTGAACTCCAAATGATCGGTATGTGGGATATCCTCTTTTTTTATATCCCATGCGATGCCGTCAGCACCATCCGGCTTCCAGATGTTATGTAATGAATCGGGAGAGGCCGTGGAACGGTATGCGGCAGGGTTATCTCTCTTTTCTTTGCTTTTACCGGCACATGCCGGTGCAAGCATTAAAACAATGAAAAAAAAATAAAAGTAAACATATTTTCCCATAACTGAAGGCATATTATCCGGGGTTAAAGATAATAAAGAACTTCCTTAAAACGAACGATTCCCGGGGAAGGCCTGTCCGGCTGAACGAAGCCCTTCGGCCGGTCAAAAGGTTTCACATTTTACACCAGCCACGAAGTAGAATAATATGTTTAGAGGCTGCCTAAAAAATGCTTTAACCACAGAGGACACCAAGATTTCTCAAAGGACACGAAGCAATAACTTATAGATAATAATTTCTTTGTGCACTTTGTGCATCCTCTGAGCTCTTTGTGGTTAGATACAATCTAACCTTTTGAGACAGCCATACACAATGCAACAGACTCCGGTCCACGAAGGGGGTCAACCGTTCCTTCCGGGCCCGGTTATCACCCCACCCCCATACCCCC
>JANTHB010000117.1 GCA_024762655.1 Bacteroidales bacterium
GGCCATGATCATTATTATGAACATGCTTTTCACGGCGGCACCCATTACATTGTCACTGCCGGGGGCGGCGCTCCGCTGTACGATACCGATGCGATTCAACCTGAAACCCTGAAATATAAGAAGATCGAACACTTTATGAGCATAGACGTGGGCCCGGAAAAAGCAACGCTGAAAGCCATCCAACTGGACGGAAGCATTTTGGATGCGTTTCGTGTGGAAAGAAGGCGGAAGTAATCCTCCTTCGCCGTTCGGGCTACGGCGGACGAAGAAACGTAAAATTATGATACGATCCGTTTGGAAAATATTACTGGTAATTTACATGGTTGGCTTCTCCTGTGCCGGACCGGAGAAAAAACCGGTGGATTATGTGGATCCGTTCATCGGTACCGGCGGCAAAATCGGTGTTGGCCATGGCAACACCTTTCCTGGAGCCGCCTATCCTTTCGGAATGATTCAGTTGGGTCCGGACAACGGGGGCCAGGGCTGGGAATATTGTTCCGGGTATCATTATCCCGACACTTTCATCGCAGGTTTTTCGCACACCCATCTCAGCGGTACCGGCGTCGGCGACCTGGCGGATATCTCCGTTATGCCCACTACCAAAAAGATCAGGAAAGAATATTTTACGCAGGACAGCGCTTTTGTACGGGATTATTGCCGTAAAAACGGCATCAACCCGCGCAGTTTTCTAAACAAAGACGGCCTGGCGGACACTTTCCAACATAATTTCCTGCTGGCCTACCGTTCCCGCTTTTCCCATGACCGGGAAAAAGCGTCTCCCGGGTATTATTTCGTAAACCTGGAGGACGATCAAATTGATGTGGAGTTGACCGTGAGTGAGTTCACTGGCATGCACCGCTACACTTTCCCGGAAAACACCCCCTTGCAGCACGTAATCCTAAACCTGGGTTTCCATATCAACCGGGACCGGCCTACCGGTTGTTACATTCACAAAATAGCTCCCGATATGATTGGGGGATACCGTTTTTCAACCGGATGGGCTGATGTACAACGCGTTTTTTTTGTCATTCAATTTTCAAAGCCCCTGCAAGACATGCAACTGTTCAATGCGGACACGGTCACGGGGGATCATGCTGCAAAAGGAAATCATCTGGCCGGAGCGTTTTCCTTTGACGGAAAAAAAGACCGCCGGTTGCTGATGAAAGTAGCGATCTCTTCGGCCAATGAAACCGGGGCCCTGGCCAATCTGAAGACGGCAGACCGTTACGGCTGGAATTTTGATGCCCTGCGAAAAGCCACAGAAGATAAGTGGAACGATGCGTTGGGGAAAATCAGCATACACTCCCCGGACGAACAAAAGAAAACCACTTTCTACACGGCTTTATATCATAGTTTTCTGGCACCTTACCGTTTTTCTGATGTTACGGGCACCTATAAAAATTACCTTCAGCAAACGGATACCGCCCGGGGATATGTTCAATATACCGTCTTTTCGCTGTGGGATATATTTCGCGCCGAAGCCCCGTTGCTGGCCCTGATGCAGCCCCGGGTATACGGAGACATCTGCCGGTCTATGCTGACGATGTACCGTCAGACCGGTTCCCTGCCTTACTGGGAAATAGAAGGCAACGAAGGCGGTTCCATGATCGGCTATCACGCAGTGGTATTACTGGCGGATGCCATCCTGAAAAACATAGGAGATTTTGACCGGCAATTGGCTTATCAGGCCATGATTGATGCTTCCAACACCAACAGAAAAGGACTGGGTTTTTACCGGAAGTATCACTTCGTTCCAACGGATAAGGAAAGAAGCGGAACCGTATCCAAAACCCTGGAGTATGCCTGGGATGACTGGTGTATTGCGCAGGTGGCCCGGAAACTGGGGAAAAAAGACGATTGCAAAAAGTACATGCTGCGATCGGCATACTGGAAGCACGTGTTTGACCCCGGCCACAGGCTGATGCGCGGCAGAAAGAGTGACGGCACCTGGTACCGGCCTTTCATTCCCCGTTTTGCCCAATATGGGAATCCCCTTTGCGTAGAAGGGAACACCTGGCAATACACTTTTTTCGTACCTCATGATATGGCAGGTCTGATCCGGATGATGGGGGGTGAAAAAGGATTTGAGGAAATGCTCGACAGTCTTTTCACACAGACCTCCGAATTGCTTGGAAAAGACACCGAAGATGTCACCGGAATGATCGGACAGTATTCCCAGGGCAACGAACCCAGCCATCATGTAGCTTATCTGTATGATTTTATAGGGAAGGATTATAAAACCCAATATTACACCAATAAGATCATCGACTCGCTCTATCACAATGCTCCGGACGGCTTATGCGGCAACGAAGACTGCGGACAGATGTCGGCCTGGTATGTATTCAGTGCCCTGGGAATGTACCCGGTCAATCCCCTTGACGGGAAATACCGGTTCGGCAGTCCGCAGTTTGAAAAAGCAACCCTCCATCTCCCGAACAACAAAACTTTCAGCATCATCGCAAAGGGTGTTTCGGACAAAAACATATATATAAAAGCCAAAGAGCTGAACGGCCAACCGTTACAACGGTCTTTTGTCACCTATGATGAACTGAACAAAGGGGGGACCCTGGTATTTGAGATGGCTCCCGACATTCCGTTTCACAGATAAATATAATCCTATGAACATCCCTGTCCTGGTCCGCTCCGGTATCCTTCTTTTTTCCGCTTTACTTCTGTCCCGGTGTACCACCTCCGGCCTCCCCGAAAAAGACCATGCCGGGCAAGTCAATCCTTTTATCGGCACCGTCGGTCCCGGCAATACTTTTTATGGTCCTTCGATGCCCTATGGAATGATCAAACCGGGGCCCTGGACAGATTATCAGGACGGCGGCAGCCGGGGTACTGTTTTTGGGTTCAGTCACATCCATGTCAGCGGGATGGCAGGCGGGGGCAACCATGTGCCGGGAGAGATTATTTTTATGCCTTTTGTGGATACAACGACCGTTCCCGCAAGGATCGTTTCCCGTTTTCAACATAAAAACGAAGAGGCCTCGCCGGCCTACTACAAGGTGTTCTTGGATGACTACGGCATTACTGCCGAGCTCACTGCTACCCTGCGTACCTGTATGCACAAATATACCTTCCCGGCCACGGACGGCGCCGGCATTGCCCTGAAGTCAGGCCGCGGAAGCCTGCATATCGCTAAAAATCATCAGGAGGTTTCCGGCCACAGCCACGGGATTTGGTTCCTGGCCCGTTTTTCAAAACCCTTTAAAAGCTATGTCGCTCCCGCTGACGGCAAACAGGCAGAAGCAAGCAAAACCTCAGCAGGAAAAGATTTCGCCGGCCTGTTTCGTTTCGACACCCAAAAAGGAGAATCCGTTTTTATGAAGGTAGGCATCTCGGTAACAGATTCGGTGGGTGCCCGCAGGAACCTCGAAGCAGAGATCCCCAGCGACAACTATGCCGGAGAGTTCGACCGTATCCGCAGAGAGACACGGGATGCCTGGAATAAGGAATTGGGAAAGATCGAGGTGGAAGGAGGTACTCCTGACGAAAGGATCATCTTTTACACCTCTCTGTATCATGCGATGATGCATCCCAACATCTGGATGGATGCAGACCGGCGGTACAGAAGCACCAACGGGAAAATCTACACTGCGGAAGGCTTTGAAAACTATACCAACTTCTCCCTGTGGGACACGTTCCGGGCTTTGCATCCCCTGTTTACCATTATCAATGTAAAGCGGACGGCACAGTTTGTCCGGACCTTTCTGGAGCGTTACGATCATACGGGCCGTATGCTGATCATGGAATTCAACAATACGGAGGGGACACAACCTCCGATGATTGCCTACCATTCCCTTTCGGTAGTGGCCGACGCCTATGCGAAAGGGATCCGCGACTATGATGTGCGGAAGGCCTATAAAGCTATGAAAAGTTTGGCCAACGATCTGCAGCGGAAAGGAAAAAGTCTATACCTGGATTACGGGTATATCCCCTGCGATCTGAAAGGCCAGTCGGTGTCCCGCACGCTGGAATACAGTTACGATGACTGGTGTATAACCCAAATGGCAAAGGATTTCAACGATGATTCAGCATTGATTTATTTTGGTCAACGGGGTGAGTTCTATAAAAATCTCTTTGATACCACCGTACACTTCATGCGCGGAAGAAAACGCAATTTTGATTTCGTATCTCCTTTTGATCCGGATGAAACGATCAGTCATTATACCGAAGCCAACGCGTGGCAATACAGTACTTTCGTTCCCCAGGATATCCATGGGTTAATCAGGCTCATGGGGGGAAACCGGCCTTTTGAGCGATGGCTGGATTCGTGTTTCACCAGAAAAGCCGATCGTTCCAGGATCCATGTCAGGGATGTAACGGGGCTTATCGGACAATACGCCCACGGCAACGAGCCCAGTCACCACATGGCTTATCTTTACGATTATGCCGGGAGCCCCTGGAAAACACAGATGCTGGTCAGAAAGATCCTCACCACGCTTTACGCAAACCGTCAGGATGGCATCACCGGCAACGAAGACTGCGGACAGATGTCGGCCTGGTATGTAATGAGCGCCATGGGTTTTTATGCCGTCACTCCGGGCCTCCCCTATTATACCATCGGCAGTCCCTTATTCGACAAAGTCACCCTTCACCTGGAAAACGGAAACAGGTTTATTATCCGTGCAAAAAACAACAGTCCGGAGAACGTGTATATTCAGTCGGCTTCGTTGAACGGGAAGTCTTTGTCCGGGACCTGGCTGAGACATAAGGATATTATGCAGGGAGGTTCTCTGGTTTTTACGATGAGCGCCGGGCCCAACAGGGAATGGGGCACAGGGAAAAAGGACCGGCCTCCCTTCCCGGAGAAAAAATTTCACTGGCTCGCTTCCCCCACGCCGCATTTCAAAGACATTTATTTTTTAGGGAGCCTGCCGGTACGTATCTCTTCCGGGGATCCGGGCGCCCAAGTTTATTATACCCTGGACGGAAGCGTCCCTACGAAAAAATCTCTTTTGTACTCCCGGCCAATCCTTATCAGGAAGGCGTCGGTTCTCAGGCTCACCAGCTATTCCGATGGGGCACTACCCGCTTATCCCCGGAGGGTGCATTTCTATCCCATAGAAAAGTTGAAAGCGGTTAAAATCCCGCGTGCGACATCGGGTCTGAGGTACCATTTCGTGGATCAGCCCGTAGAAAATGCTGCACGTATCATGGAATACCCGGTTACCCAAAGCGGGATCATCCGGACCTTCAACGTTGATATGGTAAAGGATCAAAGACCTTTCGGCTGTTGGTATGAAGGATACCTGAAAGCGCCGCAGACAGGGGTGTATACCTTTTCACTGAAAGTCAATGACGGCGCTATTCTGTTTCTCAACGGAAAAGAAATCATCAACAATGACGGAGGTCATCGTTCCTTCAAGCAGGATAAGAAGATCTTTTTGGAAAAAGGATGGCATCCTGTTGTGGTAAAATACTTCCAGATGGGTCTGGCCAAAGAGCTGGTGGTGTCATGGCAGGGCCCGGGGATACCGGAACAAGAGATCCCGGCCGCGGCTCTGTTTCATCAATAACGGGCTGTACGACGCTTCTTTTTTTGACAAATCCCCTGTGGCAACAGGTCGAATCCAAACGGGGTCGCTGGCCGTGGCGGCAAAAGATTTGCTAAAAATATTTGGAAATTGTGTTTCTTTCAAACGCATATATCGTATATTTGCGATCAAAGTTTTTACAAAACACACCTTACGGATGAAACGATATCTCGAAGAAATTGAGTATTGTGAGGAGACGGTTGCACTGGCCCGTTTTGCCAAGGCACTGGGTCATCCCACACGTATTAAAATATTAAAATCGCTGGAGAGTCAGGCCTGTTGTTATACCGGCGATCTGGTAGAAGAATTTCCATTGGCACAATCCACCATCTCTCAGCATCTGAAAGAGCTGAAAGAGGCAGGATTGATACAGGGAGAATTAAATCCTCCAAGGATCAGATATTGTATTCATAAGGAAAACTGGGAAAAAGCCAGAAAGTTATTCGGGGAGTTTTTCCATTGATCTTCCTCTGTTCTCATTGTATCACCCTGCATATTCAGACATAACCTTATGGACATTCTGATCTTTTTCATTTCCTTTCTGGCAGCTTTTTTATTTTCTCTGGGAGGTGTGGGAGCTGCCATCATCCTGATTCCCATTCTGGTTTCTCTGGGTATCCCCATCAGTACGGCCAAGCCGGTGGGGCTTTTCTATAACACAGTCAGTCTTGCCGGAGCCAGCATCAATAATATCCGGAACAAAAGACTGGATTTCAAAGCCGGCATTCCTATCATTGTTTTTTCATTTCTGTTTGCCATTCTGGGGGCCTGGGTATCCAAATTCATTCCGGCCAGGATCATTCTTTTCCTGTTTATCGGTTTTTTACTTTTCTCCGGCATTATGTTTCTGCTGCACAAGAAAAAAGCATCCGATCAATACAGAACGGACAATCCCTATGTTTCCCTCTCCCTCATCGGAGGTTTTGCCGGATTGTTATCGGGGATGCTCGGCATAGGCGGTGGGGGTATTATTTCTCCGCTGATGCTTATGCTGGGATACAATCCAAAAAAGATAACAGCCATCACAGCGTTTGTGGTCCCCTTTTCTTCCTTTTCAGGATTTCTGACCTACTGGGCTATGGGAAATGTCAACTGGAGAATACTGGTCATCGCTTCCGTAGCAGGCGTATTAGGGGCCTCGCTCGGCACCATTTTTATGCATAAAAAACTCAATCACAATACCGTCAAGAAAATTCTGGCGCTGATCCTGTTGGTCATGGCGGTAAAACTGATGTTCAAAGCTTTTTAATAAAAAAAATTCAACCTATGGATGAAACATTAAGAAAAATGACCCTTGCATTTTGCGGAACAGGTCAACATCAAATCTCAGCCGAAAAATTCCTTGCAAAAGAAAATGTTATCTTTTTGGATGTAAGATCAAAAGAAGAAACGGAAACGTTGCGGTTTGATTTCAGGCATTTTAATATCAAGACGATCAACATTCCGATAGATGAGTTGCCTGACAGATACCATGAACTACCCCGGGACCGGTTTATCGGGACATTTTGTTCTTCCCGCACCCGTGCAGGCTGGGCCTATATCTATCTGTTGTCAAAAGGCTACAACACCAGGTGGATTGCTGCCGGCAATGAAGATTTTGCAGTATTGCTGAAACCCGGAAATATATTTAAGCGAACCTCCCGATGAAGAGGACAGGTGCCGTTCTGCTGGCAGTATTTGCTGTTCTGTTACCGGCCCGGGGTCAGGATCCCAGGATCGACTGGAACGGATATATTCAGTTGCGTGCACAGAGTAATTTTGAAGATTATACCGCCTTTTCCCTGCGAAGGCTGAAGCTATGGGTACATTCGGCACCGGCCTTTTCGGAGCATTGGTCTTTTAAGGTTCAGACGACTTTTACCGGCGCCGCCCATGAAAAGTTTTTTCTGCAGGATGTAAAAGCCGGATACAAAACAGGTCTGGTCTCTTTCGACCTGGGACAGTTTGTGCCGGCTTACAGCCTGGAACGGTTTCAACATGATTACCTGCTGCCTTCGATTGAAAGGGCGGTCGTCATTAACAAGCTTATTCCCAACGGCACCCTGGGGGTGCGGGATGTAGGTGTCCAGGCAAACATTAGCAACAAAAACAAGACGATCCTTTCAAGTCTCGGAATCTTCAACGGATACGGTATTCTTGATTACCGTTTTAAGAATACCGGTTTTATGATCACCCATAAAACAGATCTGCATATCCAACTACAGCGGTATTCTCTGCAGGCAGGATATTCTTTGCAATACAGAAAAGCCGAAGATCTGAAGATACCTTTTGTGCTGCC
>JANTHB010000118.1 GCA_024762655.1 Bacteroidales bacterium
TATGTATCACCCCCTCCTGCATACAGCAGAAAAACAGCACCGGTGAAAACTCCCTCTCCGCCAGCTGGCGGAGGAGGGTTGGGGAGGGGGTGAAACAAAAAACGGTGAACAGGAAAATCTATGAATTTCCCGGGAATCATTCATTGGAATAAATTTCATAATTGTTTTTTTATATTATCTTTACGCAGTATAAATAAAAATTAAATCTAGTTATGGAACAAATGAATCTTTACATTGAAAAAGCCGGAGAGTTTTTAACTACTTACGGTTTGAAACTGCTCGGGGCAGTGGTCGCGCTGCTGATCGGTCTCTGGATCATCAAGATCATCGTCAAGGGTATCAGGAAAGGTCTGGACAAAGGGAAAATGGATGAATCGTTAAAACCGTTCCTGACCTCCCTGATCGGTGTTACCTTAAAGGTACTGTTGATCATCAGTGTTTTAGGAATGATGGGGATCCAGATGACTTCTTTTATTGCAGTCATCGGAGCTGCCGGTCTGGCTGTGGGTATGGCATTGTCTGGCACGCTGCAAAACTTCGCCGGAGGGGTGATGATCCTTTTATTCAAGCCTTTCAAGGTAGGTGATTTTATCAGTGCGCAGGGATATTCGGGTAGCGTAAAAGCTATCCAGATATTCAATACGATCCTGAATACACCTGATAAACAGACCATCATCATCCCCAACGGAGGACTTGCGACAGGATCTATGGTAAATTTCTCCACCGAACCACAACGGCGTGTGGACTGGACCTTTGGCATTGGTTATGGAGATGATGTGGACAAGGCCAGATCGGTTTTGATGAAACTGATCGGCGAGGACAGCCGGATCCTGAAAGATCCCGAGCCTTTCATTGCCTTGGCTGAACTGGGAGACAGCTCGGTGAACCTGACCGCCAGGGTCTGGGTGAAAAGTGCCGACTACTGGGGCGTCTTTTTCGACATGAATGAAAGAGTGTACAAGACTTTTGCCGAAGAAGGACTCAATATTCCTTATCCTCAGATGGATGTGCATTTACAAAAAGCATAAGGTGAGAGATGAGAGGTGAGAGATGAGAGGAAATTATTATTCTTCTTGTATCAATCGCTTCGTTTTTTTCTTCAGCCATTTCCGCAGCTCCTCATCCAGTCGCGGAGATAGTTTACGAAACACCTCTTCATGGTAATGATCGAGCCATTTCTGTTCCTCTTTCGAGAGCAGGGATGGCTCGATGAGTTTCCGGTCTATATAACATAAGGTGAGGGTCTCGAAGTGCAGGAAATTGCCGAAGGGCGTTTCGCGGTCGCGGACTACCTGTACCAGGTTCTCAATGCGGATCCCGTATTCTCCTTCACGGTAAAGTCCCGGTTCGTCCGAGAGTACCATCCCGGGTTCGAGAACGGCACCTGGATCATTGTTGCAGCGGGGACTGACGGAAGGAGGACTTTCATGGACATTCAGGAAATAACCCACGCCGTGGCCCGTGCCGTGGCCGTAGTTCAGCCCGGCAGACCATAAGGGATTCCGGGCCAGTATATCCAGATGATAGCCTTTGGTTCCCTCCGGAAAACGACACCTGGCCAGGTCGATCATTCCTTTCAGTACCAGTGTGAAATCCTGCTTTTGTTGTGGGGTAGGCTCGCCAAGCAGGATCGTGCGCGTGATATCGGTGGTTCCGTCGAAATATTGTCCGCCCGAGTCCAGCAGATAGATGCCGGGAACCGTCAGCTCGAGATCACTCTCCGGAGAAGGAGTATAATGGACGATGGCGCCATGGAAGCCGAAGGAAGAGATGGTCGCAAAGCTTGGGCCCATAAAATGTTCCTGTCCGGCCCGGAAGGACTCCAGTTTTGCTGCTGCTGTGAGCTCGGTGATCCGTGTCTTTCCGATATGTTGTTCGAGCCAGTAAAAGAATTTAGTCAGAGCGACCCCGTCTTTGACCATGGCTTCGCGGATATGGGCGGATTCTGCGGGGTCCTTGACCGATTTCAGCAGGGCAGGAATGGAGGGATCCCGGAGGATGAGTCTGGCGCCTGACAGGGTATGATAGATATTTGCATTGGTGGAGGAAGGGGAGAGGAGAACGGCTTTTGACGCCGGGATACCGGCTATGTCCCGGAAAAAGTTGTCATAATCTTTCACGGAAATGCCCTGTTCCTGAAGTTTGTCTTTCAGTATGCCGGGCATTTTTGACGGGCGGATAAAGAGGGTGGCTCCGTCCGGGCTTACCAGGGCCCAGGCCAGGACAACGGGGTTGTAAAGAATATCTTTTCCGCGGAGGTTGAAAGTCCAGGCGATGTCATCCAGGGCGGTAAGCAGAGCATAGTGTGCCCCTGCCTCTCTCATTTTACGGCGTATGGCGGCAAGTTTTTCAGGGACGCTCTTTCCTGCAAAAGCAGAAGGATGTTCGAAAGCCTGTGCCGGAGGAAAGGGAGGCCGGTCCTGCCACAGGGGTGAGATCAGGTCTGTATCCGGAACCGTATGAATGCCACGGTCGCCGAGTTCGTTGAATAATTTCCGGTGCAGCAACATAGATATCAGGTTTCCGTCATACCCTGCCCGGCTGCCTGCAGGCAGGGTTTCCTTAAGCCAGGAAATCCATTCCGGGGTATGGGGGACAACCAGTTTTACGAGGGAAAATCCGGAATCCCGGAGTTGTTCCTCTGCCTGGATAAAATAGCGCGAGTCGGTCCACACGCCGGCGAAATCACGAGTGACGACTACCGTACCGGCCGAACCGGTGAAGCCGGTGAGCCAGGCCATAATACGCCAGTGATCAGGCAGATACTCACTCATGTGCGGATCGGAAGAAGGAAGAATATAAGCATCCAGTTTCTGCTGTCGCATGGCAGCACGGAGCGCCGAGAGTTTTTCTTTGTGTGTCATAATGTCCGTAAAGATAAAGAGGATTGCAAGAAAAGACAAAAATGCCCGGAGAGCCTCCCCCGGATGACGACATGATCTTTATTTTCATGCCAGGCTTGCCGGGACAATAATATCCGGTTTTTGGAATTTAGGCAAAAATCCCTATATTGTTAGGCCTATGCTATATGTCTTTCAACGGTCGTTTTACCTCTATTGTAAAATTATTATCTTATCATTATGTTAAAATTCAAAGTGTTATTTGCCGGAATATTTTTAATTGGTTTTTTGGTTACGGGACATCAGAACACGGTACAACAGCATCCTTATACGGGCAGATTTATCCTGAATTCCGGACAGGTGACGCTCACCCTGAACCTGACCCAGCATGTGAACAACAAGGTTACGGGAACGTTAACAAGTTCAAATGGAACCGTTTTCCAGGTGAACGGGACCTTCGAGGGGAATGGTACTGCAACAGGGACCTGTACTTCTGATGGAGGCAGGGTCTTTTTTGAGGCATATATTGAGGGGAATGAACTGACATTTTCGCTGATAGAGGCGGATGCCAACAACCAACCCGATTATGATAAAGCCAGGTATCTGGTTTTTAACAGGCAAGCAGCAAATCCATCTTCCGGCGTGAATGTGTTTGCTTCCGGGAATGCAGGGACAGGGAATAACCGGACTTCAAATCAACAGACGCAACAGCAGGTTCCCCAGGATCAATACCAAAACAGTCAGCAATATGCACAACAACCCTCTCAGCAATATGCTTCCCGGCCGCAGCAACAAACGCAACCGGCCTATACCGGTAATCAGGCTGCTGCCGCGGGGGAGGTAGGCGATGATATGCTGGGTTTCAGGTTTGTGCCGCCGCAGGGATGGGTGACACAAAAGACGCAGAACGGTTTCATGGTAGGGCATAACAGTGTGCCGGGGATGATCGTTGTATTCCCACACACTGCTTCCAACATGCAGATGATGCAGAGCGAGATGATGCAGGGCATCCGGGAGGATGGCACCTCGCTGAGGGCTTCCGGAAGCATGCAGCAGGTAAGCAACAATGTGTTGGGGGTGGACTATTCAGGTATCGTCAACGGTCAACAGGTGAAAGGGAAAGGGTATGGAACTTTATCGCCAAATAGTGGTGGTGTATATATCCTGGCGCTCTCCACCCCCGATAAGATGAGTAATGACCTGATGGCTGCTGCCCGGCAGATTGCTACCCACGTGCGGTTTGTACGCCCTTCTGCCGGCGGATCATCCGATCTGATGCAGTTTTTTGCCGACACCTGGGTAACGACCACTACCAATACCGCATCGTATGTAACGCTTTACGCCGACGGTACCTGGACAGATAATTCCGAAACTTCTTACTCCGGCAACTTCACCGATGGGGGAGGGAACAATACCGGTAGCTGGGGCAATGCGGGACAGCAACAGTCCCGCGGACGTTGGTCCGTCAGCGGTACCCGCGACCAGGGCCAGTTGACCACCATCTCGGCGAACGGCGAGAGGAATGTCTACCAATACCGGGTTCATGTTGAAAACGGACAGAAATATTATTCCGAGTATTTTTTCAACGGAACGCTCTTCCACAGAAAAAACAAATATGATTAAGCAAACCTCCGGAAGGATGAAAAAATCATAATTTATAGCGCAGGGGACCGCTTTAATCTAAAGAATTCTCCGGGGTTTCACCTATACCTCTCCTTGAGGAGAGGTCAAAACTTTCGAAGAAAGTTTTGGGTGAGGTGTAATAAAGAAATTTCGGTTTTTGCGCCTTTAGGCCAAAATAAAACGAGCGCCTGCCTGCTGCAGGCAGGAAATACCTCTATGGCTTCCGCCCGCCCGCCTGAATGCCCGCCCGGCTGAAACCGTTCGGACGGGCTGCCTCGAGGATTGTTCGTTTTAAGAAATTTCTTTATTGTTGTTTTTTTCAGCCGGAATGAATAAACTTGCTGTCTGTATTTAATCAAATAAAACACAGATATGAAATTGTACCGGTTGATACTTGCAGCACTCCTTTCATTGTTTTCACTTGTCTTTTCTGTGGCCCAGAAGCCTGTTCTGAGCCTGGAAGATGCCATTGTCGGCCCGTATACAAAGTTCAGAATACCTACAGTCAGAGGATTACAATGGCTTCCGGAAGGCCATGTGCTTTCGCGGATATCTTGGGATTCACTGGTGGTGGAAGATCCTGTAAAAGGAAAGAAAACCTTGCTCTTTACACTGGATGAACTGAAGCTGGAGCTGAAATTGGTTACCGGGGATTCTTTGTCCTCCTGGCCTTCAATACACTGGAAGGATGGGAATACAATCTGGTTTTCGCAGGATACCACCTGGGTGCAAATGGATGTGGAAAAGAGGAAGATCGTTTCGGTGGTTCGGATTCCCCGGGGAGGTCAGCATGCGGATTACTGTGCCGGGAATTCTGCCGTTGCTTTTGCCCGGGGACAAAATATATACTTGTCTGAGCCGGGGAAGAAAATCCGGCAGCTATCCTTCGATTCCCTGCCCGGTTTTGTGAACGGGCAAGCCGTTTCCCGTAATGAGTTCGGTATTACCCAAGGTACGTTCTGGTCTCCCAACGGCAACTACCTGGCATGGTACCGCAAAGACGAAAGCCGTGTGACCCTGTATCCTTTGGTTGATATACGCCACCGTGTGGCCCGACTGAAAAACATCCGGTATCCCATGGCCGGCATGGAGAGCGAAGAGATACACCTGTTCGTCTATGACCGGAAAAACAATACGACCCGTGAGATCATCACCCCGGGGCCTTATGATCAGTATCTGACCAACATTGCCTGGAGTCCCGATGAGAAATATATTTTTATTGCCGTACTGAACAGGGAACAGGATCATATGTGGCTGAACAGGTATGATGTGGAAACGGGAAAAAAAGACAGGACCCTGTTTGAAGAGGAAGATAGTCATTATGTTGAACCCCTTCATCCGGTACGTTTCCTCCCGGAGCATCCGGGGGAGTTTATCTGGCAGAGTTGCCGTGAAGGAAATAACCAGGTATTCCTGTATGATACGTCCGGCAGGATGATCCGCAATCTTACACCCGGTGAGTATGATGTGACGGATGTACTGGGGTTTGCGAATCATGATAACTATATGTACTATGTGTCTGCCGAGGTGAGTCCGCTTCAAAGACATATTTACAGGGTTGATTTGAAGAACGGTAAGAAAAAGAGACTGACGCTTGTTCACGGTACACATCAGGGTATCCTTTCGTCCGACGGGAATTATCTTATCGACCGTTACTCTAATCTGCAAACACCGCGGGTGATAGAAATAATAAGTGCCGAAGGAAAACCGGTCAAACGTCTTCTGACGGCCCGGGATCCGTGGAGAGACAGGCGGCTGGGACGGGTGATCCTGGATTCATTGCCTGCCGAAGGAGACTCTCCCGTATTGTACTACAGGCTGATCAAACCGGTGAATTTCGATCCGTCAAAGAAATATCCGGCGGTGGTATATGTGTATGGAGGACCCCATTCTCAACTGGTTACGGATTCGTGGCTGGGACAATCACGCATGTGGCAGCATTACATGGCCGGACAGGGGTATGTGAGCCTGACCCTTGACAACCGCGGAACCGCAGGGAGAGGTTTTGATTTTGAAAGCTGTATTCATGGCCATTTGGGGGATTTCGAGGTGAAAGACCAAATGCGGGGGGTGAAATACCTGAAATCACTGCCTTACGTGGATACGGCGAGGATCGGGGTGCACGGCTGGAGTTATGGTGGGTTTATGACCCTCTCTATGATGCTGAAGAACCCTGGCGTGTTCAAAGCAGGGGTCGCCGGAGGACCGGTAACCGACTGGAAATATTATGAGGTAATGTACGGCGAGAGATACATGGATCGTCCCCGGGAAAACCCGGAAGGTTATGCAGAGGCCGACCTGAAAAATTATGTGGATGGCCTCAAAGGCCATTTGCTGATGATCCACGGAGCGATGGACAGTACCGTAGTGTGGCAACACAGCCTGACCCTTTTACGGGCTTTTATATCTCATGGCCGGCAGGTGGATTATTTTGTCTATCCTACCCATCCGCATAATGTCAGAGGGTATGACCGGATCCATCTGATGCGCAAGGTGTCGGATTATTTTGACGAATACCTGAAAGATCAGATGAAATCTTCGAGGTAAAAATAGGTAACAAACGGCAGGTTATGCCGGAAAACGACCATCTTGATCCGTTTTCCCGCCTTTCCTTCGAAGATCCGGTAGATGTCGTCCATGGACATATGTGAGACCTGTTTTCCGTTGATTTTGTCCAGCTTGTCTCCTTTTTTCAATCCGGCCCGGGCAGCCGGAGAATTTTTTCGCAAATCGGAGATGAGGTAATAAGCCGTACCGGGGATGGGTGCACTGATGGTGATCCCGGCGCGGTTGATGGTGAAAGGCGCATGGAAATATTTGTTGGGCCTGAGGGTGATACGGTGATTGGGATAATCGAGGGTGACATCAAAACGCCTCAGGATCTCCGCCCCCACACTGCCGTTGCGACCATCCGACCATATGATGTTTTGCAGGGAGAGGGTGTCGGGATAAGCTACAAGTACATGCGGAAAAGCCAAAGGACCCAGCCTGAAGGAAGGTAAGCGACCTATCCTCCCGTTGATGTTGCCGCTGAGGCCGCTTCCCAGATACATGTCAACCGTACGGGAAGGCATCTCAAGCCCTTCTTTTGTGCCGGGCAGCAACCAGA
>JANTHB010000119.1 GCA_024762655.1 Bacteroidales bacterium
TTAATATTTGAATATAAGAATTTGTTAAGGAATAATTATAAATTTTATAGTCAGGATTTGTTAAATAATTTGTTTAAACACCCTTATACAAAAATAGAATTTATAGAAAGAGATCTTGGTGTTTCAAGAATAACTGCAGCAAAATATTTGAATGAACTGGCAAAAGACGGATTATTAAGAAAACAAAAACTAGGTACAGGAAATTATTATATTAACGAGAAATTGATGAACTTATTGACGGTGAAGGAATAAACACTTTGGCCAATAATGCATATAAGTTATTAGGCAAATAGTAGTTAAATTTAAAGATCATAGAAATAAACGAAGACTTAAGTAAATCGAAAGATGTTAGTTTCAAAATGCCCAACGCCTCATATACTAAACGGTAAGGGGAAATTTACTCGTTAACGCTCGTGAGACTGCTACGCTAAGTTCACCCCCAAACCTCTCACACCTGCCCGTCCGGTCAGGCGGGGACCCATACGTGAACCTGCCTTGTTTTTGTGATTGCAGAATCTTTATAATCTGCGTCTCTGTGAATCTTTATAATCTGCGTCTCTGTGAATTTTGTCTTTTTCATAATTCCCCAAATTTAACGGTTTTCTCTATTTTTATCCGTAGCTGTTTTTGGGGGAGCTTTCAGATTCTTTGGGCAGAGTTATACCATAACTGGTGCCATCCGGAACTTTTGTCAGACCACGGACACCCCTGTTTTCTAAACTTCTACGGTCCATAATAATATTTTAATAACGTTATTAATCACTGCTTTAATAACGTTATTAAGTTACAAAAAACAACATACATAAAAACAGGTGCCGAACAAAAAAGTGCGGAAAACAGGAAAAAAATCCTCCAATAATCATTTGGAGGCAATATACAGGTTTATACTTCCCAGAGCCCACTGATCGTTTCCCGTTCCATGGCTTTCTCCAGCATCTCAAGAAACTCCCTGCGGGGGATCTCGCGGGCGCCCAGGGAGGCAAGGTGATCTGTCGGCGTCTGTGCGTCGATAAAATCAAAATCATGTTGCCGGCACCACTGTGTCAGATGGTACAATGCCACCTTGGAGGCATCCGCCGTCAAATGGAACATCGATTCTCCAAAAAAAGCACTGCCCAGGGATACGCCGTACAGTCCACCCACCAGCTCTCCCCGCTGCCACGTCTCAAAAGAATGAGCATAGCCCAGCTCGTGCAAACGGATGTATGCTTCTTTCATCTCCGGGGTGATCCAGGTCCCCTCTTCGCCTTTGCGCGGGACTTTGGCACACTGCCCGATAACTTCCGGGAAAGCCGTATCCGACCGGCATTCGTATTTTCCCGACCGCAGCACCTGCCGCAGGCTGTGAGAGACCTTTATCTCTTCCGGGAACAATACCATTCTCGGATCGGGCGACCACCACAGGATGGGCATGCCCTCGCTGTACCACGGGAAGATGCCTTTGGCATAGGCTTCCAGCAGGGTCTCCGGATCGAGGTTACCCCCGGCTGCCACGATACCTTCCGGCGTTGCCTGCTCCGGATCAGGGAATTGAACGGGCATATTTTGACGATCTTAAATTAGGCTGCCAACGGTTTCAAATTTACATTATTCCGGCAACTTAAGCTCTTAAGTTACTTAAAAAAATCCCCTGGGATCGTTCGTATTAAAAAATTAGTAGTATCCGGTAAAAAGATAAATGATTGAATATTATGTAGAATAAAGCATTTTTATGTATTACCCCCTCCTGCCAACAGTAGAAAAATAGCACCGGGTAAAACTCCCTCTCCGCCAGCCGGCGGAGGAGGGTTGGGAAGGGGGTTAAACAAAAAACGGTAGACAGAGACAGGAAATCTTTAATAACCGAATAGCAATATTTGAATATACGCCCCTCTTTGTATTTTATTTGTAATGAGAAGAGTTTTGAAGAATTATCCCGGACGGACTGTTCCGTGGATCTACTTATTTCTCTCCTGAGGAAAGGTCAAAACTATTGAAGAATGTTTTGGGTGAGGTGTGATTTTAGTAAATTAAATCCGGAAAGTGATGGAAGGGTTTCCCCCTCCCACACCGGGGGAGGGGGCTAGGGGGTGGGGAGATAAACAGGCCTCGGGAAGACCTATTGACCCCCTTCGGGGATCGGAGCTTGTTGCGTTGTGTACCACCCCGTGCCGGGGTGGTTATTCATGTTTAGCCACTTCGTGGCAGGTTCAAAATAAGAAACCTTATGACCGGATGAAGCCGTTCGGACGGGCCCGCCCGGATGAACCTGGTCGGACAGGACCGCCCGGCTGAAGCCGTTCGGACGGGCCCGCCCGGATGAAGCCGTTCGGACGGGCTGCCTGCCGGAGGGTCCCCCTTTTAATTTCATGGTAAACATTTTCCCAACCCATTCCATATTTCCCTATCTTTGTCTCCCGGACCGATTTTATGATGCAGAAGGACGACAGGCTGACAAAGGTGTATGCGGAACATCCGCAGCGGGATTCTTTTGTCCGGTCTGTAAAAAACAGTCCTCCGGCACTGTGGCATCTGAAGGGATTGAGTGGATCCTCCCCGGCATTGTTTGCGGCAAGTGTCCTGCCTTCCCTTCCCGGTACCCATCTTTTTGTGTTGGCCGATATGGAGGCGGCAGCCTATTTCTACAACGATCTGGAAAGTTTCTCTTCCGGTTATGAGGTCAAATTCCTGCCGTCTTCTTTTAAGCGGCATATCAAATACGGACAGCAGGACCCTTCCAATAAGATCATGCGCACGGAGATCCTGCGTATGCTCTCCGGGGAAAAGAGAAAACTGGCCTTAGTCACCTGGCCCGAGGCCCTGGCCGAGAAAGTGGTCAATCGCAAGACGCTGCTGAAGAACAGCATTAAAATCAAGACGGGAGAATCCCGGTCGCTGTCCGGTCTGGAAGAGAAGTTGACGGACCAGGGCTTCCGGCTGGTGGACTTCGTTACGGAGCCTGGCGAATATGCGCTGCGGGGCGGTATCGTGGATGTTTTTTCCTATGGCGACGAGCGGCCTGTGCGGATCGATTTCTCTGGGAATATCATTGATTCTCTCCGGACGTTTGACATAGAGAGCCAGCTATCCATCGATAAGGTCCCTTCTGTCACCCTGCTGCCCGACCTGAACAGCCGCCTCCAGGTGACGGAAAAGGTATCCGTGCTCGCCCTGCTACCCCCTTCGGCTATGGTGTGGGTGAAAGACCTTCCATTGATCACGGGCATGATCGGACAGTTGCAGGATATTCAGACCGTAACGCCGGAAGATGCGGAGGAGGAGCAAAGGACAGACGAGCCGGTGGCCCTGATGGAGCCGGAAGAGATGCAGGAGGCGTACAGGAAATACAGAACGGTGGAGTTTGCGTCCACCAGCGCTTTGCCGGCAGACAGCGTGATAACCTTCCACACATCTCCCCAGCCGGCATTCCGTAAAAACTTCGACATGCTGGCGCAGAAGATGTTGGAAGATCAGAAGCTGGGATATATACATTATCTTCTGTCGGATAATCCGGGCCAGATTGAACGGTTGCAGGAGATCCTGGAGAACCTGGTCCCTGAGCTGCAATATGAGATCTGTTCCCGGAGCCTGCATGAGGGCTTTACGGATCATGACCTGCGCGTGGCGCTTTATACCGACCACCAGATCTTTGAACGGTATCAGAAATACAAGCTCGATAAAAACTTTACCCGGAAAGAGGCATTGACCGTAGAGGAATTGAAAGCCCTGCACCCCGGTGATTATGTAGTACATGTGGATCACGGTATCGGACAGTTTGCCGGCCTGGAGCGTATCAATAACAATGGTCGCATTCAGGAGGTGGTGAAGCTGGTGTATCGTGACCATGATATTCTGTATGTCAGTATCCACAGCCTGCACCGTATTTCCAAATACAAGGGCAAGGACAATCTCCCGCCGAAGATACACAAATTGGGCAGCAAGGCCTGGAAAAACCTGAAAGAGAAGACCAAAAACCGCGTCAAGGATATCGCCCGCGAGCTGATCGCTCTTTATGCCCGGCGCATGGAGAAACCGGGTTTTGCTTTTTCGCCGGACAGTTATCTGCAGCAAGAGCTGGAGGCTTCTTTTCTTTATGAAGATACGCCGGACCAGGTGACGGCCACACAGAAAGTGAAGGAGGGCATGGAGACCGCCCATCCCATGGATATGCTGGTGTGCGGGGATGTGGGATTCGGCAAGACCGAGGTGGCCATACGTGCGGCTTTCAAAGCGGTGGCCGACAGCAGGCAGGTGGCTGTGCTGGTGCCTACCACCATTCTGGCCATGCAACATTTCCGGACCTTTTCCGAACGACTGCAAGATTTTCCGGCTACGGTGGATTATATCAGCCGTCTGAAGAAACCGGCCGCCCAGAAAGAGACGCTGCGGCGCCTGGCTGAAGGGAAGATAGACATTATCATAGGGACCCACCGCCTGATCAGCAAGGATGTGAAGTATAAGAATCTCGGGCTGCTGGTCATTGACGAGGAACAGAAATTCGGGGTGGCAGCCAAGGAAAAACTCAAACAGATGCGGGCAGAGGTGGATACGCTCACCCTTACGGCTACGCCCATCCCCCGCACTTTGCAGTTCTCACTGATGGGCGCCCGCGACCTGGCGATCATCAACACACCGCCTCCCAACCGGCATCCGATTATTACCGAACTGCATCGTTTCCATGAGACGATTGTTCGCGAAGGGATCGAATACGAAATGAACCGTGGCGGACAGGTGTTTTTTATACACAACAGGGTGGACAATATCCATGAGATCGCCCGGAAAATAGGGGAGATCGTCCCGAACGTCCGGATAGGCATAGCCCATGGAAAGATGGAAGGACGGGAACTGGAATCGGTGATGCTGGGTTTTATCAGAGGTGAATATGATGTGCTGGTGGCTACCACCATCATCGAGGCGGGGCTGGATATCCCCAACGCCAATACGATCTTTATCAACAACGCGCATCATTTCGGGCTAAGCGATCTGCATCAGTTGCGTGGCCGGGTGGGACGCTCCAACAAAAAAGCATTCTGTTACCTGCTGGCGCCACCGCTTACGCTGGTGACCCCTGAGGCACGCCGTCGTCTCAAAGCCTTGGCAGAATTCTCGGAGCTGGGCAGCGGCTTTAACATTGCCTTGCAGGACTTGGATATACGGGGAGCAGGGAATCTGCTGGGGGCCGAACAGAGCGGTTTTATCGCCGATATCGGTTTCGAGACGTATCAACGAATCCTGAAAGAGGCCATGCAGGAACTGAAAGAAAAAGAATTCAGCGAACTGTATGCCGGCGGGGAAGGAACAGCCGGGCAGCCCGCAGGTGAACAGCTTTTTATGCAGGATGCCCGTATTGAAACGGACATGAGCGTGATGTTTCCCGATGACTATATCCGCAACATCACCGAGAAAATGAAGTTGTACCGGCAATTAAACAATCTGAACGACGAAGAGGCATTGAGCGCTTTTGAGCAGATGCTGAAAGACCGCTTCGGACCGCTGCCTCCGGCAGCACAGGCCCTGACCGACATCGTGCGGATCCGGTGGATAGCCATGCGTCTGGGGATGGAACGTGTGGTGCTGAAGCAGGATCATCTCAGGGCTACCTTTATCAGCGACCGGAACTCCCCCTATTACAACTCGGATGTCTTCAGGAATCTGCTGTACTATATTCAGAAAAAACCTCTGCATTTTCAGCTTAAAGAGCAAAATGAGAAACTTACGCTGACGGTTCCGGGTATCGATACGGTAGAAAAGGCGTTTGCACTGATGAAGGAGATGTCCGGGGCCTGTTTGGCTCCGGTGACCCGGTGAATGTGCAAGTATCTTACCTACGTAGGCGCCTACGTAGGAAGGATAAGTGTCTGCCTTGTCTGACAGGCGTGGGCGGGAGCTTTTTTCTCCCGGTTTTTCTTTGATACTTGTAATCTTATCAGAAGCTTCTCTTGGTTCCGGGTTTAAGCCCAATAACCCTGGGATATAACCGGAAATTTTATTAATTTTATAACCGGTTTATCTGAAAAATGCATGCTTATGAAATGGTTGAAGTCGGCTTTTATCTCACTCTTTCTTAGTTATCTGGTTGTTCTGTTAATCATTGCAACATATGCTCTTTTTTCCGAACCTTTTTCCTGGGGTTGGCTGGGGGTAGAGATATCGGTCCTGTTTCCGTTTTTATACTATTTCTGGAGTTATGTGCAGCCTAAACCGCGAACCGGCAGACTGTGGTTGGTTTCTTATCTTATCCTGGCGGGATTTGTGCTAACCATGATCCCTGCCTTCACGAAAAACGGTGAGCTTAGCAGATCGGCGGTCTGGCTTTCGGCATTGACGTATCTTTTCTGGTTTTTATATGTGAACTGGTATTCGAAAATGGACCGGACTTACAGCCAATATCTGAAAGAAGGATCGGTCCTGCCTGAATTTCAGTTAAAGACCCTTGATCATAAAACCCTTGATTCTTCAGCTTTGCGAGGAAAAAGATGTCTGATGCTTTTTTACAGTGGCAACTGGTCGCCCCATTGTATGGCCCAGATCAATGAGCTTGTGAAATACGCCGGAGAGCTGGAGAAAAGAGGCGTTGAGGCATATATTATCAGTTCCCAGCCTGAGGTATATTCCCGCAAACTGGCCCAAAAACACAAGGCTCCGGTACATTTTGTTTCGGACCCGGAAAACCGGGCAGCAGAAAAACTGGGCATTCTTCATAAAAGAGGGACCCCTGCCGGGTTGCATCTTTTTGGATATCAGAAAGATACGGCTTATCCCACGGTTATTGTGTGCGACGAACAGGGAAAGGTGTTGTTTGCCCACGAGACCGATAATTACCGCTATCGTCCGGAACCCCGCATGTTCCTGAAAGTTCTGGATGAACACGGAAAGAGGTGAGGGCATAAAATATCTATCTTCAGCAACATCCGGTTTTATTGTTTAAGAGGATTCATCCAGTAATTTCCGGAACAAAGCCCTGGTCTCTTCCGGTTTTTTTACCTGGCAACGGGCGACCAGCTCATACGGGTTCAGGGCCTTATCCCCGATGATAATTCCGGGCGAAGCCATGATATTGAACTTTTTAGCCAGCCGCTGTGCTTGCGGATCGGTTTCCATATACAATATCTCGTGGGGAATATTATTTTCCCGGAGAAAACGCAGGACCACGTCGCTTTTCCTGCATTGACGGGTACGCAGAAGCGTTACTTTTTCAGGCATAATGTATTTGTTTTTTTGGTTCCCTCCCCCACGTGAAAGAAAGGGAAGGGATGGGGTGGGGGATAAGAAGTATTCAGAGAACTGCTCCTGTAAAGTATAACCCCAGGGCGGCAGCAATTCCAATCAAAAAGACCCATAACAGATTCAGCTTAAAATAACGGATCAGGATGAAAGTGCCCACAGCATAGATCCAGCTTACCGGATGGTTCAGGCTGACCTCGCCAAGACTGATGACCACCCACAGCAACATCCCCGTGAAGGCGCTCATGATCCCTTTGATGGCAAACTGTATCCACCGGTTTTGCTTGATCTTATTATATATTTCCGTAACGACGAGCGTATAAAAGAAGGAGGGGAAGAACATGCCGAA
>JANTHB010000120.1 GCA_024762655.1 Bacteroidales bacterium
GTTGGGAACGTGGGCGTCCGTGGGATGTGTGTTGGGAACGTGGGCGTCCGTGGGATGTGTGTTGGGAACGTGGGCGTCCGTGGGATGATTTTTCGACCAATTGTAATTGATTTCAATAATACAATGGAAATGATTAGGCATAACAATGTGTTCGTGGCATTTTATGTTTTTATATTTATTTTCCAATTCAAAATACCATTTTATCAGCATGATGCCAGCATCATTTTTTACCATTTTGTTATTGTTGATTTTTCCGTATAAATGTTCCCTGTTTTGGGTACATAGTGTGACAAAATAATATCCTTCCCGGGAATAATCATATCCTTTCAAATGAATGGATCTGCGATGATGTTTCTTTGGATCGTAATGCATAAGGTCATTTTTGTTGTCCTAAAATAATAATTTATTGAATATCTTTATTCAGAATTCAGATTTACAACCTGTTGAAACATTCTAATCCCGGTCTTTCTTCTCCTTTTTGCGGATCTGACGATTATCTTTATATTCGTACTCTTGTCATTCCAAGTGCACTGAAATATGCCTGAAAAAGAGTGGTTGCGTTATCGTACTGTTTTTGAAAATGAACTCCGGAATATTCTGGAATATTGGATCACGCACAGCGTGGATCCTCAGAACGGCGGGTTTTACGGCGCTGTTGACCTGGACGGACATCCTGTTCTTACGGCCAATAAATCCGCCGTCCTGAACACCCGTATTCTCTGGACTTTTTCGGCGGCGGCCCAAAGATACGGCAACGAAGAATACGGGGACATGGCCAGAAGAGCTTTCCGGGAGGTTACGGAACGGTTTGCCGATAAGGAATACGGAGGTTTTTTTATGGAGCTGGCGCCTGATAACCGGGTGGCCAGTGATATCAAACACACGTATGCCCAGGCTTTTGCCCTTTACTCCCTGTGCAAGTATTACGAATACAAACCGGAGTCTGCCGTGCTGGAGGAGATCCTGGGTCTGTTCCGGTTGCTGGAAGAAAAAACACATGATCCGGAATACCCGGGATATGGGGAGTCGTTTACCCGGGACTGGCAACCGCTGACAGAAAACCGGATGGCTGATAACAATGAGCCCCGGTCTATGAACACCCATCTGCATGTGCTGGAAGCCTATGCTGCCTTGTATAAGATCAGGAAGGATGCCTTGGTGAAAAAGCGTCTCCACGAATTGCTTACCCTTTTTCTGGATAAGATCATTCGTGCCAACGGCCATCTTGGGATTTTTTTCGACCGGGCATTTGAAGAAACCGCTTCTTCCGCAGCGATCTGTTTTTTTGGCCATGACATAGAAGCCTCATGGCTGCTCTGTGAGGCCGCTGAGGTGCTGGGAGATAAGCAGATTATCCGGAGGGTAAAGGATAGGGCCGTTATAATGGCCGGGGCCGTGGAGCGGGAAGGAGTGGATAAGGACGGAGGCCTGTTCCTGGAGTCGTACCGGTATGGCAGTCATGTGCGTACCAACAAACACTGGTGGCTGCAAGCCGAGACACTGGTAGGGTTTATGAATGCCTGGCAACTGACCGGAGAGGAAAAATACCGGAATACCGTAAAACTTTCATGGGACTTTATTGACCGTTATGTGATTGATCATGAAAGAGGAGAGTGGTATACCAAAGTAAACCGTTTGGGCGTACCTTTTTTGACAGAACCGGAAGATGACCCGTCGCCTTACTACCGGAACGACCGGAAGATTGATCCCTGGAAATGTCCGTATCACAACGGCAGGGCGATGTTGGAAATGATACAAAGGATAGATAAACATCTAAAACATGCCTCATGAATGGATATCAGCGTATCTCTGCAGCTCTGAAAGGAGAAGAAACAGATAAAGTGCCCATAATGCTGCATAATTTTCTGATGGCGGCAAGGGAGTACGGAGTGACCATGGAGCAGTTCCGGAATGACCCGAGAGTGCTGGCGGGATCTTTCATCGCCGCGGTGGAGAAATACCGGTATGACGGGATCCTCGTGGATGTGGATACGGTAACCCTGGCCGGTGCCGTGGGGGTACCGGTGGATTTTCCGGTGGATGATGCCGCCAGGTCCAACCGCGGGTGCGTCAGCAGTATGGAGGAGGTGAAGAACCTGAAACCGGTGAATGTGGAGGATTATAAGTATGTGCAGGTATGGTTGGAAGGAACACGTCGGTTGAAGGAGTATTTCGGGGATGAGATCTTTATCCGGGGAAACTGTGACCAGGCCCCTTTCTCACTGGCCAGCATGATGCGCGGCGCCCAGACCTGGATGACCGACCTGGTGCTGAGCGAGGAAAACCTGATCTTTGAATTACTGGATTATTGTACCGAAGCTACCAATCAGTTTATTAAGCTGATGGTACAGACAGGATGCGACATGGTCTCTAACGGCGACAGCCCCGCCGGCCCGGAGATGATCTCGGCGGAGATGTATGAGAAATTTGCCCTGCCCTTCGAGAAGAAGGTTGTGGAAGAAGCGCATACCCAGGGTTTACCTTACGGTCTTCATATATGCGGGAATACGGATATCATCCTTGAAAAAATGCTGGAAACGGGCGCCGATGCTTTTGAACTCGATTTCAAGACCGATATCCATAAGATTCATGATTTGTATAAAGACAAGGTTACCCTGATCGGGAATATAGATCCGAGCGGAGTGATCGCCCTGGGAACGGCTGAGAAGGTAAAAGCCAAAACGCTTGAACTATTGGAATTATACCAGGACTCCAACTATTTTATCCTGAATGCCGGCTGTGCCATCCCCGCCAGCACCCCGCCGGAAAATATATTTGCCATGATTGAAACAGCCCGGGACTTCAGATGAATACAGGATAAAAAATGATAAACACCCTTCCCTTTGCCGGGGGGAATGGCTGGTGAGGGTGTTGATCGTTGAAAAGCAATACAGATAGTATAAGAAGAAAGATAAAACGGTCTTTATGAAACAAAAAAACAGTTTATTTCTCTATGCTTTTATAGCAGCCCTGGGCGGGTTGCTTTTCGGTTTTGATACGGCCGTGGTAAACGGAGCCCTGCAGTTTTTCAGAGCGTACCTGCAGTTGCAACCAGACAGTTTCATGGAAGGTTGGGTGGTCAGTTCCGCCCTGCTGGGCTGTGTGATAGGCGCCGGATTTATCGGTCCTTTTGGAGATAAATACGGTAGGAGGAATATGCTCCGGGTGATGGCTTTGTTGATCCTGATCTCGGCGATAGGCACAGGGCTGGCTACCCATGTGGATAATTTTGTGTTCATGCGTATCATCGGAGGAATCGGTGTGGGAGGTGCTTCCGTGTTGTCTCCCATGTATATTTCGGAGATCGCGCCGGCCCGGATGAGAGGCCGTCTTACGATCACCTTCCAGTTGGCCATCGTTATCGGGATCCTGCTGGCTTTTTTCTCCGATTATCTGCTGATCAATACCGGGAAAAATAACTGGCGCTGGATGTTTATCGCAGAAGGAGTGCCGGCAGCCATCTTCTTTTTCTCACTCTTTTTCGTAGCCAGAAGTCCGCGCTGGCTCGTAAAAAACGGAAAGACAGCGCAGGCCCGTGCTGTGGTGGAAGGCGTGGATCCCATGACGGACGCAGATCAGACGATCCGGGAGATCAAAGCTTCCCTGGACGAGGAAGTGATCAGCCACATGAAATATCTTTTCAGGAAGCCTTATCTGCGTCTGGTGCTTATTGGCATCCTGATAGGGATGTTCAATCAGTTTACGGGCATCAATGTGGTGATGTATTATTCGTCCAAGATCTTTCTGGCGGCAGGTTTTACGACCGAGAGCTCCGTTTTGCAGACGGTTATCATAGGCGCCACCAACCTGTTGTTCACGTTGCTGGCTATGACTGTGATTGATAAGATAGGCCGGAAAAAGATGTTGCTGACCGGTGCTTTGCTGATGACCCTCTTTCTGGCTCTTTTTGCCTGGTTCTTTCTGGCCGACTTGCAGGGGCTTATCCTGCTGGTTATGCTGGTGTTTTTTGTAGCAGCCTTTGCCTTCTCACAGGGGGCTGTGGTGTGGGTGATCCTCTCGGAGATGTTTCCTAATAATATCCGGGCCCGGGCTTCTTCCATAGGCTCCTTGTCGCTGTGGGTTTTTTGTTTTTTGACCACCCTGTTTTTCCCTGTCGTCGTAGGTTTCTTTGCCGGAGAAAACGGTACAGGTAACGGTGTAGGGTATATCTTCGGCTTTTATGCCGTCATGACCCTTGCCTCTTTCTTTTTCTTCAGAAAATATCTCTTCGAAACCAAAGGAAAGACCCTGGAAGAGCTGGAGAAAGATGCCCTGGCGTAATAGGTGTCATTTGTTATATGAAATGCCGTATCCGAAACTGTAGAGCGGATTCCCGGAGTCATAAGGGACATCTTCAAGTTGCTTCTCCACGGCTTCTTCTGAAGAGGGCAGCTCAAAAGGCAGCTTTCCGGAAGGGTTGTATTTCCCGAAGACCACTTCTGTAAGCACGGCATCCGAAGTGCCGAATTCCGCCATCAGCGCCGTAGCCTTTTCATTGATCCCGGTAAGTATGGCAGGCCGTTCCAGGTTAACGACCACCAGCGAGGGTTTCTGCCCGATCAGATCAAGGATCTCTTTCTTTTCCTCCTCCGTGTAATAGAGCCTGCCCTGATGGAAGAAATTTTCCAGAAGATACTTGTGCCTTTTTTCATACGGAGTACGGATGTGTGTGACGATCACGTCGGCTTTTGCGATGTCGTTAACTACTTTCCCGTACTTGTTCAGTGTTTCGGGGTGGCTCATGCCCGCGGCATAGATTTTTATGCCCGGTTTGAAAGGCAGCAACCCTTCATTCTTCAGCAACACCACCGAGCGGGCCTGGGCTTCCCTGCCTTTGGCCATAAATTCCGGTTTCCCGGCGATCTCACCGGCTTTGCTTTCGTCAACATACGGATTGTCAAAAAGGCCCAGGACAAATTTGTCTTTCAGGATCCTCCTGACGGACTGATCTATTCTTGTCTCGCTGATCTTGCCTGTTTTCACCAGCTCAACGATCAGCTCCGGCACATCTTCACCGCCAAACTGGTCGCATCCGGCATCCAGCACTTTTTTAACCCGCTGCAACGGGGTCAGGTCTTCTGCATCCCAGGCCCGGGCAGGTCCCATCTTAGAGTCTGTGATGATACTCCAGTCGGTGCAAACCACTCCGTCGAATTTCAGGGAATCTCTCAGCAGACCGGTGATAATGGTTTTGTTAAAAGCAAAACCTACGTTCTCGGGGGTCTGGTCCATCGGGATGCCGTAATAGGGCATGATGGCGGCGGTATGGGCCGCCAGAGCGCCCCGGACAAAGGGGATCACGTGATAGGCAAAATTATGTCCGGGATAAACCTGTTCTTTTCCATAGGGGAAATGGGGATCTTCGCCGTCTTTCTGGGGCCCGCCGCCCGAGAAATGTTTGGACATACAGGCGACGCTGGTGTTGCTCAGCGTATCCCCCTGGAACCCCAGAACATAAGCTTTAACCATCTCTGATGCCACCGTGGCATCTTCACCGAAGGTGCCGTTGATCCTGCCCCAGCGGGGTTCTGTAGCCAGGTCGGCCATGGGACTTAATGCCAGCCTAAAGCCGACAGCCCGGTACTCTTGCCTGGCGATATCCCCAAATGCCCGGACGAGTGCCGTATCCCGTGTGGCTGCCAGTCCCAGCGGAGAAGGCCACTGTGAAAAAGCAAGGGTGGGAATTTCTGCCCCCGGGTTGTTTACGACGGTGTGCCTGGGATCGGTGGCCAGCGTGACGGGAATGCCCAGGCGGGTGCGTTCGGACAGTTTCTGCAGGTTGTTGTTGAAACGGGCCATGGTAGCCGCATCATACGAACTGATCGTGTTGAAACTGTTCATCTTCTTTTTTGCGATCATTTCGGATGGGGTGGGCAGGAGCAGTGAAAAAACAAAATTCATCATCCCTCCTGATAATGAAGGTATATCCATAGGTTCCCCGTACTCTGTTATCCCGATCATATGGATAAACATCGTCCCGGCTTTCTCTTCCAGGGTCATCTGATGCAGCAGATCTTCCACACGGTCATCGATACGGGCACGCGGGTCTTCGTAAACATCCAATTTGCCGTTTTTGTTGAGATCGCGGTATTGTCTGCCGTCCGTGGTGAGCACAGGAGCTCCTTTCCCCAGCAGGGCATAGTTCTCTTTTACCGTGTGACGGCGCAGGCCGTATTTTATGCCGGCGTAAACGACAAGAAGTAAAATCAGTGACAACAGGACAAACCCGGAGATTTTAAGAATCTTTATCATCTTTATTAAAATTTTTAAATTCTGTTGATTTTTCAGAACCAAATATCAGAATTATTTATTTAATTTTTTATAAGCCGGGAAAAGTTCCTACAACCCCACTTCAGCATCCCATAAAAAAGCTCTTAGCCCGTGTTCTTCGGCTTCCTGATTAAGTGCGCGTAACCGCTGTAGCAAAGGATCAACTTTTTCCTCCTCTATGATACATAAATGCACATTGTTTAAGGCTGGCCAGGTATGGGTTCCCATATGGGGTTCACCGTTTTGTGAACCCCTGCCGTGTACCTCCGTCCACTGGGTAAATCCACGGATATATAAATCATCAAGAATCTCCGAGATTCTCTCTGTTAATGCCTGGTTATAAGATATGAATACAGCTTTCATGATATTATGAATTAGATGAGTTTCCATTCGTTTTTTTAAGGAGTGCTCTCTGTGCCCTTTTTACCCGGGCGGCACCGAAGATACTGTAGATCGTCGGGATCAATACCAGGGTGATGAGGGTGGAGAAGAGCAGCCCTCCGATAATGGCTATGGCCATGGGTCGCCAGGTGGTGGATCCTTCGCCGGTAGAAATAGCCAGCGGAACCATGGCGAGCAGGGTGGTTAATGCCGTCATCAACACCGGCCTTAACCGGGACTTTCCCCCTTGTACCACAGCTTGTTTGACAACCATCCCCCTGTCCCGCAACAGATTGGTGAAATCGACAAGTACAATACCGTTTTTCACTACGATACCGATAAGCATGACCGCCCCGATCATGGAGATTACGTTTAGCGTTGTGTGTGTCAGATATAGGGCCAGAAATACGCCGGTAAAGGCAAAAGGGATGGAAAGCATGATGATAAACGGTTCGGTCAGCGACTCAAACTGAGCCGCCATAACCACATAAACCAGGATAAAGGCTACCAACATGAGCAGTCCCAGTTTTTTAAAGCTATCCTGCATGTCTTCGGCGTTTCCGCCTATTTCTACCGTTACTCCCTCCGGAATATTCATACCGGCAATGCGCTCGCGGATTTGTGAAGTTACACTGCCGAGGTCCGATCCGGAGATCAGGGAAGATACCGTCACGACCCGCTCCTTGTTTTCCCGGTCGATATTGGGTTGGGTATAAAATTGTTTTATCTCTCCGATTTCTTTCAGCTTGATCATTTTTCCCATGGGGGTTTGGATCGTGATGTTTTCTATATCCTGTGTTGACTTTCTGAATTTCTCGGCATACCGCACGATCACGTCATATTCTTTTCCGTTTTCCCGGTATTTTGTTGCGGTCAGCCCGTTTACCCGGTTTCTTA
>JANTHB010000121.1 GCA_024762655.1 Bacteroidales bacterium
GCTACCCAGATGGGGAACCAGGGGAACTCCGGAGAAGGGATTCGTCAGGTGACCGAATGGGTTCGTGCCGGTGTCATCGGCGAGGTGAAAAAAGCCTATGCCTGGACCAACCGGCCCATCTGGCCACAGGGGCTCGAAAGGCCCAAGGAAACTTATCCTGTTCCGGAAACGCTGAAATGGCCCCTGTTTATAGGACCGGCCCCCATGCGTCCGTACAACCCCATCTACCATCCCTGGAACTGGCGCGGATGGTGGGATTTCGGTACCGGAGCCCTGGGCGATATGGCCAATCATATCATGGACCCGATCTTCCTGGCCTTAGGTCTGAAATATCCCTATAAAGTACAGGCCAGTTCAACGCAGATCAATACCGAATCACCACCTCATGCCGAGATCGTTCATTATGCCTTCCCGGCACGCGGAAAACATCCGGAAGTGGAAGTGAGCTGGTATGACGGAGGGTTGTTACCCCCCCGGCCGGAAGAATTACCCGATGGCGATCTGATGGGACGGGACAGTAACGGTGGCTGTCTGTTTATCGGAGAAAAAGGAAAGATCATGACCGGATGCTATGGAAAAGATCCGACATTGCTCCCTTATAGCAAAATGAAAGACTTTACTCCTCCGCCGAAGACTTTGCGCCGTCCTGAAGAAGTGACCGGCCTGAAATGGTCCAATGGTGCTCATGAACAGGACTGGATCCGTGCCTGCAAGGAAAGCCCCGAAAACAGAGTGCTTCCTTCTTCCAACTTCAACTATTCCGGTCCGCTCAATGAAATGGTCGTTATGGGCGTTGTAGCTGCCCGTTTGCAGGACCTGAACCGCTGGCTTGAATGGGATGGCGAAAAGATGAAATTCAAGAATATTTCCGATAACGATAAAATCAGGGTGGTTACTACTGCCAGTTTCAAGGTGGTGGACGGTGATCCCAAGTTCAACACCCAATATGCGACCATCAATGCCAAAGCTGCATCGGAAGAGTATATTAAACATACCTATCACAACGGTTACTCATTGCCGGAAATGCCCGCATGAATTATTGTCTAACCTAAAAATTTTGTAAACTATGAAACTGAAATATTTGTTTGTTCTGGTTGCACTGTTCTCTTTTGTGTCCTTTACCGGTTGCAAGTCGGGAAACAAAGGAGAAAACAAAAGTGAGAAATCGGAAAAAGTGACCGAGAAAACCGCCGAAACAACTCCTCCGAACACACTGACCCCGGAAGAACAGAAAGAGGGGTGGGTGTTGTTGTTTGATGGAAAAACCCCTAACGGTTGGAGAGGCTATAGAAAGGATCATTTTCCCTCAGGTTGGGAAGTGGTGGATGGCACCCTTCATTGCAAAGGATCCGGCCGCGGAGAAGCCGGGAGCCAGGAAGGTGGCGACATCATCTACGACAAGAAATTCAAGAACTTCGACCTGAAACTGGAGTGGAAGATATCCGAAGGGGGTAACTCCGGGATCTTTTACCTGGCGCAGGAAACAAAACCGGATATATGGGAGACCGCTCCCGAGATGCAGGTGCTCGACAACGAACGTCATCCGGATGCCAAGCTTGGGAAAAACGGTAATCGTAAGGCCGGTTCATTGTACGATCTTATCCCTGCCAACCCGCAGAATGCAAAACCTGCCGGGCAGTGGAACCAGGTGGAGATCATTGTTTACCGCGGAACAGTGGTGCACAAAATGAACGGAGAAACCGTCGTGGAATACCACCTGTGGACTCCTGAATGGGATTCTCTGGTGGCACACAGCAAATTCCCGAAATACAACCCCGACTGGGCCAAAGTGGCTGAGGAAGGTTATATCGGGTTGCAAGACCACGGAGATGATGTATGGTACCGGAATATAAAGATCAAAGAACTCTGAACTTCCCGGTAGTCTGAAATCTAAAAGCCATGTCGTGCCTGACATGGCTTTTCTTTTTGCTGCATAAGGGCCATGCCATAATGCTCTTGTATAAGCAAGCATTGACTTTCAAAAACTTTAATGTCTTCCCTGCAGTTTTTCAGGTATTTGCGATGAGTGATAATCCTGGGAACCTTGAAAACAAACAGAAAATCCCCGGGCACTCCGGTAGCCCAGTTGAAAAAAGTGGTGTCCTTGAAATGCCGGTAAAAGGGGGCATTTATCTCTACCGCATTGAATCTTTCGTAATAAAACGCCAACCACTTCTTTCTAGGAAGGCCGGAAGGATAAAAGATTCCTTTCCAGTGATCATAATACCATCCGGAAGTTCCGATACGGATATTGGCAAACATCCCGAACCCGATACAAAAGAGTTATAAATTTATTCCAATGACAATAATGTCATCGATCTGGGGATAATCATCCATCCATTTCATGATATTGTCATCCAGCAGTTTTCCCTGCTCCTGGAGGGAATATTTCTGGATGCTTATAATCAGTTTCTTGAAGTTTCTGGACATGAACTTTTTCCCCTTTGGACCCCCGAATTGATCTATGTAACCGTCTGAGAAAAGATAGATGCGATCCCCGGGGGTGTACCCGATCTGATGCAGCGAGAAAGATTGTTCGTCTTTAAAGGATATTCCGATAGGCATTTTATCACCGGAGACCTGGATCAGGACGTATTCTTCGTTATATACAGAGCCTTTTCCGAAATCAGGTATGTTTCCTTGATGTATTTGTTCTTTTTCCTGAGGCGTGAGTTTCCGCACATAAAACAAAGGATTGTAAGCCCCGGCAAAGTAGAGTTTCCGTTTCTTTTTGTCTATGGATACCAGTGCCATGTCCATCCCGTCTTTGGTCTCTCCCTCTTCCCCTTTTTGTTTGAGCGATTGCATCACTTCGGAACGCAGCTCGTTGAGGATAAAGTTGGGCTGAAGGACCTCAGAGCGGTTTACGATCTCATTCAGGAAAGAAATACCCAGCAGGCTCATGAACGCACCCGGGACTCCGTGTCCCGTACAGTCGGCGGCGGTAATCAGCACCATCTCCTTTCGTTTTGTCATCCAGTAAAAATCCCCGCTAACGATATCCCTGGGTTTGAAAAGGATAAAATGATCCGGAAACTGTTCGTTCAATAATCTCTCACTGGGCAGAACCGCCCGCTGTATGCGGCTGGCGTATGTAATGCTGTCGGTCAGTTCTTCTTTTTGTCTTACCACCTCCGCCGTGCGTTCCCTGACGATGGCTTCAAGGCGGATCTTTTCATTTTGCAACCGCCGGGTGTATAATTTTACGATGATTACGATCAAAAAGAATGCAAGGACAAAATACAAAAGGAAGGCCCAGAAGGTCAGATACCAGGGAGGAAGAATCGTAAAAGCATACGTGGCCGGCGTGCTTTCTGTGCCATAGATATTTCTGGCTTTAACCTCGAAAACATAACTGCCATTGGGAATATTGGTATAGGGATATTCTGTCCGGGCGGTCCATTTTGTCCATCTCTTATCAAAATTCCGTAGTCTGAAACTGTAAGTTATGCCTTCCTGATCCTCAAAAAACGGGCAAGCCCAATAAAAAGTCAGATTGTTGAATGCATACTTGATCTCCGGTTGCTGTCCGGGAGGCTGTAAAGAGATAAGATGCCTCAAGCCATGTTCATCCTCCCGGTAGAAAGTGCCTTCGAAAAGGGAGGAATCGGCACCGAAAGTAATCTTGCGGATGAGTGTGTGAAAGGGTATGTTGTAATCCTTTTTATTAAAGAGATCATAAGAATAAATGCGGTTGGAAATGGCAATCCATAAAATATCCCCTTCGTGCGCAAAGGCAAACGCCGATTGAGGTGGGAGCCGGAAGAAAGGGGTTGCGACGGCATGTATCTTATCCCCGTGGATAACCACTTCCTCCACATGAAACTTTCCCCCAGGATAAGCCACATTCAGGAAATATAAACTGTCGTTCAGCCTGTAAATATTGCGTACAGCCCGTGAGCCGTTGGCATATGCATCTCCGAGGAAACGGTCGGGCAGGAGGGTGTCCGTATCTGTCTGGTAGCGGTATAAACCCTTGCCGGTACAAATAAGAATTTTATGGTTGATAAAATTTACTTTGTTCTCCGAACCGGAGGGGAGTCCTTTTCTTTGGTTATAGATCACAAGACGATCCCCGTTGCCGGAATCTTTTTTTAACCGGCCGATGCCCTGATAAGCCATTGAGAACCAAAGATCTCCTTCCTGATCTTCTGTAATGGTGCGCACTTCGTCCTGCAGGTTGTAAACGGTGTCTACGTGCCAGTAATGATGTCTGTAGGAAAGTTCTGTGAGACTTTGTCCTGTGCCGACAAAAACGGTCCCCGGATTCTTTTTTGAAGCAAAGAGTTTAAAAACATAAAATTTTTTCCCTCTGGGGGTAAGGTTACGGATGCGTTTTTCCACCAAAGAGGCTTTATTATCAGCAGAGAGTTCATAAATACCTTCTTCGGTACCCACCCAAAGCATGGGCCCGGGGGTCCCCGGAGCGGTAAAGTGAAGAAAAGACCATGCCTGCGCATTGATTCCCGGGATCCTTGTAAAATGAGCCAGTCCGTTCTGTCCCGTGGTACGCAGGAATACCCCCGCCGAGGTAGCCAGATAAAGCTTGTTCCCGATGATCATAAGATCGTTGACCGATCCTTTGAATCCGTGATCTTCACTGAAATAACGGAAAGGGGAGAAGAGTTCCACATTGGCCAGCCCGATAGACATGGCCAGCCACAACTGGGATACCTGGGGTTGTCTTTCGTTCAGGTATACCTTCGTAACGGTCTCATTATCCAGTCCTTCATTCCGGTTCAGGACCTGCAGGACGGCTCCGTCATGAGAGACAATAAGAAGGCCGCCGTCAAGCGTAGCCATGGCATAAGAACTGTCCGGCAACATCCGGGCGTCGTAAAAACGGTTCTTTTTTAAATAATTGTTGGCATCGGAAGAAAAAAGGTTGCTCCTGATAGCACCCGTTTCCAGATTATAACTGAATACGCCGAATTTATAAGTGGCTATAAGGAGCTCTCCGGAGGAATACGGCAAAATAGAAAGAATAGCCGAAATATTGTTATAGGCAAAAAAAGTACCGTTTTTGACTTTCTTAAAATGTTCTCCGTCGAATTCCAGTAAACCGGCCAGGGCATCCACATGGAAAAATCTGCGGTTGCAGACAAAACCGTAATTGCCCATGGTGTACCCGTCGTCAGTAAGCCTGAAAACCCGGAGAGAGTCCTGTTCAGGAGAATAACGAAAGATTTTATTGGTGCTTGTGAAGTAGATGTTCCCTTTCCAGAAGTAAATATGATAGATCGATTTGAATGTCATATCGGCAGAATCCAGCTTCGGAATCAGCGAATGATAATGGAGCTGTCCTTTGGTGTCGGGTTCCAGAAAACCGAATTCCTTGTTTCCTCCTGCATACACGGTGCCCCGGTCATCGATACAAAGATCCCTGAGTGAGATATTGTTGGGTACGGAAATCCTTCTCCAGGTGATCCCGTCATATTCCAGAATGCCTACATCATTGTTGGCAACATAAATAATCCCCCGGTTGTCCTGAACTACCGACCAGTTTTGTTCTCCCCCTAAGGTTTCCATCGGGGTGATATTCTTTACAAAAGGAATTCCGAACCTGTTAACCTGACCGTCTGAAAAAACAGAACAGAAAACAAAAAGGGAAAAAATAAAAATTCCTTTTTTCATAAAATTTTTATAAATCAGGCTAAAATTAGGAAAAAAGAATGATAAGATAAAATTAACTTTTTTATCTTTATAAAAAGTTTTTAAACCATACAACCAATTTCCATCATGTTCGGTCATGCATACATGTGGTATAAAGCGTACATGCATACATGGTAAAAGGTTATTTATACAGATATTTTTACCTGATATTTCTTGTTGTTTTCGCCGGTAACCGGAGTGTAGCGCAGCAGGAAGCCGGGGTCGTGTGGGAACATGCGCCGGAAGGCATATCTATCCTGAAAAAAACGCCGGATCATATAACGGTTAAAATTCATTTATCCGGGGCGGATTTTCGTGAGGTTGTCAATGACAAGGGGCATTTTCTGCAAATGGCTCATCCCGGGTTGTCGTCCTCCTACCGGGAAGGAGAGCCGGACCTGCCTGTTTTGAGGAAACTTCTGGAGATCCCTGCCGGCGCTTCCGTCCTTGTGGAAAAAGTGACCTGGAAGAGCTACCGTATTTCGCTGGAGAAAAGGTTTCCCGGAGCAAAATTGTTTCCGGCGCAACCTTCCCTGTTAAAAAAGGAAGAAGGACCGCCCCCTGTTTTTAAAATTCACAAGAAAGCATATACCCGCAATAAACTTATCAGCGACAGCCTGGTCAGGATACAAAAGGCAGGGGTCCTGCGTGGACGCGAACTGGTTTATCTTACGGTTTCGCCTTTTGGCTATAACCCGGTGAGCAATACCCTGGAGGTAAAGGATGACATTGAGTTGACGATCCGCTATTCGCACCCTTTCAATGCAGCAGACCGTTCTAAAAGCAAGCGTCTGTACAGTCCGGTTTTTCAGCAGACTTACAGCAAGTTGTTGTCTGTGGAGACCCCCGAAGCGAAAGGCCTCCCGGCAGCTCCTGTTAAATATGTGATCCTGGCTGATTCTATGTTCAGATACTCTCTGGATGATTTTATCCGGTGGAAAACCCTGCAGGGATACAAGGTGGTGGTGGTGTACAAGGGAGCCCCCGGCGTAGGGACCACCCCCGGGAGTATCAAAGCTTATCTGAAGAGCCTGTATGATGCCGCTACCCCTGATGATCCCGCGCCCACTTTTTTGCTGATCGTGGGAGATACGGAGCAGATCCCGGTATCTACGACCACGGGACGCATTACCGACCTGTATTATGCTACCTATGACGGGGAGGATGATTTCATTCCTGATGTTTATTACGGGCGTTTCTCGGCCCGTGACTCGGCCGAACTGGCACCGCAACTGGAAAAAACACTGGAATATGAACAGTATCTTTTCCCGGATCCTTCTTTTTTGCAGGAGGCGGTCATGGTAGCCGGCGTGGACGGATCCTATGCTTCCGTGTGGGGCAACGGCCAGATCAATTATGCTACCGAAAACTATGTGAACCCTGACCATGGTTACCATTCCCATACGTATCTTTACCCTGCCTCGGGGACCAGTGACAACCAGATCATTCAGGATATCAGCGACGGGGCTTCTCTGGTAAATTATACGGGGCACGGCCGTGCAGACCGGTGGGAGGACCCAACGTTTACCATTGCGGATATTGCCGGATTGAACAATGCACACAAATATCCTGTGATCATCACCAACGGATGTTCTACCGGCGCTTTTGGTAATGATGAGTGTTTTGCGGAGGCTATGTTGCGGGCACCCCGAAAAGGAGCGGTCGGATATATTGGCTCCTCTTATGACTCATACTGGGATGAAGATTACTACTGGGCTGTGGGAGTGGGACCCATTGTGGCACATCCTGAATATAAGGAGACTTCACCGGCCATGTACGACCGCCTTTTCCACGATCATGGCGAACCGGCAGAGGACTGGTATGTGACCCAGGACCAGATGATCTTTGCGGGCAACCTGGCCGTGATGGAAGG
>JANTHB010000122.1 GCA_024762655.1 Bacteroidales bacterium
ATCCGTAACCTTCAAATACAGGGTCCTGATAAAAACCGGCCCGGTGACTGCCGCGGAACTGAACAAAATATTCGAATCCTACTCCAAAGAATACACCCGGTAAACAATCCTCCTTCGAAGGTGGCTTTGATCTTCACCCATTGGGCAGAGATCATGGAAGGAGGCCTGCCAGTAGGCAGGGCAGGCAGGGAATGAAGCAGGTAGTTTTCCAGGCTAAAAAAACATCCCCTCTAACCATTCCAAATAAAGAAAATCCCGTAGTTTGCAAACTACGGGATTTTCTTTATCCCCATTCATAATTCTACATTCGACATTCTACATTCACTAGTGTCCGGCATAAATATCATAGCCATTTATATGGCAATGTATAACAGCGTGTTAGGTGTTGTAATCCAAAGAGGAGCTGCTTCTTCAAATATTGATATTCAGTTATTAAGGAATACCTGTCCCTGTCCACCGTTTTTGTTAAACCCCCTCCCCAACCCTCCTCCGCCAGCTGGCGGAGAGGGAGTCTTTCCCAGTGCTATTTTTCTACTGATGGCAGGAGGGGGTAATACATAAAAAATGCTTTATTCTATAAAATATTTAATCATTTAGTTTTTTACCGGACACTATTGATTCTACATTCAAAATTCTACATTCTTCAGTACGGTTTGCCAGTTCCCTGGAGCACCCACATCTTCGACCAGGCGCTGTTCAGGTCGTCCGGTGCGGTGTAGGGTGTTTCCACCAGCTTATCAATGGCTGCACGGCAATTGTCCGAGTTAAAATCCAGTTCCTTCACCGAATAATAGAAGCGCAAGGGCAGTACATCCCTCTTGGCATGAGGACCAGCCTTCAGGGCCGGGTATCCGGTGCGGCGATAGTCAAACCAGGCTTCGGTTGCGGCGGTCCAGCTGGCGATCCATTTCTGTTCCAGAACCTGTTGTATGGTCCCGTCAAAAACCACCCCCGGATGGGTGATATAATCACCATAGTCCCCTACAACCCCCCAGGCTTTCAGGGAGGCCCTGACTCCGGCTTCATAATGCTCCCTGGCATCTTCCGTAGTCCAGCCCCTGAGGGCTGCCTCGGCGATGATAAAATGCACTTCGGCGGCAGTCATCATCCTGGATTTCAACAGGGGGCCGGAAGCCTGTTTATACCGGTCGTTCAAATGGGAAACATGAGGGTTGTGCGGAGCCTGTTCCAGATTCGGGTTCAGGTTATATGCCTGAGGCACGGTAGACCAGGAAGGAGGCATCCCCACATAATCGGGATCCTGATCCACAGGATACCCGAAGGTGCTGTCATACTTAAAAGCAATGTACCTTCCCACATACCGGATACCGTTCACAATTTCATCCCTGGTTGTATCTGCGTTGGCGGAATCCACTACGATAGGAATATCTATTTTGTTGGCCCACAGCGGCAGTCTCGGGTCTCCGAGCGCCTCCAGGGTGTCAACCAGCGTAGAACACATCTTAAGACGCATGTAGGACCCTTGTTTCAGCTGGCTAAATACGGCATTGGAGGGCCAGGAATCCGACGCATTGGTACCTGGATAATCCATATTGGCATCATCGTTCGCATCCAGTATCAGCGGATAGGTATCCGGATCGCCGACGATCTTCTCAATGCCTGCCTGTGCCGTGGCCGGATCTTTTTCGGAAAGACGCATGTAATAACGCAATGCCAGGGAATTGGCAAATTTACGCCAGTTCTCCACCTTCCCCTTGTAAAGAATATCCTGCACAGGATCAATCCCGTCATATTCGCTTGATTTTTTGGAAAGCAGGCTGTTGGCGGTGTCCAGATCGGTCAGGATTGCCGTATAGATGTCCGCCTGTCCATCATAGGGAGGCCGGATGTTTTCCTCGCCTCCTTCTTCACCCTTCAGGGCGTACGTATAAGGAGCATCGCCCCACAGGTCCGTGATCATGCCGTAAGCATAGGCTTTCATGATCAGCGCCACCCCCTGGTGAAATAACAGGCCCATTTCTTTGGCTTTCTGATACATGGCCTCTTCGTTGCGGAGAATCCCGTAAAATGAACCCCAGTCCTGATTGGGCGTCCAGTCATAATCATTGTGAGAACCCGACCATCCGTCTTTCTGGGTATGTTGCATGACCCCGGCAATGTCTCCGAATCCAAGGTTCACTACCGTTTGCCCCATGCTGGAGATTACTGTGCTCATCAACAGGTTGGGATGAGCGATGGTAGGATCTACCCCGTTGGGATTGATATTCAGTTCATCCAGATCCTGACAGGAAAAAAGAAGGCCTGAAATCAATATCACAAGGATAACCAGTTTGTTTCTGTTTAATCTGTTTAAATACATGACAGTATAGATTTTAATTTTTTTATTTAAAAGGTAAGGTTCACTTTAAATCCGACAGGCAACACCCAGGGTTCCACATTGTATCTTTCAATACCCTGCTTAAAGCTTCCTGCTTCGGCCTGAAAGGCTCTTTCAGGATCAATTCCGATTTTGGATTTGGTCCATAGCATGATGTTCCTGCTGTATACTGATACGAACAGATCGCGCATATTCAGTTTATTCACAAATCTTTTCGGAAGATGATAACCCAGGGTTATTTCTCTCAGTTTGATAAAATCGGCATCAAAAGTGGAAGGGCTCATAAAACCCCAGGGGTAGCTGACTACAAATGGCATGATTATGGTTCCGTCTTCTCCCAGGTTCTCCGAGTAGGTACCGTCTTCATTTTGTGTCACCCCGGGAATGAAATAACCGTCATGGACGGTGAGGCCGCTCCAGTTTTCAGGGAATCCGCCCATATCTTCGGCAGGACCGCCCACAACGTGGAAGCCGTTTTTAATATACTTATCCTCGTTTGCTACCAGCCAGTCCCTCAATTCCTTTCCTGTACGTCCTCCCGGATTGATGGCCTTCCGTATCCAGTCTTCGGAATTGGCGTCTTCGGCCATGTAACGGTAGGTCTGTGAAACGAACTGACCGCCTATTCTCCAGTCGAACGTCATACTCAGGGATATCCCTTTATAGGTAACCGATGTTTGCAAACCGACGAGCACATCAGGATTATAGTTACCGACTTTGTTTCTCACCTTTTCCACCTTGATTTCCTGCCACTCCATATCTCCCCCGCCTACGATGGGATACCCGTAGTAAGGTGAATTTTCATCTGTCACAGTAACCACCTGTGCATCATAAAGGTCTCCGATGAGGTCCCCTTCATAGGCCCAGGCCCCTCCTTTGGCATCGCTCCAGAATTTGATCAGGTCGATGCCCGGGGCTATTTTGGTAAGCCGGGTACGGTTTCTTGAGAAATTGGCATTGATGTCCCAGACGAAATCTTTATTTCTAACAGGGGTCCCTCCTATTAAAAGTTCCCAGCCTTTACTTTCCACCAGGCCTGCATTAATGTTCACGCTGCTAAAACCCGTTGAAGTAGCGATAGGAATGTTCCTTATGATCTGGTTTTTGTTGTCCACATTGTAATAGGTTCCGTCCAGTCGCAATTTGTTGCCAAACAACCTTACTTCCGTACCCACCTCCCAGGAAGTAGCCTGTTCCGGTTTGAGGTTGGGTGTAAGGATGGTTCCGGGTTTGGCCAGACGGGTAGCGTCGCCCCATTGGCCGGCATCGTAGTAGGTCGGATACAACTGATAGGGGCTGGCATCGTTCCCTACCATGGCCCAGCCACCCCTGAGCTTGAACAGATCAACCTTATCTCCCATATTCAACATCTGATTCAAAAGCAAGCTTAAGGAAGCCGAAGGATAGAAATACGACCTGCTCTCCTTCGGGAGCGTACTAGACCAGTCGTTCCGGGCGGTCAGGTCCATATAAATCATATCGTTATACGACAGGTTGGCCGTACCATACACACTGTATATGGCTTTCTGGCTCATGCCGCTGGAATAATCCAGCGCGCCCGACTTAATATTTCTCAGATTGTACACATTCGGAACCACCAGACCCGCCGAAGGTTTGGAAGCATTCCGTACGGAAACTCCTTTCTGGTACAAAGCATTTCCGCCGGCAGATACCGAAACCCCAAACTTATTAAACTGTTGGTTGAAGGTAGCCAGAAAATCGGTGTTTCTTTCATAATTCTGTATATTCACGATGCCGTATGCCCCGTTATTGGGTTCTTTGGTATAGCTGGGTGCAATTTTGGTTTCCCGTTTTTCAGTGTAGCTATCCAGCGAATAGCGGGCACGCAAAGAGAGTACCTTCAACACCTGCCATTCCAGTTGGAGGTTTCCGAACATACGGTTCCGGTTAAAACTGTTATCCACCTCATAGGCCAGAAAATACGGATTGTTGTACAGGCCGTTGGCGGGCGTTCGTTGTTGAATCCCTTCCTGGCCGGGCTCCCAGTATTGCTTCAATTCGCTGATAGGAATATTTATCGGGATTTTGTAAGCCCATTCCAGCGGATTGGTACCGCGATTACTGGCCGGACGGTTGTTAGACCACGAGTTGGTAATGTTAATATTTGTCGTTATGGTAAGGTCTTTACTGGCTCTGACATCCGAACCAATGGATAAATTGTTTCTGAAGAGATCCGAGCCGGGCACCACCCCGCGGTTACTCATATTGGAAACCCCCAGGCGGTAATTGATCACATCTGTATTGTTGGATACGGAGATCCCATTGGTAGAGGTGATCCCTGTCTGTACAAAATTGGCGATGTTATCGGGGTAAGAAACCAGAGGGATAGGGATTTTATTTCCGTTGGCGTCCAACGGACTATGCCATTGAATGGCAAAATACCCTTTGTCGCATTCGGGGCCGGCTCCGGCGGCCTGTGCCGGGTCAATGGACATAATTGTTCCGGGAGGGAGATCATCCGGGGTAAAAGAAAAATATCCCGAAGCAAAATGTTTCTGCGTATCAAAATACCGGTATGGCTGGTCGAAAACGGTATTGGAATTGATGGATACCGTTACGCCCTGGCTCTTTTTCCCTCTTTTTGTGGTGATCAGCACCACGCCGTTCCCGGCTCTGGAACCATAAAGGGCTGCAGCGCTGGGACCTTTCAGAATGGAAATACTCTCAATATCATCGGGACTGAGGTCGGAGATGGCATTCCCATAGTCAACAATATTCCGGTCCCCTATCTGTGAAGTGTTATTCAATCCGTTGATGATAGGAACCCCGTCCACTACAAACAGAGGCTGGTTGTCGCTGCTTAACGAGGTAGCCCCCCGGATCACCATGCTCACCGACGAGCCTGTCCCTCCGGTAGAGTTAATGGTAACCCCTGCCACTTTGCCGGCCAGCGAATTAACAACGTTCTCCTGCACCACCTTGGTCAGCTCATTCCCTTCCACCTTTCCCACGGAAAAGCCCAGGGATTTTTCCTGACGGGTGATGCCCAGTGCCGTTACCACAACCTCCTCCAGCTTTTTCACACTCTCCTTGAGTACCACATCAATCACTCTTTGGTTTCCCACCGTAATCTCCGTGGTCTCATAACCGACAAACGAAAAAACCAGGGTGGTATTTTCGTCGGGAACGGTAAGGGTATATCTGCCGTTTGCATCGGTCACCGTTCCCTGCTGTGTTCCCTTGATCAGAATGGTGACACCGGGCAGACTCTTCCCGTCCACCGCCGAAGTAACCGTTCCGGTTACCTGAAAGCTTTGCTGTAAAACATCATTGGTACGAGCAGGGCCTTCTTCATTTGCAGCAGAAGCACTGTTCCATGACCCTGCCGCCATGAACAAAGCCGCAAACAAAAAAGTTCCCATCAGATACCTTAAAAACCTTCTGTAAAAACATCCGTGTTTCATGATAAATAAGTTAAGTTTAAGGTTCGGTTAATAATCAAAGAAAATATCTAATTCAAATATACCATAAAAATAAAATATCTTTTCGAAAAAAATAATAACTTTGCATTAATTTTTAACAAACTATGAAACAATCATTATAACAATATTTAGTAATGGTTAAAATTCTTGAAAAATTTATGAATATTCTACAAGTTGGAAAAATTTATTTTTTTCTGATTGTTTTTTCTTTTTTGGGGATAACCGGTACGCATGCCCAGGTTTTCAAGGCAGGTATTGCCGTCCGGAACATTACCCCTGACCCGTTATTACCGGTTTCGGGGGGAATCGGAAAACCTGAGCCTGTGACCCAAAAAATGGGAGATTTGTATGTCCGCGCCTTGGTCTTTGAAAAAGGAAATACCAGGGTAGCCATTGTCAGCGTGGATAATCTTGGATGGCCTGCTGCCCTGGGAGACAGGTCCAGAGCCCTGATCAAAGAGATTCCCCCTGAGAACATTCTGATTGGAGCCACTCATACTCACAGTGCTCCGGATGCTTATGGATTTCCGGATGAAAACGGGAACAGCGGTGCCGACCTGAAATATCTGGACTGGTGTGTCCATCAGATCGCAGATGCGGTCCATGAAGCACTGGCAAACCTCCGGCCGGTAGATTTGAAAATAAACGTGGAGGAAGCACATGGAAAGATCGCTTATAACTATTATGCTCCCAAACTATACGATCCCCGTTGCGGGGTGATGCAGGGGATCTCCAAAACGGGGAAAAATCAGGGAAAGCCGTTGTTCACCCTGGTAAACTATGCCATTCATCCCGAGATCATTGGCCCCCATCAGGGCATTCTCAGTCCTGATCTTATAGGCCCGTTGTATGACCGTATTGCGCAGAGAGGCGGAGGCACCGGTATTTTCATGAACAGTGCCCAGGGAGGCATGGTCACTGCAGATAACAGACTTCCCGGCGGAAAAGAAGCTAACGACTGGGCCGAATGTAAGAGGATAGGCAGCCTGCTGGCCGATGAAGCTTTACGGATTATTAATGAGGCGCCTGTACAGAGCAATCCCGGTTTATACTGCACCTCCAGGGTCATAAAGTTCCCGGTAGATTCCGATATCATGCGTTTTATCCTTTCTCATTCCCCGCTTGGGCTGAAATCAACCGGTACCGACAGCATCACCACCCGGATGAACCTCTTGAACGTGGGAACCGCACAGATCCTGACCATCCCCGGCGAAGCCCTTCCCAATATAGGATATTACCTGAAACGGAACATGCATACCCCTTATCCTTTCCTGTTTGGTTTGACCAATGATGCCTTCGGGTATATCCTGACCAAAGAAGACTTCAACAGCTTCCACCGGTATGAATATATCAGCCGTACCAGTCTGGGTGAAAAAACGGGAGAAATCCTTATCCGGGAAGCGCTCTATCTGATTCAGCATAGTCCCTATCCTGATCAACCCGCAAAGTAGTTCATACATAACCTATAAACATTCTCTTATGAAAAACAATAACAAAAAGCATCTTATTTTTCTCAGGGGCACCGGAATAACCCTTCTTGTCTCCATTCTTTTTCTGTTCACTTCCTGCCATAAAACGGATAATTTTCACGGTTATCTGACCACGGTGGGCACCGGGGATAATGCGATCAAAGTTGTGGTCGTCAAAGGGACCCCCTACGAAATGGGCCAACAACTCGGTACACTCCTGAAAGAGGAGATCGGCCCTTG
>JANTHB010000123.1 GCA_024762655.1 Bacteroidales bacterium
CTGATCTCCCGGAAGAGTCTGTGGCGATGGATGAAACGCAATGGTTTCGACGCTTTCTTTATCACAGACCATAACAATCATAATAAAACCCTGCAGTTTGTGCAGTCGCAGCGACAGGGTGCTTTTCCTGCGGATCCTTTGGTCATGTGCGGGGAGGAGTTTTCCGGATCAAACCACCTGAGCTTACTGGGCCTGCAGGTGCCTTTTTCTTCCAAAGGGTTTCCCGATTCGGTAGCTGTGGATACCACGCATGCACAGGGGGGAGCCGTAATCGTGAACCATTGGTTTGACGGGGAGCATATGACGCTTGAATACTATAAAAACCTGGGTGTGGACGGTTTCGAGATTGAAAATACGGCCACAGACCGGTATTATCCGCGAAGTATTTATCATAAAATCAGAAACTTCTGTGAGCAGAACCATTTGATCATGAATGGAGGCCTTGATTTTCATGGGTATGGAAATGTTTGCTCTTTGTGGAATGCTTTTGACATCCCCGGCTGGCATCAGATGGATCCTGAGGCAAAAGAACAGTCTGTCCTGAATATATTGAGAAACAGGGATCAGAGCCGGATTAAGGTGCTCTTGTATCACGACAGGCCTTATTACGACAAGAAAAACCTGATATACAGACCCTTCATTACATTCTTTAATTATTTCAGGACCCTTAATTTTCTGCAGGTTCTTTCCTGGATTTTCTGGATACTGGTGTTCGTCTGGTTTATGATCCGTCGTGCTGCCAAAGGAAGGACGGCAAAAGATTTGTTTGGAAAACGGATTACGGCAGCCGGGATAGCCGGTTCCTTATTTATACTGGCATTGGCCTTGAATTACCATCTTCGTTATCCCGCAGTCGCGGATTATAATACCATTTATCCGGAATACGCAAGGATGTTTTTTTTCATCGGTATGGGATTCCTGTTGTATTCGTTGATCGTATTTTGGGTAAGAACAAAGAAGAAATCATAGGGAGAGAATGTTTATACAGGAGGATGAAGAGATAAAAAGATTATTAAAATATTAGGGACAGAACCTTTTTCAATCTATATGTGGAATTAAGGGATGCAGAGACATGGCATGCCATGTCTACGGGAATAAAGAATGTTAAATGAAAATAAAATATAGAGTGTATAATGATACTATTTGATGATAATTGAAAGGAATATGATTATGTCGTATGTTGCAAACATACGACCTATCTGTTTCAACCTAAACAGTCTTAAAAATCCCGGTAGAATAAACCCGGTGATAAAGTTTTAATTACTATCTTTTCATGCAATTTTATGCGTATGAAATCATTAACAAGTAAGAATTTTATTCTGTCTCTTTTTTCTTCCGGTATAATCCTGTTTTCAAGCTTATGTCCTTCCAACGCCCAAAACGGAAAATTCCTGCGAGGTGAGGTGTGGAAGAAGTTTGATGTAAAAAAAGAGCAAGCTGATTTCTATGTCTCTCCGCAAGGTGATGATACCTGGTCGGGTACGTTGCCCGGGCCCAATGCTACACATACCGATGGTCCTTTCAGAACACTGGCAAGAGCACAGCAGGCAGTGCGGACATTGAAAAAGAAAGTGTATAAACCCAAGGTGAAACCGGTACAGGACAACTATATAGGGTCGTCTCATCCTCTGGGTTCCGGGAAAGATATCCTGATACTGATCCGGGAAGGCTATTATTCGCTGGACAAACCGTTGGTATTTACGCCCGGAGATGGGGGAGAGCGGGTGGAAACCGGCCAGCCCTCCGGGGCTTTTGAGTTTCATAAACTGAAAGATTACTATGTTACCTGGGCTGCCTGGCCCGGTGAACACCCGGTGATATCAGGGGGAAAACTGATCCGTAACTGGAAAAAGAAAGGAAGTCTGTGGCAGGCGCCTGCCGGCGGGACAGAAGCTGAGATCATGGTGGCGGATGGCAGGAAACAGGTGCTGGCACGCACGCCCAATAAAGGCATGTTCGTGGTGGCCAAAGCTTCTCCGTCCGACCATGCTTTTTTCTTCCGTGACGACGAAGTGAAAAAATGGCCCGATATGGAGAAGAACAGGGTTATCATGTATTTACGCTGGCACATGGCTACCAACCGTCTTGCCAAAGTGGAGGAACATAAACATCTGGCAATCCTGGAAAAACCGGATGCCGGGATCACAGTCATCTCTCCCCGGTATTACATTGAGAATATAAGCGCTTTGCTGGACACTGCCGGAGAATGGTATTTTGACGGAAAAAACGGGATGCTGCAGTGGATGCCTCCCGGGGATATTTCCGATCCCGGGAAAGCACGGGTGGCCCTGCCGGCTTTGTTTTCGTTGATATCCGTAGAGGGCCGGCCCGGCCATCCGGTGCGTAATCTGCGTTTTTACGGACTGATACTGGAGGCGACAAAAGAGGGAGGGAATGCTTTTTCCCTGAAATATGCCCGTTACTGTGAACTAGTCGATTCGAAAATACGGGCACTGGGCGGTAGTGGCGTTTTTTTGGGGCCGGGAAGTTTTGAGACCCGTATTCTTAACAATCTTTTTACACAAATAGATCACCACGGATTGGTCATTGCCGGCAATCCTTATCCGGTACGTTTTGATGATATCATCAGACAAAATACTATTTCATGGAACCGTTTTGATGACATCGGTGAGCGTTTTGGCAATGTGATCTCGGTACGGAACACGTTATACACGACCATCTCACACAATGAGATCAGTCACAACAAGGGACGTTATCCTGTTTATGTCGGAGGATGGGCCAATCTGGAAGAAGCGTTGGAGGGAGGCTATGTGATCGAATACAATCATCTGCATCATGTTCAGTCACGGTCAGATGATTCGGGGGTGATCACCACCGGTGGCTATACCCATAATTCGGTGATTCGTGATAATCTGATCCATGATGTATCCAGGGGGATGTTTAACGATAATGTGGCGATATGGTTTGACAATATGTCGTTGGGATGGAAAGCGGAGAACAATATCTTTTATAACCTGCAGCAGGGCGAGATGAAACTGTGTGCTTCTAACCTGACAGATAATATTTACAGGAACAATTATCAAATAGATCCCCCAAAGATAGCTCCGGAAGGTATCGTTACCGGAGAGCCTGTTGCGGAAGCAGGCAAGCCCTTTGTCTTGTCGGGGGGAGATATGGTGCAAAGCGTAGAAACCGGACAATTTGTAACCATCCGCTCCCGGATAAAAAACCGCGGGTCGTCCGGCGTGAAGGAGGTAAATCTTTGCATAAACGGAAAAAGGGAAGACCGTAAAGAAGTTGCTATGATCCGTGGAAATACAATCCCTCTGGATTTTGATTACCGTTTTGCCCGCCCCGGCCATTATTTGCTTACGGTGGCCTCTTCTGATCCTTGTTACCTGGAGGTGACGGGGGATTCGCTATCCTGGTTCTGTGACAACCTCAGCGTTTCTTCCCCTATCCTGCCGGCAGGCGACAGCCTGCTCCTGACTGCCCGGATGGTTGTGCCGGGGAAAATGAGTGAAATCCCCGTAACCGTTTATGACAATGGCAGGGCGATCTTGCAAAAACGGATCGCATTGGATGGCCGTCATGAAAGAAAAATATCCGTTAAACTTTTACTTGCTGCCGGAAATCATTCTCTGAAAATAGGTAATTCCAAATTAGTGCAAGTATATGTCTTTCCTCATCATAAGGTGGATATTGCAAAAATGGAGTTTGGAAAATACTGCTCCTCCCGGGCTCATCCCTGTGAGATAACCCTTGACAAGAAACACAATAAATACGTGATCCGGGCGGCAGGTACTGACTTTTTCCACGGAGAAGATTCCTATGCTACTGCCTATCTGAAAAAACCCGTAAAAGGAAATTTTGTGGCCAGGGTCAAAGTGTTGAAGTACGGGCCCAAAACCCATGAGTGGTTCCGTACCGGATTGTTCGTAAGAAATGATATCACCCGCAGCTATGATACGGGAAAAGGAAGCCTGGGATCGGTATTGATGTTCGTATCACCGGGACGTGCCGGCATGAACTGGGACGAACACGGTGACGGCTGTATGCACAAGGCCAGTAGCCAGAATCATCCGGTATATAATCCTGTTCCTGTGTGGATCAGGCTGGTAAGACATGGGAACAGTTTCTCCGGGTATGTGAGTTATGACGGCAAACACTGGACCGTCGAACGCCATACCGGAGATATCCCCGGCATCCATGAGGCGGTGGATCTTGGTCTGGCAGCCGGCGGCCCGGATGAAAAAGAATATACCGTATGGTTTGAAGATTTTACACTGGAAACGGAAGAATGATGAAAAGAAACTTTAATATTGCTGTTACGCAGAGTTTCGCAGAGGGCCCGCAAAGAGCCGCAAAGTCTGATAGTTATCTTTCTTTGCGAAACTTGGCGCTGCTTTGCGAACCTTAGCGTAATAGCTAAAATGTAAATTTTGAGTGCATGAATGAAAATGAAATATCCCAGGTAGTTATTGGCAGAGCCATTGAAGTACATAAAGCATTGGGACCCGGTTTATTGGAGTCAGCTTATCAAACATGTTTATATCATGAGTTAATTGAAGCCGGGTTTTATGTGGAAAAGGAAAAATCAATGCCAATAATTTATAAAGATGTTCATTTGGATCATGGATACAGAATAGATCTTCTGGTTGAGAATAACGTTGTGATAGAGATTAAAACCGTAGATACTCTGTTAGATGTACATACAGCACAGATACTAACATATCTGAAACTTGGTAATTATAAATTAGGATTGTTAATTAATTTTAATGTATCAATGCTTGTAAATGGAATAAGACGTTATGTTAATAAACTTTAATATTGCTATTACGCAGAGTTACGCAGAGGTTCCGCAAAGAGCCGCGAAGTCTGGCGATAATCTTTCTTTGCGAACCTTGGCGCTGCTTTGCGAACCTTAGCGTAATAGCTAATAATGAATAATTTAAGATACCTGATCATGATAAAAAAAACGCAAATAATTTTTCTTTCTTACTTAATCTTGTCAGGATTAATTGTTCCGGCCTGTAAAATGACTCCGGACAATAAAAAAGCCAACTACGACTATGTCGATCCGGATATCGGTGGCGTGGGGTGGTTGCTGCAACCCACGCGACCTACCGTATCGGTACCCAACAGTATGATCCGGATGTATCCTGTGCGTCCTGACTGGCTCTCCGACCAGATCAGCTATTTTCCCCTGACCATAAAATCGCACCGCCAGGGCGAATTATTCGGGATTATGCCCTGCAATGGAACCGTCGCCGACAACGGCTGGACAAAAAAGGAAACGTATGATCATGATCTGGAGATCAAACAACCCTGGTATTATTCTACCTATTTTATTGATAATTACATAGAAACGGAATATACGGCCGGAAAAAAGAGTGGATTCTTCCGCTTTAACTATGAGGGGAAACATCCGAAGGTGGTCCGTCTGCAGATTAACAATGCCGGAGAATGGATAAAAGCCACCGCTACTACAGTGGAAGGGGTGGAGGATTTCGAGGGGATGAAAGCCTGGGTATACGGGGAGTTTAATGTTAAGGGAGAAAGCTCAAAGACAACGCTGGTGAGGGTGGATACACGCCGGAACACCCGGCATGAGCTGCCGGCAGTATTGTTTCAGTTTTCGAAAGACGGGCCCACAACGGTCCTGTTTAAGTACGGTATTTCTTTTATCAGCCCGGAGCAGGCCCGGAAAAATTTATATGAGGAGATTCCCGGGTGGGAGTTTGTGAAATTATCTGACAGGTCGGAAGAGATATGGAAATCCCGGCTGAACAGGATCAAAGTGAAAGGAGGCACGGAAAGCCAGCGCAAAGTTTTTTATACGGCTTTGTACCGGTGTTATGAACGGATGATTGACATCACCGAAGACGGCCGGTACTATAGTGCCTATGATCACAAGGTACACAAAGCGGATCATGATTTCTATGTGGATGACTGGATCTGGGATACTTACCTGGCATTACATCCTCTGAGAATGATACTGGATCCGGATATGGAAACGGACATGTTGCGTTCTTATGTGGATATGTATGAACAATCGGGGTGGATGCCGCAGTTTCCCTTGCTCTACAAAGATAACCCCGCGATGAACGGGTTTCATTCCACCATTTATTTTCTGGATGCCTGGCGGAAAGGACTGCGTGATTTTAATGTGCAGAAAGCCTATGAGGGCATGAAGAAGAATGCGTTGCAGGCCACCCTGTTGCCCTGGCGAAACGGCCCCGCTACCGTTCTGGATACTTTCTACCGGAAACACGGATATTTTCCGGCGCTGCATCCCGGCGAAAAGGAAACGGTACCTCAGGTGCATCCTTTTGAGAGAAGGCAGGCGGTGGCCGTTACCCTGGGGGCCAGTTACGACGACTGGGCACTGGCCGAAATGGCTAAAGAACTGGGGAAAAAGAAGGATTTTACCTATTTTATCGGCCAATCCCTTAATTATCGTAATCTGTATAAACCGGAAATGAAAATGTTCATGCCGAAGGATGCGGACGGGAACTGGATCAATATTGATCCGAGGTTTGACGGAGGCCCCGGAGGACGGGACTACTATGATGAAAACAATGGCTACACCTATGCCTGGCAGGCGCAACATGATGTTTACGGGTTGATAAAACTGAAAGGGGGCCCGGCGGCGTTTACCTCCCAACTGGACCAACTATTCCGGGAAGATCTGGGCAAAGCCAAATACCAGTTCTGGGCGAAATTTCCCGATGCGACGGGCATGGTCGGACAGTTCTCTATGGGAAATGAACCTTCTTTTCATATTCCCTATTTGTACAACTACTCGGGAGCCCCCTGGAAAACCCAAAAGCATATCCGTTTCCTGCTGGATGCCTGGTTCCCGGATTATATCTTCGGTATCCCCGGCGACGAAGACGGCGGCGGGATGTCCGCCTTTGTGGTCTTCTCTATGATGGGTTTTTATCCGGTCACACCGGGATTGCCTGTATATGCCCTTGGGAGCCCGGTGTTTAAAGAAGTGAAAATAAAATTGAACAACGGAAAAACGTTTGCCGTGATAGCGGATAACTATGCCCCGGGGAACAAATATATTCAATCGGCAACGTTCAATGGCAAACCCTGGAATAAGCCGTGGTTTACCCACGACCAATTGATAAAAGGAGGGATATTGAAGCTTGAGATGGGGACTTATCCCAATAAAGAGTGGGGAAGTGACAGGAGGCTCGGCCCCCCGTCATCGGAAGACCTGAAGTGATCGTGGAAGGCAGGTGTCTCCGGAATCTCCTCCATGTACCCTGTTCCTGTCGCTTTGATTTTGTATTTTTTTAACCTGAAAACGAAAATATAAACATGACGAATATGAAAAAGTATTTTTTTCTGTCTGTTTTTCTGGTCTTTTTCTTCTCGTGCCAGCCTCAGAACGATACAAAATCTCCGGTGGATTATGTA
>JANTHB010000124.1 GCA_024762655.1 Bacteroidales bacterium
TATTCCCGAGCTTGAGGTAATTGAGGCCTTGCTAAAACAGGCGAACCTGGGCATCTTCTTCAAAGGGAAAGAGGTGCATGAAGTAAAAAAAAGACTCCGGAAACTGTTGCATCTGGAAGGTCTGGAGAGTTATATTGAACTGTTGAATATTTTTAATGTTTTGCTCAAAATAAAGGATGTTGAGTATCTTTCCGATACCCTGGCATATTCCCGGAATTTTTCCCGGGATCTTGAGCAGATCAATAAAGTGTATGAGTATGTTTTTCTGAATATCGGAGAGGGGATCAAGCTGAAGGAAGCAGCCGGACTGGTGAACATGGCTCCGGGATCCTTTTGCAGGTATTTCAAGAAAAAAACCAACCTGACCTTTATGGAATATGTGAAAAAGGTGCGCATCGGGCTGGCTGCAAAGATGCTGGTTGAGACGGATAAGTCCATTTCCCAGATATGTTTCGAAAGCGGATACAACAACCTGGCCAACTTCAACCACTATTTCAAAACCATTATGGATAAGACCCCTTCCGAGTATCGCAAGATGTTCAGATAATTACATCCCTTCAAATTCTGAGGATTTCTTCCTTTTTAATTTTTAAACAGTTGAGCATTTATTATGATGCATAAATCACAGGGATCAAAAGAAAGGGTGGGGTTAATTATATTACAAACGACCTAGAACTCTTTTTTTGATACTCCGGAAAAGAAATTTGATACAGAACATGAAGTAATTCTTGAAAAGAAAAAATAACTTTATTTTGTTTTTAAAACATGTTTTTATGTCAATAAGAGGGATCGCTTTCCATTGTGTTTTTGCAGGATTTTTCGTACTATTATCTTTGTTTATTACGGGTTGCGAGCGGAATACAGAGGATAAGCATTCTAAACCGTTTAGAAATGTTGTTGTTTTGATCGGAGATGATCATACAGTAAGTGCGCTCGGATGTTATGGAAATCAGGTAATCCGGACGCCTTCACTGGATCATTTGGCATCAGAGGGAATATTGTTTGTTAATGCTTATGCCACGGCTCCGGTATGTAGTGCATCACGACAATCCATACTTACCGGGAAGTATCCTCATGCTACCGGTGTTACATTATTACAATCGCCTTTCAGACAGGAGGGAAATACGACATTGGCCGAAATACTGAGAGCACATGATTTTAAAACGGCCATCATTGGAAAGAACCATTTTAATAATTATAGGGATCCAACTCCGCCGGATCATGGTTTTGATATAATATGGACCCATCATGATTACCGTTTATGGTTTGCTGCCCATGGCAGGAAAGTTGCTGATACAATACAGGTACGTCCTCCTTGGAAGCCATTTATGGATTCTGCAAGGATTTGGTTAAATGCTGATTATCTTCCCTCTCCGTTTTTTGAAGGGGAAGGGGATGCAGATATTGATGCACGGAAAGCGATACAATTTATGGAAGAAAATAAGGACAACCGTTTTTTATTGTGGGTAGGTTTTGCCGAACCCCATTCACCTTTTGAATTTCCCGTGGAATACAAAAACCGATATAACCCTGATAGCCTTAAATTACCGGAAGGAAGTCCGGAGGATGACCGTTGGGTGCCGGCTATTTTCAGGGATTTATCCGATAAAGATAAAAGGGGTATCATTGTTTCTTACTACACCTCAGTAGATTATCTTGACTATAATGTTGGTAAGATCCTACATGCACTGGATAGCCTGCATCTTTCTGAAAACACACTGGTGTTTTATCTGGGTGACCAGGGATACCTCCTGAATGATCACAAGCGCTTTGAAAAACATATGATGTGGGAAGACGCCATCAAAGCACCTTTATTAATCCGAATGGGAAAAACGGGAAACAATGGGCAAAAGATCACAGCATTAACCAGCTTCGTAGATATTGCACCAACAATTCTCGAATTACTAGGTATGCCCCCATGCAGGGAAATGCAGGGAAATAGTTTTGTTCCGGTGTTGATGGGAAAGAAGAAAGAATACAGAAAATATGTATTTGCCGAGTTTCTGGAAGATAATAAAGCCATGCTTGCCACACACAACTGGAAATATATCTATACTACCGGCAAAAAGGACCTGGGCCAGGGTTATGCAACAGGATACGGGCCTTCCGGCAGAGTACAGCGTCTGTATGATCTTAAAAAGGATCCGGGCGAATCTCATAATGTGTTTAACGACCCTGAGAATAATAGTATTGAACAAAAACTCAGGACACAAATGCTTGACCTGTTTCTGAGTACCTACCCGAAATCATGTACGCTACCGGCAGACCTCACACAGTTGGAGATGCTGGACTGGTTTTGTGTGCCACCTGAAAAAAGATTCTGAATATTTCAAGATATAATCTATTAAATGCTTTACAAAATGAAACCGAAATCTCTTTTAGTTTACGGGTCTTTCATGGTTGTTACCATGTTATTTTCCGTGCAACTCTACGCTGAAATCAGATTACCGAAAATTTTCTCGGATCATATGATATTCCAGCGTAACGAAAAGATCCATGTCTGGGGACACGCCGACGCGGGAGAACGGGTACGTGTGACATTTGATGATCATACCCTTAGGGCCAAAGCGGATAAACAAGGGAAATGGGAAGTCTTTTTTCCACCGGAGAAGGCTGGTGGACCTTATGATCTGTCTGTCAGAGGCAATAAAAATACCGTGACTTTTTCCGATATTCTGGTGGGGGATATCTGGGTCTGTTCCGGACAGTCCAATATGGAATTTCCGGTGGAGCGATCCCTGAATGGTCAGGAGGAGGTCAGCCGGGCCGATTATCCGCAGATCAGGATTTTCAATGTGGGAAAGAAAATTGCGACAATGCCCCGGGAGGATGTTGTATCGGGAGAATGGCAGGTCTGTTCCCCGGATAATATCATTGGATTTTCAGCGGTAGGCTATTTTTTCGGCAGGTATTTGCACCAGAACCTTGATATCCCTGTCGGGCTCATCGGTTCCAACTGGGGGGGTACTGTGATTGAGACCTGGATCAGCAAAGAAGGGCTGTCTGGGGAACCTGTATTGGGGAAACCGGCAGAACAGGTACCTACCCTCGATCTCGAAGAGGTAAAGAACGGTAAAGATGCTGCCCATGCAAAATGGATAATACAATTCTCGGAGAAAGATTTAGGGAGGAAAGAAGGAAAATATATTTGGTCATCACCGGGAATGGATTATTCGGCATGGCAAACCATCCGTGTGCCTCAGGCATGGGAAGAGACAGGCATAAAAACCCTCGAAGGACTCGACGGTGTGGTTTGGTTTGTAAAGAAATTCCGGGTGGATGAGAAGCAGGCAGGGAAGTCGGCTCTGCTTTCTCTCGGTCCCATCGATGACTCGGACATCAGTTGGCTGAACGGAGACAAGGTAGGGGAAACCTATAATATTTACAACCAGGACAGGAAATACAAGATCCCTGCCGGGGTGTTGAAACCGGGTGAGAATGTCCTGGTGGTACGGGTGGAGGACTATCGCGGTTACGGAGGGCTGTACGGAGTGCCACAACAGCTATATCTGGAAACAGCAGGTCGCAAGATTCCACTCGACGGGGAATGGAAATACCGTATCGGTATGCAAACCGATTCCCCCGATCCCGGACAGGTTTTCGGACCTAACAGTCTGCCCACGCTTTTATACAATGGAATGATTGCCCCCCTGATTCCCCTCCCCATCAAAGGGGTGATCTGGTATCAGGGAGAGTCGAATGCCTCCCGGGCTTACCAGTACAGGGATCTGTTTAAAAGGTTGATAAAAGATTGGCGAATAAAATGGGGGGGAGGGGATTTCCCGTTCCTGTGGGTACAGCTTGCCAATTTCATGAAACCGGTAGAACAACCGCGGGAAAGTGAGTGGGCTGAGCTGCGTGAGGCCCAGGATATGGCGCTATCCCTGCCCAAAACAGGACAAGCCTGTTCAATAGATATCGGCAATCCAGATGATATCCATCCCAAAAATAAACAGGAGGTGGGCCGCAGGCTCGGACTGGCGGCTATGAAAGTGGCCTACGGCAGGGATATTCTCTTCACCGGCCCCAGGTACAAAAGCATGGAGGTAAGGGATGGTGCTGTTTATATAACATTTGAATACACTGGCGACGGTCTGAAGGTAAAAGATAAATATGGCTGTGTAAAAGGTTTTACCATTGCCGGTAAGGATCATAAATTCTACTGGGCCAGGGCGGAGATCATCGATCCGGTCACGGTAAAGGTTTGGTCGGAACAAGTACCGGTGCCGGTGGCTGTAAGATATGCCTGGGCCAATAACCCCGATCAGGCAGACCTGTATAACAACGAGAATCTGCCTGCATGCCCTTTTCGTACGGATGCGTGGAATGGTATGACATGGAATAAATAACAACCGTTTAACGGTAAAAATAAATAGTAGATTGAGCATGAACAATATTGTGAAATTCAGTGTTTTATGTTCCTTTTTATTGCCATTGACCCTGGCAGACTGTAATAAGGATAAATCTGGTACAAATCCGGAGTTTTCGGATCATGTTGATACGGTTTCTATAACCCTGGACACTTTACAGACCTATCAGACTATTGATGGCTTTGGCTTTTTTGGCGGTCAGAACGTCTGGTGGGGTGATCATGATCTGTACTCGCCGGAATGGGCTGATAAAGTAATCAACGACCTGGGAATCACGATCTGGCGCAATGAATATTATTCCGAAGAGACGGGAAATGATGCAAACTGGGAGAAACAGCTTCCGGTGGTGAGGGGATTGACCGAAACGGCACATAATGCGGGTGTACCCCTGAAAATGATCTTCTCGGTATGGTCGCCACCGTCCTCATTAAAATGTAAAATAGAAAATGATCAGCGGGTTTCAGGCACCCCACACCCCGATGGGTTAAAAAACGGAGGGGCTTTGGATCCCGCAAAATATAAAGAATTTGCACAGTGGCTTATTGAGGGGATACAGAAATATAAAGACGCAGGTGCGGACCTCTATGCCATCAGCTTTCAAAACGAACCGTTATTTACGGAACCTTATAATTCATGTGTTTACCGTCCCGCCTGGTATGTGGAAGCCATTGACAGTGTAATCCCCCTGGTGAAGGCAGTGTATCCTCGGATCTGGTTCTTCGGAGCGGAGAATATGCTGGGCATGGAAGGAGGAAAGGATCGGCAGTGGTTTTACAGTAAGGCCATAAGCGAAGACCCTCAGGCAATGAAATACCTGGACATATGGGCGGTGCACGGATACAAAGACGGACTTATCCCGACAGCGACATCCATGCATGCAGACCTGTGGAAAACTTTCAGAAATGATTTTGGCAACGGGAAACCGATATGGATGACGGAAACTTCAGGATACAATGATCTGTGGCTCGGGAAAAAAGGTACGAATGGAGATCATCTTCCCGGCGCTTTTGACCTGGCCATGACCATTCATGCGTCTCTGTATTACGGGCATGTGTCGGCATGGCTGTGGTGGCAGGGAAGCGAGATGGATGGTATCACAGATGAAAGCATGATGCAGGGTACCATGAAAACAGGAAAGAAATATGCTGTGTGTAAACAGTATTTCCGGTATATCCGGCCGGGATCCAGGATGATAGAAACCGAATATTCGGACCAAGACTCACTTTTGGTATCCGGCTTTGTAAGAAGAGGGAAAGTTACGCTCATATTACTTAACCTGACGGAGAAGGAAAGAAATCTTTCACTTTCAGGCACCGGAGTTCCTGACCGTGTGGAAATGATCATGTCGACATTAAGTATATACGCAGAAAGTCAGGGAGTTTTCGATATAAAAGAGATTATTCTCCCGCCTCAGAGTGTGGTAACCCTTGTTGCGCAATAAGGTTATAAAATATATTTAAACCTACACGATAAAGCAAAAAAATGAATTGTTTTTTGTAAAAAAAGTGCGGATGCCAAAATCAAAGAAATTATATCTGTTTATATTTTTATCCTGTATCATCGGGCTGGAGGGAATCCATGCCCAACAACCTGTTTGGGATAGTCAGTCAGAAAGACTTGGTTTTCACAAAGTCATTGTAGATAATTCAACAAGCGAGATCCTTCCTTGGTATATTCCTGATGATGCAGCCCGTTCTTATGATCATATTCTCGATTTGCTCTGGAAGTTTTGGTATACTATGAAACGGGATTTGAACGGCTTACCTTATTATATGAATCATCAGGTTTGGGTATCTGATATGTCGGACAAGAGGGGTCTTGGGGGTGGACAGCTGGCTATGGCCATCTCTTCCTGGTATCAATATTATCTTTACACTGGAAATCCAAATATAAAGGAAACGATAAAATTTATTGCCGATTATTACATCACCCATTCCTTATCTCCTACTAATGCAATTTGGCCAAACATCCCATATCCTTACAATACAATGACATACAGTGGGTATTATGATGGAGATATGATTCTCGGAACAAACTATACCCAACCGGACAAAGCCGGTTATTTCGGTTATCAACTGGTAAAATTGTACCAGATGACAAACTGTCGAAATTATCTGGAATATGCCATTTCAATTGCCAATACTTTGGCAGAGCATACTTCAGAGGGAGACGAAGAGCATTCTCCGCTGCCTTTTAAGGTAAATTCAATTACGGGTGAAACGGGGGTTTTAAAAAACTATCAGAACGATACCATAGGATTTTCAACATATACAACTTTTTATGGTCCGATGATGGATCTTTTTCTTTCACTTATTGAATTAAAAGAAGGAAATGTCAATGATTACCAGCGTGCATTTAAGGCAATTTTGTCCTGGATGAAAAAATATCCTTTACAAAATCAAAAATGGGGCCCGTTTTTTGAAGATATTCCGGGATGGAGTGATACGCAGATTAATGCGGTCACATTTGCCTTATTTATCATGAATCATACGGAATACTTTCCACAGTGGAAAAAAGATGTAAGAAAAATCTTTACCTGGGTATATCAATACCTGGGGAATAAAGAGTGGGAAAGATATGGGGTAACGGTTATAAATGAGCAAACAGCTTATCGTGTTCCAGGGAATAGTCATACCGCGCGTCAGGCGTCGGCTGAGATAATGTTTGCTTCGCTGAACAAAGATTCTAAAGATCTACATCATGCGGTTTTGCAATTAAACTGGGCTACCTACATGGTAAATAAAAATGGGGAAAATTATTATCCAAAAGATGATATCTGGTTGACAGATGGTTACGGAGATTATGTGCTGCACTATCTTCGCGCTATGGCTTTTGACCCGGATTTAGCTCCGGCA
>JANTHB010000125.1 GCA_024762655.1 Bacteroidales bacterium
ACCTCTTCCCGCCAGCACGTCTGCTGATAGTTTAAAAAAGGTCCTTCCCCTGAGCGCAGGTTTGGAAAAACTTCACAACCTGGAAAAATTATCGGATTACTACCTTAACAATAATCTGGACAGCAGTATTTATTATGCCGGATTATTAAAGAAAGAAGCTATTAAGTCTCACAATGCCGGTTTTGAGGGGGCTGCATATACCTCTCTCGGGTTATGTTCTTTTTACAGGGGAAAATATTTTGAGGCTGAAAATTATTTATTAAAAACAATCCGTTTACAGGAAGAAATAAATGATTCGGAACGGTTGGCGCATTCATATAATGTTCTGTCCGGTATTTATGGTGAAACGGGTCAGTATAATAAATCCACCAAAATTTTATACAAAGCCATAAAGTTTTACGAGTCCGAGAATGACCGGAAAGGTCTTTTAACCGCATATAACAACCTGGGGTATTTATATATGAAGCTGGAGGATTATCCTAAAGCGATGGAATATTATAACAAAGCCATTGACATTATTTATAAAAATCATCCGGATAGAAATAAGGGCTTTTTATATAGCAACCTGGGAATATGTTATAAAGAGTTCGGTCAGTACGACAGTGCCTATTTCTATTATAAAAAAGCACTGAAAGAATATAAATCTCACGAAACGCTGAACGCAATTCCCATGCTTTACCAAAGTATTGGAAATTTATACGGATTCAGGCTGGGACAACCGGATTCGGCCTTATACTATTTTAACAAAGGAATAAGTCTTGCTAAACAATATGATCCCAATTCCCTGATTGAATTATATTATAGTCTGGGTCTGTTAAAAGAACAACAGAAAAAATACCGGGCGAGTATTGACGCTTTTCACAAGTCTCTGGCTTTTGCAGAAAACACAAATGATCTGAACGGCCAGATGCAGGCTCATCTGGAGTTGTTCAAAGTTAATAAAAGCACAAACCGCTTATCAGAGGCTATCAATCATTTCCAGAAATACGATATGTTGAAAGATTCGATAAACAATAAAGAGACCCGGACCACCATTGCAAGACTGGAAGAAAAATATAAAAACGAGAAAAACCTGGTTTACATTGAAAAGCTGAAGGAAAAACAAAAAGCTGACAAGAATTTAAAAACAGCTATGGTTTTTGCCATTATATTTTTACTTGCTTTTCTGGGCATTATCATCTATGGCATTTTTCAACGGAAAAAAAGGAATAAACTTGAAAAAGAATTATTAAGAAATGAGAAGGAAAAAGTTGATGAGGAATTGCGTTATCAAAACAGGCAGCTGGCTTCACAAGCCCTGATGATGATGCAAAAAAACAGGATGCTGAAGTCATTACATCAATCCTTAAAGGAAGCTCCTACGAATGCAGATCTTTTCCCCAAATTTCTAAACAGCCTCAAACATCAAATCCAAAGAAACATACAATCCGAGAAGGACTGGAAACTTTTCAGGCTTTATTTTGAACAGGTAAATAAAACTTTTTTTCAGAAACTCAAGACTATTAATCCGGAACTCACCCAGAACGACTTTCGTTTGGCAGCATTGATAAAACTAAGATTGAACATCAAAGAAGCAGCCACGGTACTTAACCTGTCGCCGAACAGTATCAAAGGAGCCCGTCATCGTCTTCGTGTCAAGCTGGGGTTAAAAGGAGAAGACGATTTAGCAGCGTTTATCGAAAAAATAAACTAAATCCGGATCAGAATCACGATATACGGATCATCCCGTATGTTTGTATACCGGATCATTAATATGTCTGATCCGATATTGGTATTCCCGTACAGGGATCTTGTTCTGCCAGTGGCCGGTGAGGCGCGCAATGCCCGTAGAAAGAAAGAATATCAGCAGGATCAGGACTGCCACCCGGGCGGGTGAGAGGGCCTTTTTCTTCTTTCCCGGCAGACTGAGTGATAACGTATCCGGTTCGGGGCACACAGAGGTACAGGTCAGGCAGGCTGTGCACTCGTCTGTTTTAACTCTTCGTTTTTCGTGTACTTTGATGTTTGCCGGACAGGCCGCGGTACAGAGGCCGCAAGCGGTACAAGTATCCGGATTGCGGCTAATCTTTGCCGGGCTGAACATACTGAAGAAGCCCAACAACGCTCCATACGGACAAAGATAACGGCACCAGAAATTCTTCACAAACACCGACAGCAATGCCAGTACCAGGATCACGCCCAGTGAGAAAGCCGAGATATGGGCAAAGAACATCAGCATCTTTATGTCTGCCACCCTATTGTAATCGCCGTAGAGAAAAGCTTTCAGGTCAGCGGAGTTCATCCCGAAGAGAATCCCCCAGGCAAAAAAGATCAGGATCAGGTATTTCAGACTACGCAGGGGCCAGTCGAGCCAGGCCGGCAGAACAAAATTCCTGCCGAAAATTTTCTCTCCGCCTTTCCACAGGTATTCCGACAGCAGTCCCACCGGGCACACCCACGAGCAGAAACTCTTTTTCAGCAGCCAGGCCATTCCCAGGAATGTGATGAAAAGAACCAGACCGGCCGGATGGATGCTGTTGAAATCACCGGTAAGGATCCAGTACTTCAGGCTCATCAGCGAGCTGATGGGCAGGAAAGCTTCCACGCCGGGCGGGCGCGACACCTCCGCTCCACCCTGCTGCAGGAAATGCACAAAACGGATGAACCGCCAGCCGGTATACAGGGTGATGATCAGGAAGAATAACTGCACCGCCAGTCTTATCTTCGGACTTTGCCGGTAATCTGTGAGATTTAATTTTTGAATATGAAATACTTTCTTCCCCGACATGCTCATAACCGAGCTTCCTCCCCGATTTACTTTTTCAGAACCTTGAATACAAGTGTTTTTTTATTGCCTGTTATCTTCAGAAAATAAACACCGGTTTTGAGACTTATCATCGGAATCCTCACAGAATGAACATTCTCTGCTTCCTTATCCCATACCGTCTTCCCGATTATATTTAACAGTTCAATTTTTCCGGAAAAGGTACTTTTTGCATTCCGGACCGTTAACATTTCTCCTGCCGGATTCGGGAACACTTCAAAGGCCTCCTTCAGGGCATATTCTTCAATTCCCACCGTTGTTACGGCAAAGCAGGCGGAAGTATCGGAACAGGCACCCACACTGACGATCACGGCATAATGTCCGTTTTGTGCGGGGGTAAAGCTTTGGTCTGTTGCCCCGTCAATGGCCTGGTATTCGTTGTCACAATCCACCCACTGGAAGGTTTCATTTTCCGAAGATGCGGTTAATGTGGTACCATCCACGGTAACGGAAGTATCTACCTTCGTCACACTCACATAAGTAGCCACCAGGCTGTCACATCCGTTCACAGACACCAACCGGCTTATGTGGGAGGAATCTTCCGTGACTGCATCGATCACTGTATTGTCCGGGAACCTGTAAGCTGTTCCAAAACAAACCTCTGCGTTAACTTTTGTGGTATCCTGCGAACATATGAAAAAACGTTTGGGAGCGGCGGGATAATCAGTGGTCCCCAATCTGCCCCAGGCACGATAATAATAAATGCCGGGAGGAGGTAACGGCACAACCGTATCTGAAAACACATGCAATCCATAGGTATTGTTCACGATAGTATGCTCCCGGATATCCGGTTGTTCGCCCCAGTCAAATCCCCTGACCGTCTGGTTCCCTTCGGTGGAGAATAGAATATTTCCGTAAAAGATCATATCATTGTGATCATACCTGATCTTCACACTGTCGGTACTTGCATTTATCCTTGCCTCGGCGCTGCCGATATCGATGGTATCCATGATAATCCTGGAAATGCCGAAATAATCAGTGCCCGGGGCTACATCAGGATACAGGCTATTGTCTCCTTTATTGATACAAGCCGATCCGGGCAGGATGTACCAATAGGCCTGTTTCAGGTTTGTCATGCCGTCGGTGGTGGAGACATTGCCTATCGAGTCGGCAGGGTAAGAGAAACGAACATAATTCACGGTATCATTCAATCCGCTGTTCATGCTGTCAATCACTATTATCTCCGGATCGTGAAGGGACGTATCGGCAATGGCACAGTTATTAATCACACCGGAACTTGCTTTGAGAAACTGAAACGGAACATTCCCCCATACGATGGAATTGCTTAATCGTCCATATGTTTGCTGTCTCACGGCATGACCTCCTTTGTTATTCACAATGGTACAGTTGATCACGCGGGAATCCCCTTGCAGGATACCGCTACCTTCCCCTGCGGTTTCATTATTGGATATGATACAGTTAATAAGTCCCGGCGCACTATTGAAGCCGCTTATATTCACGCCTCCTCCACCCAGTCCTGCATAATTGTTACGGATAACAGTATTGTAGGCCCGGCCGTCATTTCTAATATTCAGGCCTCCGCCATAGGAATCGGCCCGGTTGTTCTCAATGGTACTGTAATAGATCTCCGCTTTCTGGTAAATATGTATTCCTCCACCGGCGATGGCATAGTTCCCATAAACATGACACCGGATGATGGTCACCCCGTAATATCTTGAACTGTTGGTTTTCACATAAATACCTCCTCCGTTACCATCTTCTCCGGTTCCGTCGGCATACCCTCCCGTGATTTGTAAGCCATCAAGCAGGGTAGCAGGATTGGTTTGATTACAGGTAATCACATGATAGGTATTATCCGTAGGATCCCCTTCCACGCCAATATCTCCCGAAAGAATCGTTGGATGGCCGGTCCAGTCCCGGATGTCTCCGCCGGAAATGTATCCCCCTATCAGTTTCACCCCGGATGGGATATTAAAACACACAGTCCGGTCGGTACCTGCAGGCGGTTTGTAAACCCCTTCGGCCACAAGGATCGAGTCACCGTCTATGGCAATATCCAGCGCCTTATGAAGGCTGTCAAAGGCATTGACCCAACTGCTGCCGTCATGGGTGCCGGCAGCGCTGCTGTCCACATAATAACTCTTTGAAAATGCAGGAATGCTGAGCACGAGAAAAAGGAACATAATAAGTTTACTCATAACCAGATGATTTTAAGGTTGTAATTTTTGGGTGAAGTAAAGGAATAATAATCATTTTTCCATTTGCTTAATAAAAAAATTTCTTAAAACGAACAATCCCCGGGGCTGACGCCAGTCGGACGGGTCCGCCCGGACGAAGCCGTTCGGACGGGTTGCCCCGGGAAATTCTTTTGATTAAAGCCCTTCCCTTTTAATATAATGAACTTTCGGAAAAAGTTTTTCCGTCCGGTTTCAATATCACAAATTACAATTTTATAGAAAATAGATGACATTTATCCCCAGCACCCTGTTTTTTACCGAAGTATCATCTGCATTGCGTATATCGCTCCATCCATGGCTATATTCCAATCCTATACGAAAGACATTCAGGGTAATGCCTCCACCGATTTTAAGCCCCATGTCAAATTTCTGATATTGCTGGGGCAGGCCTCCAAAACCCTTATCTATCACAAAGCCAGATCCTGTAAGGTTGGTAAATAATCCGTAATCGAAATACGTGCCCCCAAATAAATAAATTCCCTGCTGTAAAAGCTGACCTTTTAATATCAGTAAAAGAGGCATTTCGAGATAAAAAAAGGTGGTTTTATCTTTTCCCGAAAGTTGGTAATCCTCCTTAAAGCCTTTTTCTGCAAAGATCAAGCCGGATCCTAATGCAATGTTCCGGGATAAATTTATTTCTGCTGCCATGCCCAGATGAAAACCCATCTGAACGTTTGCTTTTTCATCTTCCCCCTGGTAAACATATTTCACATTCAACAGGTCCAGTCCCCCTTTCAAACCAAAATGCTGAGAGAAAGAAACACCAGTAAAAACAAACCACATAAGGGAAAATACAAACAGCTTCTTCATGGTAATTTTTTTATTTCATGGATTTCACTCCAAGAAAGCATTATGACATCATTCCGGCTCCCGGGAACGGAAAATCCAGGAACTTTTATCCCTCAGGATAGAGTAAAAAACAAAAAAACCTGTTAAAGATAAAACAATTTATACGTTTATCCTTATACAGGCTTTATTATCAGGACAGGGATCTTTCGTAAGAAAAGTTATTCCGTCAGGGTTTTGAGCATATCCTCCACATCACCGGGCGAGCTCATGATTTTTGTAAACGTCTTCATGGTCAGGCCGGGCCAGTAAAGTGCAAACCGGAAACGGCCATGCAACATTGTTGCCTCCTTTCCCTGTAGAATGATTTCATACGGC
>JANTHB010000126.1 GCA_024762655.1 Bacteroidales bacterium
ATTTTGATACCTCCCTCGGATTGGGGGATGAGATGGCGGGCGATATTGCTTTTCAGATCGGCAATGAACTGGAAATAGCCGGAATGTATGAATCGGCTCTCGAGTATATGATCAGGGCTTATGAGATGAATCCGGAAGACGTATCGGTATTGTTTGATATGGGGTTTCTCTATCAGCAACAGGGAAAGTATGATGAAGCTCTTTCGGCATACCGGAAATTTCTGGAAGAAGAACCTTTCGACGTGACGGCCTGGGGGAACCTGGGACAGTTATACCTCAAGCTGGAAAAGTATGAGGAAGCGCTGGATGCATTTGAATATCTGCTGGCGGTGCAGGAATACAATCCGGAAGGGTTGTTCTACAAAGGACGTACCCTGATGCATATGGGCCGTTTTCGGGAGGCGGAAGAAGAATACCGGATCTACGTCTCAAAGTCACCGCACGATGTGGAAGGAATGATCAACCTGGGTACCTGCTACCGCGAAAACGGGGAGTACAGCCGGGCACTCACCTGGTATAAAATGGCTGCAGAGGAAAGCCCGGATAATCCGTTGCCTTATTTTCTGATCGCAGAAGTTTACGGCTTGCGGGAGAAATGGGAAGAGGCTGAGATATTTTGCAGGAAAGCCCTGGAACGGGACCAGGAAGATGATGAATTCTGGTATTTGCTGTATCATATTTATGAACATACCGGAGCGCTGCGCCAACAGATCGAGGTGATGGATACCCTTACCGCTCTGGTCCCGGATAATGTTTCTTACTGGCTGGAATACCTTCTGTTACTGTATAATCTTCCTGGAAAAAGAGAATTCGGGGTGACCCTGAAAAGAGCCCTTAAACATCTTCCTGATTCGGCTGAGTTGTATTATCTGCAGGGAATAATCCGTTTTCAGGAGGGCAGATATGCGGAAGGAGAAGAAAGTTTTCTCAGGGCCTGGTCCTACGATCCGGGGAAGCTTAAATGGTTTCTGGAAAAATTCCCGGAAGTCTTACAGTCCCCTGAGGCTCAGGAATATATACAACAATTAAAAACAGAATAACATGAATTATCAACTTTCCCATCTGCCCGGACGTACCGGAAAACCTCGCGAGAGTGGCCTGACAATGGTCATGGATAAAGGTTTGTCTTTGCGTGAAGCGGAAGATATGGTACAGGTGGCAGGCGATTATATCGACCTGCTGAAACTGGGTTTCGGAACTTCTCTGATCACCCCCAACCTTAAGGAAAAACTGAAAATCTACCGGGATGCCGGTTTTAAGGTTTATTTCGGAGGGACCATGTTCGAGGCTTTTGTGATCCGCGGAGCTTTTGATGAATACCGGAAATACCTGGATCTTTTTGATATGGAATATGCTGAGGTATCAGATGGCTCGATCATTTTACCTCATGATGAAAAATTGGGATACATCAGGAAATTATCCGAACAGGTGACGGTCCTGTCTGAAGTGGGAGCCAAAACTTCGGATATACCCATCCCCGATTCGGTATGGGTCGGGTATATGAAGTCGGAGCTGGAGGCAGGCTCCTGGAAAGTGATCGGGGAAGCACGCGAAAGCGGAACCATCGGCCTGTATCACAAAGACGGCTCCGCCAACCGGAGCCTGATAGATGATATCATAGAACACGTGGATATCAATAATGTGATCTGGGAAGCGCCCAACAAAGGTCAACAGGCCTGGTTTATCAAACTGCTCGGCGCAAATGTGAATGTGGGGAATATAGCCCCCCATGAGGTGATATCCCTGGAAGCCCTCCGCCTCGGATTGCGGGGGGATACTTTCTATCGTTTCCTGCCCGAAGATATGGTGCTGAAATAATCGGTTTCATTGATCATTTCTTTCTTTTGTTTCCTGCCACGGCAGGAGAAGGGGAAAAATTATTAATCAAAAAGAGAAGTCGTGAAGTGGCATGAATATATTGTTTTATTTTTAAAAGGAGTTGCCATGGGTATTGGCAATATTATTCCGGGGGTTTCGGGGGGTACTATTGCCCTGATCACCGGGATCTATGAACGATTTATTCATGCTTTCCGCTCTTTTGATGTGAAGTCGGTCCGGCTTCTGCTGAAAGGAGACCTGAAAGGTTTTCTGAAATATACCGATTTCTGGTTCCTGACAGCCGTTTTTGTGGGGATCCTTGTCAGCATCATCGTTCTGGCTAAGATCCTGGGTTATACATTTAAATATTATCCGGTCTATACATGGGCTTACTTTTTCGGACTAATCCTGGCTTCCGTCTATTTTGTGGGAAAAACCGTGGAAAAATGGAATGTATCTGCCGTTATTTCTATGATCACGGGGGTGTTGATTGCGGTGGGCATTTCATTGTTTTCTCCTGCCACTCCCAACGATAATCCCTGGTATCTTTTACTTTGCGGGATTGTGGCGGTGTGCAGTATGATGTTGCCCGGGCTTTCCGGATCGTTTGTGCTGGTGTTGATGGGGAATTATGAACTGATCTTTGTGGATGCGGTCAACAATTTTGAATGGGCGATCCTGATTCCGGTGGCAGTGGGCACCCTGATCGGACTGATCGGATTTTCCCGTTTCCTTTCCTGGATCCTGAAAAATTACCGGAATGTTACCATCGCTTTGCTTACGGGTTTTGTCATCGGTTCGTTAAATTTATTATGGCCGTGGCAAACCTCCGTGTACAATGAGGCGGGAACGCGAATTATTGCTTACCGGAAATTCATCCCGGATCACCTGGATGCTGAGGTGTGCTGGTCTCTGGGGATCATGCTGGCCGGGGTGTTAACCATTGTCCTGCTGGAAGTGTTTGCTGCCAAGAAAGATAAACCCTGAGATCATGCGGAAATTCGGACTCATCGGATATCCTCTGTCCCATTCGTTCTCAAAACGTTACTTTACAGATAAGTTTTCCAGGGAAGGAATAACGGATGTGGTTTATGAAAATTATCCCCTGGAAAATATCCGGGAGTTTCCTGAGTTGATACGCTCGGTGCCGGAGCTGGAAGGTCTGAATGTCACCATCCCTTACAAGGAAAAAGTAATTCCTTTTCTTAACGATCTTTCCGGGGAAGCAAAAGTCATCCAAGCCGTGAATACCATTAAGATCAGGAGGACCGGGGGAATCCGGCTTACAGGGTACAATACGGATGTGTGGGGTTTTGAGACCTCCTTACGGCCTCTGCTGAAACCCTGGCACACTTTTGCCCTGATTCTGGGGACAGGCGGTGCTGCCAAGGCCATAGAATATGTTCTGAAGAAACTCGGCATTGAGGTGTGGTTTGTCTCACGGCACCCCTGGGGCGACCGGGCTATCCGGTACAATGAACTGACTGGCCAGATGCTGCAAAAAATCAAACTTATTGTCAACACTACCCCGCTGGGGATGTATCCGCAGACAAACCTATGTCCTGATATACCCTATCGTTTTCTGACTTCCGAACATCTTTTGTATGATCTGGTTTATAATCCGGAAGAGACCCTGTTCATGAAACTGGGAAAAGAGAGAAAAGCGACGGTGGTAAACGGATTGCAGATGCTGGAACAACAGGCGCAACGGGCCTGGGAGATATGGAATGACGAATAAAGATCCCGAACAGGCGATTCGGAATGAGATGCAGGGGGTTGCAATTAAAGTATACAGGTAAATTATTAACGAAGATATCGAGAAATGGTTTTTTTGAGGAAGAGGAAAGAACGGGAGATCAGGACGGTCAGGATTATGATCCGGATGTATTGTAAAGCGAAACACCATCCCGACGGATATTTGTGTGATTCCTGTGCTGAGGTGTTATCCTATGCTACCATGAAATACCACCATTGTATGTTTGGTGAAGACAAACCTGTTTGTACCGTGTGTCCCGTCCATTGTTACAATCCTGCGATGCGGGAACGCATCCGGGCGATCATGCGTTTTTCCGGGCCTCGAATGGTACTCCATCATCCCCTTATGGCCATAGATCATCTCCTTCTTCAACGCTGGTCGAAAAAAAACATGCCCCTGTTTCTGGAGAGGGTGAAGGGGAAAAAGAAACGCAACGGCAATCTTAAAAGCGCCTGAGCCCGCTTATTGTCCGGCCCATTTCCGCAACAGGTATTCAGACAACCGGATGTTATAACCCAATGTCGTTTTCTGTTGATTATCCCATATGCTCCTGACCTCCGGCTCGCAGACTTTTCCTGTCTCACCCAATGCATCAAGAGTGTTCATGGCGGCCAGTCGTAAAAATTCATCGGTATCTTTCAGGGCTCTCTTCAATACTGCGATGGCTTGCTGCCGGTCGTGGCCCGAGACAATCAGTGCTTCTGCAGCCAGAACACGGATACTCCCGTAAGGATCATCCAGCAATTTTTCCAGGGCTCTGACAATGGTTTCAGACTTCAGGGGTAACATGTACAACCCATTCACGGCCCAGTACCTGAATACAGGATTTTTATCTCCGGCAGCCTTCAGGAAGAGATCCTGGTTGTCCTGATTGCGGGAAATGGCTTTGTTGGCCAGTTCCAGTATCTTTTTTACAGGATAAGCGGGAGAATGGGTATATTGCCAAATGGTGGAATCCCCTGCCAGTTGCATCATCATATCCTCAGGAATAAATCCGGCATCACGGATATTTATCATCCACTTATTGCATGCCCTCCGGTATAAGGCCAGTGTGTCTTTATAAGCCGGGTCACGGGCCAGATTATGAACTTCCCATGGGTCCGCATTGATATCATACAACTCTTCGGAGGGTTTGGTTCTCCAGAAAGCAGACTGGATGTCGTTGCATTTCCCTTCCCGGTACATTCTTTCCCATGAGCGCATATTGGGGGCTTTCCACAGGTACCACACGTGTTGACCGTAAATACGGTAAGGCATGTAATTGCGGATATAATCAAATTTTAAGCCTTTTACCGAGCGGCACATATCATAGCGTTCATCCATCCTTCCCCTGAAATTGTACACATATTGAGGATCCGGGGTCTTTTCAGAACCCAGAAAAGCATGACCCTGCAGGTAACCGGGAACAGGTATCCCTGCGAGGCTTAAGACCGTGGGAGCAAGATCCACAAAGCTGACCGGACGGTTGTTTTTTGATCCGGCCGGTCCGGGGGCCAGATACTTGTATTTTTTGGGGAAATAGACCATAAAGGGCACGTGAGTCCCTGTTTCATATACGAAGCGTTTACTGCGACCCAGAACGCCGCCGTGGTCACTGAAATAAAACACAATGGAATTGTCCAGCATCCCTGTCCTTTTCAGCGAGTCTAGGACGATCCCCATCTCTTCGTCCATCATCTGAACACAGTCGTAATACCAGGCCCAGTCACTACGAATGCTATCGGTGTCCGGTTGATAGGGGGGGAGAGGTACGGTGGCCGGGTCGTGATGGATATTTTTTATCTTCTCTTTGAATTCCGTGTCGGACATTTTTTCTCCGGCAAAGTCTTCCAGCGTTTTCCTGAAATAGTTCAGGGCAGAGGTACGGGTGAAGACCTGGTGCTCGTGCGTCTGGCTGGTATTATACATCATAAACACAGGCTGACCGGGTATCCGGCCTTTAAAAGCGTCATGCCAGCTCCAGAAATCATTGTCCCATGCAGCCTTTTGATCCTTCCTGACATTGTAATCTTTTTTATGCCTGTTGGTTGTGTAATATCCGGCTTCTCTAAGATAGCGGGGAAAGAAACGGATGAAGTCCGGAATGGCATTGTGGCTGCGCATATGCTGGGTGCCCATGGAAGGAGCGTAAACCCCCGTGATCAGCGTGGAACGGGCCGGCGCACATACCGGAGCATTGGCGTAAGCACGAGTGTACAGAACCCCTTCTGAGGCCAGCTTATCCAGATGAGGGGTGGTGGCATA
>JANTHB010000127.1 GCA_024762655.1 Bacteroidales bacterium
ACATGTTTTCCCATGGTAATGGCATGGGCTGCTGTCAAAGCATGGGTATGGTCGGGTGTGGCAATCATCACTGCGTCTATGGACTTTCCCATCTTGTCAAACATCTCACGCCAGTCGTAAAAACGTTTGGCTTTCGGATAGTCCTTAAATGTCTTGGCAGCATATTTCCAGTCCACATCGCACAAAGCAACAATATTCTCGGTAGAAGCATGCCTCAGGTTGGTTCTTCCCATCCCTCCGATACCAATACCGGCAATATTCAGTTTGTCCGACGGAGGTTTATGTCCCAGTCCGCTAACCACATGACTCGGGACCACCGTCAGCCCTGCCGTAACCACGGCAGACCTTCCAAGAAACTGTCTTCTGGACATTCCGGATGAATCTTTTTTCTTTTTCATTTTTTAAGTATTTTGATAATTTAGGTTTAAGAACATTAGTCCTAGATTTTAGAAGTAATAAAAATAATTTATTTTTTTAAATAAAAAAAGGAAAAAACTAATTGAGGGAAATTAATTATCTTAGCCTGATAGTATCAAAAAAGACTACATTATGCCTAAACCACTGAAATACGGAATGATAGGAGGAGGTATCGGTTCTTTTATCGGGCCGGTACACCGCATGGCGGCAGAAATGGACGGCCTCGCCGGCCTGGTCTGCGGAGCGTTCAACAGTGATCCCGGCCGGTCTGTAGAATCCGGATTGCAGTTGGGACTGGACAGAAACCGTATTTATCCGGATTATGAGACCATGATCCGGAAAGAAAAAGAGCTTCCTCCGGAAGAGCGTATGGATTTTGTAAGTATAGTAACCCCCAATCATCTGCATTATGATCCGGCACGGTTGGCATTGGAAAACGGGTTTCATGTGATCTGTGACAAACCGCTTACCAGAACTCTGGAAGAAGCCGAACAACTGGGAAGATTGTGCGAAGAAAGCGAACGCTTATTTGCTCTGACGCACACTTATACCGGTTATCCGATGGTCAAGAAGGCCCGGTCGTTGGTCCGTAGCGGCTCATTGGGTAAGATTCACAAGGTGGTCGTAACCTATCTGCAGGGCTGGCTCACCAGCTATCCTGAAGGGGCCGGCAACAAGCAGGCTTTATGGCGCACCAATCCGGAATATACCGGAAAAACATCCACCATGGGGGATATCGGCACCCATGCGGAGAACCTGATTTCCTATGTCACCGGTCTGAAGATCCTGGAAATATCAGCCCAGTTAAATACCCTGATCAAACCGCGCAAGATGGATGATGACGGGAGCGTGATGCTGCGCTACGACCAGGATGTCGCCGGAGCCATCCTGGTCAGCCAGGTGGCTACGGGAGAAGAAAACAACGTAACCCTCCGTGTATATGGCGAAAAAGGAGGACTTGAATGGAACCAGGAAGAACCCAATACGCTGATCATCCGGTGGGTGGATAAACCCATGGAGGTCTACCGTACCGGTGCGGGAATCACTGAAATCAATGCAGGGAACCGGCTGCCCGCAGGCCACCCCGAAGGATTTATCGAGGCTTTTGCCAACGTGTACAGAAACTTTGAAGAGGCCGTCCTGGACCGGAAAAACGGGAAAAAAATCCCTGTAAACCATTATGACTTCCCTACTGTTTATGAAGGTATACAGGGTATGAAATTTTTAGAGAAGGTGGTGGAGTCTTCTGCGAGTACACAAAAATGGATCCCGTTTGAATAAACAGATAGAAAGTATTCAATCATCAAATTAATTTATAAATTATGTCAGAGGAAAATAAAACAAGACGAAGAGAGATCAACAACATTGACGGACAATACGGTCTGGATTATCTGAAGTTAAAAAACCTGAATCAGGTATACTGGAATCCTACCACGGCCAAGTTATATGAAGAAATCATTCAACGCAGGGAAGGGCTGCTCTCCCATATGGGTCCGGTGGTGGTCCGCACCGGCGCGTACACCGGCCGGTCACCCAATGATAAATTCATTGTAAAAGAACCTTCTACGGAAAAGAATATTTCCTGGGGGAAAGTAAACCGGCCTTTTGATCCGGAAAAATTCGAGGACCTGTGGCACAGAATGCAGGCCTACCTCCAGGGAAAAGATGTTTTTATCCAGGATAACCATATCGGTGCCGATCCGAAGTATAAAATCCCCCTGCGTATCATCACCGAATATGCCTGGCAATCCCTTTTTGCCAGAAACATGTTCAACCGTATCCTGGATTTCGATGAGTTGAAAAATCATGTTCCTGAATACACCATTGTTGTATTACCGGGGTTTAAAGCCATCCCCGAAATTGACGGGACCAACTCCGAAGCCTTTATCCTTTTACATCTGGCAAAAAAGATGGTCTTGATCGGAGGGACCAGCTACGCCGGGGAGATCAAAAAGTCGGCTTTCACCCTGATGAACTTTGTCCTTCCATTTGAAGATGTTCTTCCGATGCATTGCAGTGCCAACGTAGGAGTAAAGGGTGACACTGCCTTGTTTTTCGGTCTTTCCGGTACCGGTAAGACCACCCTGTCGGCCGATCCGAATCGCCGGCTTATCGGAGATGATGAACACGGCTGGAGTGAACAGGGAGTATTTAATTTTGAGGGGGGATGTTATGCCAAGGTAATCCGGTTATCCCCTGAAGCAGAGCCTGAAATATATGAAACTACCAGGCGCTTTGGCACCATTCTTGAAAATGTGGCCATCGATCCCTATACACGCCGCGTAGATCTCGACGACGCTTCCTTAACGGAAAACACAAGAGCTTCCTATCCCATCACGCATCTTGAACATATCGTACCGGAAGGAATGGGCGGACATCCGAAGAACGTGATTTTTCTGACGGCAGATGCTTTCGGGGTGTTGCCTCCCATCTCACGTCTGACACCAGAGCAGGCGATGTACCAGTTTCTGTTGGGATACACCGCCAAAGTGGCCGGTACCGAGCGAGGGATTACAGAGCCCGAAGCAACCTTCAGCAGTTGCTTCGGAGCACCTTTTATGCCACAACATCCGACGGTCTATGCAGAATTGCTGGGCGACAAAATCAATCACCACCATGCCGCCGTATGGCTGGTTAATACCGGATGGATCGGAGGACCTTTTGGCGTAGGAAAACGCATCTCCATCAAATATACCCGCACCCTGCTGAACAGCGCTCTGGAAGGAAAACTGGATCAGGTAAATTACCAGAAAGATCCGGTTTTCGGGCTGTCAGTGCCTGCTTCCTGTCCCGGCGTCCCTTCGGAGATTTTGATGCCAAAAAACACCTGGCAGGACAAAAAAGCGTACGATGAGCAGGCCCGGAAACTGGCCCGTTTGTTCAGGGAAAATTTCAGGGAATATGAAAAGCATGTGTCTCAAGATGTTCTGAAAGCAGGACCTGCCGTCTAAAAAATGATGATAATAAAAAAAATCCCGGCGTGCCGGGATTTTTTTATATAATGACTTCCTTATCAGGGTCCCACTCCACCCGTCTCCCCTCGCGCAGGGCCATCACCCCCATATGGTTGGTGATGGCTTCCTCGAAGCCTCTGTTAATATTGCAACTGGGTTGCGTCCCTTTGCGGATAGCTTCCAGCCATTCCTGGATATGAAGGTGGGTGGTATCCACCCTTTTGCCCCCACGGTATGTATATAAAAGCCCTCGGCCGGCAAAATATTTCTCCGTGGCCGTAGTGACGGCATCCAGATTCTTCCTGCCGGGAGAATAGGAATAAATAGGTAAAGAAGGATCTATCTTTCCACTCTTTATCAAATCTCTGTATCTGTCCGACTCACGGTCGGCATAGACATTCAGGGTACCGCCCACTTCCATCCAGCCATCATGACCCATAACCACTTTTCCTCTGTCTTTGTCACTGGCAAGGGTAGCACTGTAAAGGAGGCTGAGGTTACGGTCGGGATATTCAAAAACCTCTTGTTGCACATCGGGCACGGTACGACCGTCTTTGTAATAGTATATCCCTCCCGAACCGCTGGCATACTGTGGAATGCCCAGACCAAGGATCTGGTTCATGGCATCATACTCATGGGTAAACAGGTCTCCGGAAAGGCCGGTGCTGTAATCCCACCAGCACCGCCAGCGGAAAAATCTCTTCAGGTCAAAATCATGCCAGGGGGCCTGGCCGATAAACTGTTTCCAATCGATATTTTTAGGAGAAGCTTTGGGATGGATGGCATAAACCCAGGCACCGTTGGGACTGTTTCTATTGGTAGTAACCTCAATCAGGTTGATCTTCCCCAGCAGGTTTTTCTCCACGGCCTCCTTGGCTTTGATATAGCTTTCCGTCTGCCGGCCCTGGTGCCCCAGTTGAAATACGATTCCGCTTTTCTTCACTTCCTCCCTGACCATAAAAGTTTCCGGCACGGTCCAGGTCATCGGCTTCTCACAATATACATGTTTTCCGTTCCGGGCAGCTTCAATGGTCATCGGAGCATGCCAGTGATCGGGCGCAGCGATGATCACGGCATCAATATCGTCGGCAGCCATCAATTCTTTATACGTGCGGTATCTCTTAACAGGATAAGCGGGTTTTCCTTCACTACCCTGGCGTTTCAGGTTGGCGGCAGCCGCCATTTGCTCTCCGGCATGAATGTCAAATACATCACAGATACCATTGATCACAATATTCAGGTCATCCTGCTCCATAAATTCCTGATACCGCTTATCCATGGGATTTTTCTCAGCAGCTGAGCGTGCACTGTCTATCCAGGAAGGATGCACAAAGCCCGCAGCTTTCATCAGTTGAGGCCCCCGGTGGCCATAGCCGATCACCCCCAGACGCAGTTGTCTGCCGGAAGCAGGCGCCGTAGACATTATCGGTGGGGCATACTCCATCCCCAGTTCATCCCGGATCACCTGCTTCAACACCCTGTCCATGTGGCGTTTCTTATAATACCCCCAGGCAAATACTCCCAGCACCGGCACGGTAGCCAGCCCTTTCAAAACAGCTCTGCGATTTACCTTTTTATCCGAGTTTGTCGGTTCTTCTGCCCGGGGAGTTTCTTTTTTTTGCTCTTCCCCCCTATTCATGTTTTTAGCTTTCTCTTCCATATCTTTATTTATTTAACGGCACGTTTACGAGATTTCCACCATACCTGAAAAACCGCATCCAGACCAATGCGGGTGGGAAATACATATAAAACCAACAAAGCGGCCAATTCAATCAGCGTCTTGTTGACAATCAGGTAACTCCCCTCGGAAGGGACCGAAAAAGTAAATCCCGGGAAGGGCGGATGTGACAGGTAATACAAGGCCAGTAACAGAATACCGGCAAAAGTGGAAAACCGGGTAAATAAACCCAGTATCAATCCCAGACCAATCAGGATCAGTCCCCATTCATTTAAAAAATCAACGGTATGCAGTACGGAAGCTTTATAGGTCAATGAATGGAAAAATCCGCTCATAAAACCTCTGGAGTCCAGCAAATACCCAGCAGATGACCAGTCGGGATTGGTGAGCTTCACCATTCCCTCATACAGGAAATGCCAACCGATCAATGTCCGTAACGTAACCAGAAAAGTGGTTTGCCCGATGGTATAATCACATGTTTGTTTCATAAAATTTAAATTTTGCCAAAAATATAAAATATCCGGATATCAGACCTGATAAAAGTTGTTGTAATCTTATAAAATATTCACCATAGATGAATATCCTGGATTTTTATTTTAAAGGAGGAAGCAGCAAGGCATTGAAAAGAAGTTTATAGGATGCCTGTGTAGAAGCTCTGAACTGGGGGTTAAAACCCATCAGCACCA
>JANTHB010000128.1 GCA_024762655.1 Bacteroidales bacterium
TAACCTCGAATCAAACCCTATTAAAGATGATTTTTTAGTCAATCCAGTTGCGTTTCTCTTGTAAGAATCACCGTTTTTTAGTAAAAACATGTAATTTGAGCGAACAAAAAACCTATCAACATTGTCATTTCAGCCTCTCAAATACCTTTTCCACTATTTTTCCACCGGCGTATTGTGTCTCCTTCAGAATAGCCTCTCCTTTTTCCAGCAATCTTTTGACATCCGGATCGTCTTTCACCCCCGAGGCATTGATCCGAACGTTCATGTAAGCGCCTTCCACTGCCGCGCGGATAGCCAGGACCCCTACCCCCGCATCGGAGACGGAGTTCGGGTTTCCGGTTTCCGCCATGGCTCCTATCACTTCCAGGGCACTATAAGCCGTTTCCATCACCCGGTAAGGAATGTGCATCGCATGTAAAGTAGCTTCTTTGATGGCCCGGGACCGTTTTTCTTTCTCTTCATCACTCTTTTTAGGCATCCCGTAGGCTTCCATGATCCTGTTAAATGCAGCGGTATCTTCATCTACAAGTTTTAGCAACCGGTTCTGTATTTCCTTTCCTTTTTCCGCCCATGCGGAAAACTCTTCCCAGCGGTCATCCCAGCCGCGCTTATGGCTTGAGAGGTTGGCCACCATCGTCCCCAGGGCTGTTCCCAGGGCTCCGATATATGCCGCCACGGAACCGCCACCGGGGGCGGGCGATTCGGAAGCCGTTTCATTCATAAAACCTTCCAGGGTTTTGTCTACGAGTCTGTTTCCCGGTTTTCCCGCCAACACATATTCAATGATCTTTTCCTCCGGTCTAAACGGATACAATTCGTTTAGACCAAGCGTTTTCACAGCGATACGTATCAGTTCGCCGTCGGCTACCCCGAGCGAGCGTTTTTGTTTTCTCAGGAAATACTTCCCCGCTTCGAGCATTACTTTCAGGGGCACCAATCCCACCAGTTCCGATCCTGTGACCCGCAAGCCACGGGTTTCCGCTCTGCGGCACACCTCGTCAAAAGCGATATGCAGGGGCGTCACGGACAGGTTGGTCAGATTCATGGAGATCTGGGCTATGCCGTATTCTTCAATATACCAGCCTATCGCTTTCACGCTTTTCAGACTTCCCGGGATCATCACAGGGTTTCCTTCCTTGTCTCTGACAATCTTCCCAGTGACAGGATCCCCTTCCCTCTTCACACGGCCACGTTCCCGCACATCAAAAGCTACCGCATTGGCCCGCCGGGTAGAGGTGGTATTTAAATTAATATTGTAAGCCACAAGAAAATCGCGGGCGCCCACGGCGGTGGCACCTGCCCGGGGGTGAAAAACGGCCGGACCGAAATCGGGCTTCCAGCGCGGATCGGACAGTTTCTCTTTCAATCCTTCATATTCACCTGCCCGCACCACTGCCAGATTACGCCGTTCTTCGGTAAAGGCAGCATACTCGTAACAATAAACCGGGATCTTCAGTTCCTCCCCGATCCTTTTGGCCAGTTTTCTGGCATATTCGACGGTTTCCTCCATGGTAATGTTGGCCACCGGCACCAGAGGACATACGTCCGTGGCCCCCATACGGGGATGCTCACCATGATGCGAGCGCATATCCAGTACTTCGGCTGCTTTTTTCACAGCCCTGAAAGCCGCCTCTGTCACAGCATCGGGATCTCCCGCAAAAGTTACTACAGTCCTGTTCGTAGCCTTTCCCGGGTCCACATCCAGCAAGCGTACTCCTTCCACCTGTTCAATTTCCGAGGTGATCTGCTTTATTTTGTTCATATCCCTTCCTTCACTGAAGTTGGGGACACATTCGATGATTTTTTGTTGCGACATTTTATATCTTCATTAGATTATTAAATTCTACCTATATAGACATTTGCTCACTTTGTTCGCGAAATTAATAGAAATTTACTCACTGCGTTCGTGTAATTAGTTCTTCGCTTCGCTCAGAACGTAATTTGCAACCTGCGGTTGCGAAATTAATAGAAATTTACTCACTGCGTTCGTGTAATTAGTTCCTCGCTATGCTCGGAACGAAATTAATAGAAATTAGCTCGCTTACGCTCGCGTAATTTACAACCTACGATTGCGAAATTAAATTGTTAAATATTATCATAAACTATATTCTTCGGAATCTTCTTGGACTTCATTACTGCGCGTTGCTTTTATATAGTTGTTTAATTTTACACCTATAATATTAATATCCTTCATAAATAATTTAAAATCATCATGGTTCAGTAAATCTCTGTTATGTGCTTTTACCAACCATGTACGGGTTTCATAAAGTGATCCTCTTGAATAGTAACTAAAATGTTTCTTTTCTCTGTAATGATATCGTCCGAACCCCTCACTCAGGTTCGCCGCTACAGAATCCACTGCTTTGACCAATTGTCTCCCCACCGTATTCCTGGAAAAATCATCCCATTTTATCACTATGGACCAAACTTTTTCTCCAATATCCATAGAAAGCATGTAAACTTCCAAGTCTTCCAGTTTCATAACCAATCAATTTTTAATTCCACTTAATATCTACCTGATATCCCCCTAATTTCGTGGGCGAAGCCCACTAATTTCCACTTATTTTCCTCCTAATTACGTAGCCGCAGGCTACTAATTTCCACCTAATTTCGTGAGCGAAGCTCACTAATTTCTACTTAATTTCAACTCTATTTCGTGGGCGCAGCCCACTAATTTCTACTTAATTATCTTTCCCTCCAAAATCATCTTTTCCACCTTATCACTCCCATAGGCATAGGGCAGAAACTCATATCCTGGCAAAGGCCTGGTGATAATCAGGTTGGCTTTTTTTCCTACGGTGATACTCCCCAGCTCATCTGCGACTCCCATGGCATAAGCCCCATTGAGGGTAGCGGCATGGATCACCTCTTCGGGCAGGAGTCTGAGCCGGATCATGCCGAGGGACATCATCAGGAACATATTCCCCGAGGGAGAGGAGCCCGGGTTAAAATCAGAAGCCAGGGCCAGCGGCAAGCCCGCATCGATCATTTTCCGGGCGGGCGCATCCTTCAGTCTCAGAAAAAAAGAAGCCCCGGGCAGGACGGCAGGCATGGTCTCCGAATCTTTCAGCAGCTTTATCTCCTCGCGGTCGACATACTCCAGGTGATCCACGGAAAGGGCATCATACTTCACCCCTGTCTGTACGCCTCCCGAGAAATCCAGTTCATTGGCATGGATTTTGGCCCGCAACCCGTATTTCATCCCTGCCAGCAGGATCCGGTCGGTCTGTTCCGGTGTAAAAAACCCCCGGTCACAGAATACGTCGATAAAATCAGCCAGCTCCTCTCCCGCAACACGGGGGATCATCTCATGGATGATCATGTTCACATACCCTTCCCGGTCGTTGCGGTATTCCTCCGGGAAGGCGTGGGCCCCGAGGAAGGTAGCACGAACCGTTAACGGGGAGTGCTCACGAATACGGCGAATGACCCGCAGCATTTTCAGTTCATCCTCCGTATTCAGTCCATAACCGCTTTTTATCTCCACGGCCCCGGTACCCTGCAAAATAATCTCTTCGATCCTGGGCAGGGACTGGTCATACAATGCCTCCTCCGAAGTCTCATGCAACAGGCGGGCTGAATTCAGGATCCCTCCGCCCCGGCGGGCTATCTCTTCATAGGACAAGCCCATCACCTTATCCCGGTATTCTTTCTCGCGGCTTCCGGCATATACCAGGTGGGTGTGAGAGTCACAAAAAGCCGGCATGACGGCCCTCCCCGAAGCATCCAGCACCTCACCGTCAGCCACAGAGGCCTCCCGGTCCCCCATTTTTCCGTAACCCTCTATTTTACCATCCTTTATCCGCAACCAGGCATCCTCCAAAAATGATAAACGGGACATATCCTCCCCGGAAACCTTTTGTTGTCCTTCATATCCGGTCACCAGCAGTTGTTTTATGTTTTTTATAAGCATCTTTCCCTTTATTTATTTGCTAAAATAAGAAAACTGCCTTTCCCGGCAAAAAACATTTTTTTGATAATTCTGGGATTTTTCCAACATTTGCATTCAATCCTAACGCACAAAAACCTTACATCCATGCGACAAATCATCTTTTCCCTCGCGTTTCTGCTCCTTACAGGGTTTTCCGCTTATAGTCAGTCAGAAAAGAAATCCGGAAACGAAACCTCTGCTGCCGGTGAAAACATCAAGACCGGCTGGAATTTCGGAGCACTTCCCACCATCACCTTCGATTCGGATCTGGGATTTCAATACGGAGGCCTGATCAATTTATACAATTATGGAAACGGGAGCAGGTATCCCCGTTACGATCATTCCCTCTATTTTGAGATCTCCCGTTTCACCAAAGGCAGCGGGATCAATCGTTTTTTCTATGACTCGGATCGTTTGCTGAAAGGCATACGGACCACGCTGGATTTAAGCTACCTGACCGACCAGAAACAGAATTTTTTTGGTTTTAACGGGTATGAAACGGTGTACAACCCGGGTTGGGTGAACGACAGTGACACCATGGACTACCGTTCGCGCGTGTTTTATGCCTATGGCCGGAAGATGTTACGGATCAAGGTGGATCTGCAACAGAAGTTCGGATCCACAGATTTCGGGTGGGTAGCAGGTTTTGCCGTATATCACTTCAAGACCGGCCCCGTGGATATCGACAGGCTGAACAAGGGGAAAGCCCCGGAGAAACAACTTCCGGATATACAAGGACTGTATGATAAATATGTAGACTGGGGCCTTATCAAACCCGACGAAAAAGACGGAGGATGGGTTAACTACCTGAAAGGCGGTATCACCTATGACAGCCGGGATAACGAACCGAACCCGATGAAAGGCATGTGGACGGAGGCTACTATCCAGTTTGCACCGTCTTTCCTGGGAAACGGCGATTACGGACATGCCAAATTCGCCCTTATCCACCGGCAGTACTTCACCCTGATAAAAGATAAGCTCTCTTTTGCTTACCGGGCTGCCTACCAGGGTATGCTCTACGGAAAAGCACCCTTTTACTCCTACCCCCTGGTCATGACCTCTTTCATGAAAGGGGCCTATTCGGAAGGACTGGGCGGTTCAAAAACCCTGCGGGGGATTCTCCGTGACCGAGTTGTAGGCAAAGGGATTATTTATGGTAATGCCGAATTCCGCTGGAAATTTATCCGTACCCGGTTTATCAACCAAAACTGGTATTTTGCCCTCAGTTCTTTCTGGGACTGGGGTATGGTGGTTCAGAAAGTTCCGGTGGATATCAGTCATGTTTTCCCCGGCCCGGATGAGGAAATCTCCGATTATTTTTCCGGGAAAAAGGAAAAACTCCATAACAGCGTGGGGCTGGGACTGCATATTGCCATGAATGAGAACTTCATCATCGCATGTGATTACGGGAGGGCTTTGAATGAACAGGACGGAACTTCCGGAGTCTATATCGGACTGAACTTTTTATTTTAGTACAGGTCATACCGATCCCTCCCCTTCTCAGGGAAGGAGGTATAAGGGCACGCTTGAGGGTGTAAGGGCACACTTAGAGATGTAAAGGCATGCTTGAGGGTGTAAGGGCACACTTAGAGATGTAAAGGCATGCTTGAGGGTGT
>JANTHB010000129.1 GCA_024762655.1 Bacteroidales bacterium
TTTTATCTTAATATTAAGCCAATATGGGAAAAGGAGACATTAAAACCAGGAGGGGTAAACTTTACAGAGGCACCTATGGTGTGCGTCGCCCCAGGAATAACAGAAAAGAAAATCCGGTTGTTGTGACAGGAGCGAAGGTTGAAACCGAAGAGAAGGCGCAGGTACAGGAACCCGTAGCTGAAGAAAAACCGGTTGCCAAGGCCAAAGCTTCTGCGGAAAGTAAGAAAAAGCCTGCAGCCAAGAAATCCACAACTACCCGGAAAGCAGCTTCCGCCAAGGCTGAAACAACTGCAAAAACTGCAAAGACAACTAAGAAAAAGACTACCACTACTTCCGCCAAAAAGAAAGTGGCCACAACGGACGATGCGAAAGCCACATCAAAACCTACCGCCACGAAAACTAAAAAATCAACTGCAACAAAGAAGAAAAAAGAAGAATCCGGCTCGGAATAGATCATTCGGTAACGGAAGTGTAACAATATAATTTTTAGCCGATATCCTGGCTTTTTTTCTAAATCTTTGTTGTCCGGGTTTGTGTTTACTGTCAGCAATCAGATAATTTCTCAGATTATTGCAGGCGTTCTTTTATTGGTTTTCCTGTGGGTATCCGCTTTATCTTTAATGGAGAAGGAAAAGAGAGCTGCATGGATTTCTCTGGTTGCGGGTATTGTTTTCGGGGGGGTGGTGTTTCTTTCGGGTTATATCCATCAGCCTGTTGTGCCGTATCTGACGGTGATCATTTTATTTGTTTTATTGGCACTTTTTTTTATCCCTCCCCACATCAGAAGAGATATCACGGACCCTCTGCCTGGCGGAAGGGTGGATGAACGTGATGTGATGTTTTCCCGGCGCTTATTAGAACCGGGAACGAGCAGGTATGATGAATATTATAAGCGTCATCCGGAACATAAGGCAGCGGATGACCTCTTTCGAAAAAAGCCCGGTTTGCTGAATCGCCGTGCGGTATATTTTGATCCTCTTACCTTCCCGGCTGCAGATGCTTTTTTCCAGGCGGTGGAAGAGATCTCTTCCGGAATTACCGGTCCTGTGGCTGAAGTGCGGGAGAAAATATCTCCCGCCAGAATAACCCGGTTTTTGAAAGATTGGGCGGAAAAACTCGGAGCCATAAGCAGCGGGGTAACTGTAATGCAGCCTTATCATTACTATCATACGGGGGGACGTCTTTATAACTACGGGGAGAAGATTGAACCGGCACATCGTTTCGGTTTTGTCTTCACGGTGGAGATGGATCGTGAGATGATTAATACCGGTCCATTGGGAGCTACGGTGATGGAGTCGGCACACCAGTACTTCGAAGCAGGGAAGATCGCAGTGGTCATTGCGCAATATCTCAGGTTTCTGGGCTATGATGCCCGGGCTCACATAGATGCCCATTACCAGGTCGTGTGTCCCCTCGTAGCCCGGGATGCAGGACTTGGAGAGATCGGCAGGATGGGACTGTTGATGACCCCACGGTTGGGACCCCGTGTCAGAATAGGGGTGGTAACCACCAATGCAGAACTGATCCCTGATGAAAGGAAGGAGGATCCTTCCCTTACGGATTTCTGTTTCAGGTGTAAAAAATGTGCATTAAACTGTCCGGCGGGTGCTATCCCGGAAGGAGCTCCGGAAAAAATTGACGGAGTAAGACGCTGGCAGATCAAACAGGAAGCTTGCTATACCTACTGGACTACGGTAGGGACCGATTGTGGCCGGTGTGTCGCGGTATGTCCGTATTCGCATCCGGATAATGCCTTTCACCGTTTGGTCAGATGGGGGATCAGGCATTCGTGGCTGATCCACAAGCTGGCTTTACCGCTGGATGCGTTGTTTTATGGGAAAAAACCTGCAAGAGGAAGGGTGCCGGAGTGGCTGAAGGATTAAAGAGCATTCTTTTGCAGTACTCACAGAGCTTCGGCGGACAAAGAAGGTAGACGGCAAAAGGATGAGCCAAACGGAAATGAATATAACGTAAGATATACTGGGAAAAATCTGTTCAAACTTTCCTGGCGGATTCTTGGCATTATAATATTTTTTTTTGTATTATTGATACCGCATTTGCAAACCAACTATGTGACTAAATAAAAATTGATACATCTATGAAATTTATTGTTTCCAGTCATGATCTGCTGAATCATCTGCAGTCCGTCAGCAGGGTGATAAGTTCGAAGAATTCATTGCCTATTCTGGACGATTTTTTGTTTACGCTTGAGGATAATCTTCTTACCATAACGGCTTCAGACCTGGAGACCACCCTGATTACCCAGATGAAGATTGAGAATGCCGGTGAAGGAGGCAGTGTTGCTCTTCCGGCACGTCTTCTTACAGACACACTGAAAGAATTTCCGGATGAACCGCTCACTTTTGAGATCAATCTGGAGACCCTGGGGGTGGAGATCCTGGCAGAACAGGGAAAATACAATATTGTAGGTCAAAGGGCCATTGAATATCCTCAGATTCCGGAAATCAAAGAGGAAGTAAAAACCACAATGGAGATCGACCCTGTGGTCTTGTACAACGGGATTACAAGAACCCTTTTTGCTACAGCCAATGATGACCTGCGGCCGATCATGAACGGGATCTTTTTTGATATGAACCCCGAGCAGGTCACGATGGTAGCCAGTGATGCTCATAAGTTGGTGCGGTATATTCGCAAAGGCACCGGTACAAACCAGGACGGTTCGTTTATCTTACCCAAGAAGCCGGCCTCCCTGCTGAAGAATATTTTACCCAGGGAAGAAACAACGGTGGTGGTGGAGTTTGATGATAAGAATGCTGCTTTCGTTATGAGCGACCATAAGCTGATCTGTCGTCTGGTGGAAGGGAGCTACCCGAGCTATAATTCGGTGATCCCACAGAATAATCCCAATAAACTGCGTGTGGACAGGGAAGCTTTACTCAACGCATTGAAACGGGTTTCCGTGTTCTCTAATCAGGCCAGTAACCTGGTGAGGCTGGGAATTGCCGGGAACCAACTGACCTTGTCAGCCCAGGATCTGGATTTCTCCGTTTCCGCCAGCGAATGGCTGAATTGCCAATACGAAGGGGATGATATGGAGATCGGGTTCAAATCCACTTTCCTTATGGAGATACTGACTAATCTTCCGGGAGAGGAAGTTGTGTTTGAGCTGGCCGATCCTACCCGAGCCGGCATTATCCTGCCTGCTGAACAGGAATCGGAAGAGGATGACCTGCTTATGCTCCTGATGCCCATGATGATCGGGGGGGCGAGTTAACCAACGGTAATTTACGGAACCTTGTTTTACCTGGTCCTGAAGCACATGGCCAGGATATAGATAACCTATTACCCCATGGAACTGAACCTGAAAAGACCTATTGCTTTTTTTGATCTTGAAACCACAGGACTGGATGTGAATAAAGACAGGATTGTGGAAATTGCCGTGCTGAAGATTGATCCGGGTGGTAAGAGAGACAGTCTGCATATGTTTATCAATCCCGAAATGCCGATAGACCCGAAAGCCACGGCTGTTCATGGTATACGGGATGAAGATGTTCAGGATGCACCTACTTTTTCAAGCATAGCTAAAAATCTTGCCGATTTTCTCAGGCCCTGTGACCTGGCCGGTTATAACTGTAACCGCTTTGACGTTCCCCTGCTGGCCCAGGAATTTGCCCGGGCCGGAGTGGATATCGATCTGAAAGACCGGAAAGTTGTTGATGTTCAGGTGGTATTCTTTAAAAAAGAACAGCGTACCCTCTCGGCTGCCTATAAATTTTACCTGGATCAGGAAATGAAAAATGCCCATACGGCAGAAGCTGATACCGAAGCAACCTATGAGATACTGAAAGCTCAGCTTGACCGGTATGACGATCTGAAGAATGATGTCGATTTCCTGTCCACCTTTACTTCCCAAACCCGAAATGTTGACTTTGCCGGGAGGATCGTGTATAACGAAAAGGGAGATGAGGTTTTTAATTTCGGAAAACATAAAGGGAAAAAAGTAGCGGATGTCTTAAGGGAGGAACCATCTTATTATAATTGGATGATGAATGGGGACTTTCAGGAGGATACCAAAAAGGTGCTTACCAGAATAAGATTAAAGGAATTCGGAAAATAAAATAACCGGAAAATGAAGATTATTTGTATCGGAAGAAATTATGTTGAACACGCCAGAGAGTTGAATAATGAGGTGCCGGATAAGCCGGTATTTTTTATGAAGCCCGATTCGGCCATTCTGAAAAATAATAAGCCTTTCTTTCTGCCTCCTTTTTCTTCTGAAGTGCATCACGAAGTGGAGCTGGTGCTAAAGATATCCCGTTTGGGCAAACATATCGATGAGAAATATGCCCACCAGTATTATGGAGAGATAGGCATAGGCATTGATTTTACAGCCCGCGACCTGCAACGGGAATGCAAGAAGAAAGGCCTCCCGTGGGAGATTGCCAAAGCCTTTGACGGCTCGGCTCCTATAGGAGCGTTCTTGCCCAAAAATGATTTGCCTGATCCTGTATTGTTCCATCTCGATATTAACGGGAAAACAGTACAGCAGGGCAGTACGGCCGATCTTATCTTTTCCTTTGATAGAGTCATTGCCTACATTTCCCAATTTATCACCCTGCGTACGGGAGACCTGATATATACCGGTACGCCGGCTGGCGTGGGTCCGGTAAAAAAGAATGACCGTCTGCAAGCCTATATCGGCGACCGGTTACTGCTGGATTTTATGGTAAAGTAGCCCGCATTAATATTATTGCAGGAGGATTTTATAGGTGACCATGGCGCGGTTGTTCATAAAAACAGTAAGATAAGTGTCCTTATGTACTTTTACGGCAATGGTAAACGAGGTTATTCCTGCTTTCCGGCCCGGATAAACGGTGGACCAGGGCCCCCCCTCCTGCGTGGTGCATGAAAGATTTGCATTTTTCGGGAAATTTTTAACCCTGAATTTTATACGGATCTTCCCCGATGCATAAAATAATCCCTTTTCCGGTTCAATGATATCAATGCCCGAGCTGATATATGTCCGGTAGAAAAAGGGAAGTGTTATGAAATCTTCCTTTGTTTTGTCGGTAAAGGACCATTGTGTGTTTCTGGGACAGTGTTGCAGGAAAAAACGTTCGGGCGGTACAAAAAAATAAGCATCGGAAAATTCCGGGAGGAAAATCTTTTTATCATA
>JANTHB010000130.1 GCA_024762655.1 Bacteroidales bacterium
TGTAAAATGCCAGGATGTCGTCCAGGTTAAGGTCGTTGACCTGTTTTACGGAAGGGATCTGGAAATAGCGGGGATTGTTGCTGGCCGAGAGTTTGTAGAGGGTGTCAATGAACACCATTTGCGGATTGGACCGCAGGAAACGTACCTGAGAGGATAGTTTGGACTGGAAAGCCCGGAACGCTTCTTCGTCTTTCCGGGGCTGGGTAAAGTAGAGATAGGTGAGTTTAAGCAGGGTCTCAAAGTCTTTCCGGGTACTGTTGCCCGAGATCCCCTCGGTTAGTTCCCCTATTTTCGGGGATACGGAAACCTGCTTGCCGGAAAGATATTTATTCAGATCTGATGCACTCAGCGGTCCGACACCGCTTTGAGTTATCACCGTAGGAGTCATACGTGCCATAAAGGCCTTGTCGTCGGACACCAGAGAGCTGCCTCCGTAATTATAGGAATCCATCAGAATCTCGTCATTCTTGAAGGTGGTGGGTTTCAGGATAACGGTTACTCCGTTGCCCAGCTTGACTTCCGTAAAACCGAAGGTGTCATTCTTTTGGGTGCTGACAACCCGGGACCCCGGCAGGGGTTCCGTAATGAGATTCTCCGTTATTTTCTTATCCACATAGGCGGACACCGGAGCTACCAGTGCTGTTTTATAGGCAATCAGTAAAGAAGTGGAATCCGGGACCATGTTGTCCTTCTTATCCGGACCGGTGACCAGAACTTCCACATTCTTCCGGGTAATCAAAGTGTCAAAGACCCCGTTCAGTTGCTCCAAGGTGATGCCCGGAAGGAACTTTTTTACCAGGGCATATTCGTTTTCAATGCCCGGGAAGGCTTCCTGCTCCAGGTAGTTACGGACATATTCTTCGACATAGTCGGAGGAGTTGGTTTTGTTTTTCTCTTGGAGCATGTTCTCGTAGCTACTTAAGATCTCGGCTTTTTCACGTTCCAGCTCCCCCGGGGTAAATCCGTATTTTTTGGCGCGCATATTTTCCTTGATCAAAGTGGAAAAAGCTTCCTGTATTTTGTTGGTTTTCGGGACGGCAATACACTGCCAGGCATCTCTTGTACGCACCAGAAACCCTCCATAACCACAGCCGGCGTACATAAACGGAGCATCCGGTTTCTGGGAGATTTCATAAAACCGCTGGTTCAGCATCCCGGAGACGAGGGACATCATCAGGGAACGACGATAGTCATTTTCCGTAACCAGATGGGTCTTGGGATGTTTCCAGAAAACAGCTACCTGATTGTTTGTCGCTTCTTTGTCTGTGGCTATGGCAAAAATAGGTTTATTATTGTCAGACAGTCCGTACACTTTCCTGTCTCTTTCGGGTTTGGGATTTTTAACTTTTTTGAAATGTTTCAGTATTTGTTTTTTTACGGCAGCCGGGTCAATGTCTCCCACGACGATCACGGCCATCAGGTCGGGACGGTACCAATCGTGATAGAACCTTTTCAGGGTCTCGTATTTGCAGTGCATGACGATGTCCATCTTGCCGATAGGCAGCCGTTTGGCATAGCGGGATCCCCTGAAAAGTACAGGGAAATATTTTTTCTGCATCCTGTCCTGGGCGCCCAGGCCCAGACGCCATTCTTCATGAATGACGCCTCTTTCCTTGTCTATCTCTTTGGGGTCGAAGAGCAGGTTATGCGCCCAGTCTTCGAGAATCAAAAAGGCCGAATCGACCAGTCCCTGGCGGTCGGAAGGGATTTGAAACTGATATATGGTCTCGTCGAAAGAGGTAGAGGCATTCAGGTCAGCACCAAATCGCATACCTGACTCTTCCAGGAAGTCCACCAACTGGTTCTTGTTAAAATGCTTGCTGCCGTTGAAAGCCATATGCTCACAGAAATGGGCCAGCCCCTGCTGGTCGTCATCCTCAAGAATGGATCCCGCATTGACCACCAGCCTGAATTCAACCCTTTTGTCGGGTTTTTCGTTGTGCCGGATGTAATATCTTAATCCGTTTTTCAGCGTTCCGGTGGCCACTTCCGGATCACCGGGTAGTTTCTGATTTCCCTGTTGGGCAAAAAGAGCCAGCGAAAGAGAAAAGAAGAAAAGGGGTAGCGTTGAGAGTGTAAACTTTTTCATGATTGTCGGTTAAAAATAAATAATGCTAAAAGTAGCAATATTTTTTTTCATGCTCATGAAAGAGGTCAATTTTGAAAATCCGGGCTTTGCTTTTTGAGTTTGGGATGATAAGAATGACAAAGTAATCCCAAATATTGTTGCGTTAATGGTTAAAAAATCCGGACAGAATGACTGAAAAATCAAATGTCGACCGGATACCGGCTGTGTTACCATTTTATAACCACTGATGACTTTTCTTAAAATACGATTTTCCCGTCGGCATAAAGCAGGGTCCATCCTTCTATCCAGTTATCATCCAGGAAAGCCCCCTTGTAAGAAACCGGAGTAAACCAGTCATCAGGATAAGGGCCTGGATTGTTAAAGTCATGTACCGCAGGTTTTATGTGAAAACTGCCGCTATAAAGTCCGACGCCGATATCGCTGATTTCGTTATTGGCGCTATGGAAATATTGTGCCAGGGTATTTTGCGGTCCGGTAATATCCAGGCCTTCTTCTGCCTCTATACTGAATATCTGCGAGGTGTCATTTCCGGCAATGTTCCGGAAAATATTTGATTCCAGTGCCAGGTTATTCCTTGATAAATGCTTATAGGAATCCTGATCGTAGTTGGTATACTCTATCGTAATGCCGAGATCCTGGTCGGCAAACACGGAGTTGAATATTTTTCCGGCACTATTCAAAGAAAACGTGGCCACTTTTGCGCCGGTATTAAACCCTCTTCCTATACCCGTAAAATTTTCCACTACAGGCAAGGTATAAGGCAGGCCATAGCCAACTCCTTCGTTGCCTGTTGCTTCAATCAGTTTGTCCCCGGTTTCGGAGGATTGAACGACCAGGAAAAACTGGATCTTCCCATGATAACCGTAATCCACGTCCAGGCCATCATCTCCACAGTATGCCACCACCACATACCTAAGATTGACACACCCTCCGAAACATTCCACGCCATCGTCCAGGTTTGAAATAACTTCGATATGTTCAATTTTTGTAGAGGAGCCTACGCCACCCAGCGTCAGGCCATTGATTTCGTTTCCTTGTCCTATATTGGTGCCTCCGTGACGGATAGACACATATTCCAGGGTTCCTGAGTTGTCATCATCCAGCACTCCGCCATACACTCCCCGGTCTTCCGTAGGGGTGATTCCTTCTATGTGGGTTTCTCCGTGAGGGATGTTCAGATGTGCCCGGCCCAGGAGAATCAGGCCTCCCCATAATCCTTTGGCACCGGCAGGGACCGACCCTGCCAGATCATCTCCTTCGACGGTAAAGATGATCGGCTCGGTGCGGGTACCCCGGGCGATTATCTTGCCTCCCCGTGCTACGATCAGGGCACTGGCATATTCCCCCTGACCGGTTCGTCCCCGTATGACAGTGCCCGCCTCTATGGTGAGAACCTGTCCTTCATTTACGAAGACCAAACCATCCAGAATATAATTTTTGTCTTTTGTCCAGGTAGTAGTACCTGTGCCTCCTCCATGATCCCTGATTGTTTCCGTAACAGGAACAGGCACATTCCCCTTACGGCAACCTGAAAAAACGATCACCCCCAAAATAATTATCACCGAAATGACTCTGATATTTTTTCCTGAATTCATCACGCTAAATCTTATATTCCAGGTTAATAAAGAGAAAAGAATGATTTTTAAGATTTTGGGGATAAGGATACCAGTCTCTGTAATCCAGGGCTATCTTTACCTTCGTGACCGGACTGAACTGAATGCCCAGCATCAGTGAGCTGCCGTCACGGGCATAGTTCCAGCCATATTCGTCCTCATTAATCTTTGAAGAAGTGAGCCAGTCCCATCGTCCAAATACCTGCCATTTTTTTTCAAAATTATACAGGGCGTAAACAGAATACCCCCATTTGTCCCTGTCCTTCTCATTATTTGCATTGAATTGATAATTGAATTCCCCTCCTGCCTTTGCATTCCGGAGGGCGTAGCCGGCAAACAGGGCAACGGTGTTTTGAAAAACATCTTTTTTACTGATAAAACTGTAATAGGTCCTGAAAATTACCTTTTTTGAAGGCGTCAGAGAAATCCCGATGCCTGTTTTGTAAGAATTGTCGATTTGCAGTTTGGAGTATCCTTCTCCATTGGAAAAAGTCAGATCACCCGTTACCCGGTCGTTAAACCGGTAAATGACCTGCGCTCCCAGGTCGGCTGAGGACCCGAAATGGTATTCATCCAGAAAAGATTTATAGATATATCTGTGTGCCCAGATTTTTTCCTGCACCTTGAATTGAAGCATATCAATGATCCCGAAGTTAACGGACCATTGATCTTTTTTATATTTCAGTGCAGCATTCTTAAAATAGGCATACCTCTTTATCCTGGAGTATTCAGACAGGTCTTCCGGACTTCCTATATCCAGTTTTAAAACAACGGAAAAGTACCTGGAAATACGGGAGTCAAACCCGAGATAAGCCCGGGTAACATCAAAAGCGGTTTCGTCAGAGTTCAATGATTTTCTGAAATGGCTGAAAACCGTACCGATAAAATCGGTTTTTTCTACAAAATCAGAAGAATCTGCCGGCTGGCCCATACCGGCTAATGCCCTGGCAAAAAACAAAATTGCCAGAAAAAACCCAGGTGTTTTCATCTTTGAGGGTCGGTTGGTAAATAATATCGCAATCTAAAAAAATTAGCTTAAAACATGCAAATAAAATAAAACAATACATGATGGTCATGTTAACAAAATGTTAAAAGTCCAACAAAAACAGATTTGCATATCTGAAGAGAAAATAGTATCATTGTAATATTATAATAGTATCATAAATATTTTTATCATGAAAACAGAAAAAAGTTACAATCCGATGTCCGGATATCTGGCATTAATCATCATGCTGGGGATCATTGCCGGGGTTGTCCTGAGTAGTATGGCCGGGATTACCTGGCTGATTATCGTTACTTCTGTGTTATTGTTCCTTTGGATACTCGGGTTTACCGTTGTAAATCCGAATGAGTCCAGGGTTCTGGTTTTATTCGGGGCCTATAAGGGCTCCATAAAAAAGAA
>JANTHB010000131.1 GCA_024762655.1 Bacteroidales bacterium
GTAAAGATCATGTCGCAATTGCATAGGTTAGCACCAGGTTTGTAACCGGATATATAGTTTGTGTTTCATTGAGCAGGATACAAACATTTTCAATGGCTTTGTTCATTTTTGGATTTGCTTGGGAATACAACCTGGCAGTTAGTTTTTTGTTTTGATAATCAAGGACAATGTCAGCATGGGTATTGATAACACCTTTGACCAATGCCCTTTTTTCATTTATTCTTTTTTGCAATAACCGGAGCGTAAATTTGCAAAAGATGTTTCCGCCTTGTAACAGATTATTTTTATGATGTTCTGGAAGCGTTTGCTTTCAAGGTTCAACGTATTATGTTATTGGTAAGGAGCGACTAATTAAGACTTCATTCCTTTATCAACTTTTTCCGGATCCTTTGGTTTTTCATGGTAAAGATCTCCAGGAAGTACAATCCGGGAGAAAGGTGCCGGACATTGAGAGTCATTACGTGGCTTTCTACATTGTTGCTGGTAAATATTTTTAGTCCTGAAAGATTGAACAGCGATACGGTTTGCATTTGAATCTTAGAGGAAATCTTTATCTCATCCATGACAGGGTTAGGATAAATCTTAATCCCACTTCCGCTCGCATCCGGCGCATTCATTCCGGTAACCAGCGCAAAATTCATCCAGTTCAGGTTGAAACCCGCCTTGTCCACTACCAGCCGGAGGAGGTAATCCCCGGCCGACAGGTTGATATTGTTGGTTGTGGTGCTGGTCCAGGTCTGCCAACCGGACGTTACCGGAAGGGATTGGGTTACCAGTTTCACCGTATCCGTACTGCTGTATAGATACAGGCTGACTGTTCCGGACTGGTCCTGGGCGGCTGAGCGGAATGTTACCGTATAGGTTCCCGTAGTGGCCACATGGACATCATAATCTAGATAATCGCCGGCATCGGTCCAGCCGATGTACAGCCCGCCACCCGCATCCGAAGTGGTTTCCGTACCGATGCCCTGAGCGAAGGAATAATCCTCGGCCTCGATTTTTCCGGGAATGTTGTGAATGCGAATAACCTTATTGGTGACCTGTTTGAACTGGAATGGGTTTAGGTTTTTTCCGTTATCGGCTACAATGGACGATCCAGAATAGGAGAGGGTAACATTGTCTCCTTTCTGAACCGCCGTATGCGGGAAGAGGGTGATCATTCTGCTGCTACCGGAATCCACCCTCAGGCTGTCGAGCTGGATGGTATAGCTGTTGATCCGCAGCACCAGATCCAGCATTGCCTGGGGATCCATCGAGGTAACCGAACGGTTTAAAGAAAGGTGGATTTCCGCTCCGTCAGTATTGGTTTCGGCATAGACGTATTTGAAGGATAAAGCGGAGGCAGGGCCGGTGAGCACCGTGACCATCCCGCCGGCGTTAAATCCTTCATGATCAGCGAAGAAAGTGAGCTTATGCGTTCCTTTCTCCAGAAGTAGGGTATCGGACTGCAGGTCGTTCCATACCTGCCAGCCCCCACTGTTGGGAACCACCAGGGAAGGTGTCACCGGGACGTCATCAACAAGAAATCTGACCCGTCCGTCGGTAGAAATGGCAGCCGTTCGCAACTTAAAGCGGTAAGCAGCGGTGGAATCCACCTGTACGGTGTAAGTCATCCATTCGCCGGTGCCGATCCAGGCGATGTTATAGCCGTTGGTGAAGAGGTTGTCGTCTGATTTCTGGATGTCCACACCGTCGTTGCGGTAGAGCCAGCCCTGGTTCCAGGCGGTGTACGTGCCGGAGCTGAGGTGGTAGTTGGCAACATCCTGGTCGTAATAGGCGATATGGTTTGCCCCCAGATCAAAGTCTGTGGGATAGATCGTTCCGGGGATATGGATTGTTGTATAGGGTTTGGCCGTTTTATCATTGACCTGACGAATGAGGGCATCCACAACATCGGGATGGTAATCGCAATTTTCGCTGCGTATGTTCCGGGCCAGCCGGTACATCCCGTCGGTAGCCTCCTGTACCGAAGGTTGTACCCCGGTTCCGGCCCAGTAATTGAGTATTTTCTGATATCCGGGGCTTTTGTTTGCCGAGTAAATGCAACTGATCGATTCGATTTTCTTCATCGGCCACCAGGCCCACCCGATCCCATGGTTTTCCATCAGCCTGACGCATTCAAGGAACCAGGTGTTGGAGTTTTCACCGCTTTCACCCAACCATATCGGAACATTGAAATTTTTACGTATGTTGAGCATCCACTGTATTGAAGCTACATCATTGTAAGTCCAATATTTATGAAAGCTATACACCATATTGTTGTCCCAGGGAGGGGTGAGGCCGGTAAAATCGTTGGCAAACCAGTTTCCTTCAATAAAAATGATATGGTTGGTATCCACAAGGCGGATGCTGTCGGTTATTTCCATGTACAACTGTTTCAGGGGACTGTTGTCGCCCAGGTCCCAATTGGTTTCGTTGATCAGGTCGTAGCCGCCGATCCAGGGTTCGTTCTTGTAGCGTTCGGCGAGTTTGTGCCACAGGGCTACGGTTTTGGCTTTGTTTTCGGCACTTTCCCATAATGAGGGTTTCCCGGGGTCATAATCCGAAATCGCTTCATCTTTTCCCTGGCCTCCCGGTGCGGCATGCAGGTCGAGGATCAGCCAGATATGATTATCACTGCACCAGCTCAACAGAGAATCGACAAGGTCAAACCCTTCCTTTAGCCAGGTGTTTTGAAAAGGAACCGGTTCATCCTGGATGGGGAGGGTGAACAGGTTGTAATGCATCGGCAGGCGGACCGAGTTGAACCCCCAGGCCGCCAGGGAATCAATATCCCTGCGCGTTACATGATTGGCATGCCAGGACCGGTAGAAAGAATCGGTGGCGGCTACGCCGATAAGTTGTTCCAGTTTGGCCCGGAAAGCATGCTGGGTATTTGCGACATCGGCCGATTGCATCATATATCCTTCCTGCAACATCCAGCCGCCCAACCCCATGCCGCGGAGGATCACCTCCGTACCGTTTCCGTCCACGATTTTGGAGCTCGAGGTGTGTAAAAATCCCTGACCAAAAGCTGTGCAGAGTGTCAGGATGAAAAAAGTTGTAGCGGCGTAGATTCTTTTGATCTGTTTCATAATGTTCATCTTCTGATATTTAACAAACGGATATTCATTCTGTTTATCTTACTACATAAGTTTGCAGGGCGTGTGCAGGGATCGATCCGGTAACCTGCTGATCCTCGATGATCAGGGCAAGTAGGGGAATATGTGCAGTTCTCATGAAGCTGGTTATTGGTTTTTTAGCAAAAATAGTATTTAAATTACAGAATCTTGCCTACCCTGCAAAGATCACCCATACCGGTTACCGCTTTATGTATGGTTTTCTAAATCTGTTATACGTTATACCGATCCGGATTATCCTGTATAAGAAATCTTAACAACAATGTCCATTGAACGGGGAATAATTCATAGATCGGTATCCCGGAAAAATATCTATTGTTGTACCGGTAATAAAACAAATCATGATTATGTAGCGAAAAATACCTTTTGCACTTGTGCTGATATGCTTATTCATTATCTGGGGTTGCAGTGGAAAAGAAAAAGTGAATAATATCAAAGGGTTCCGGTTGACCCTTCCCGACATTCCCGAAGCCAATGCCAACCGGACTTTTGATCTTACCCTTACTCCGGAAGGAACACTTGCGGTTCCGCTTGATGCCGCCTATGAGGTTGTCGAAGGTACGGCAAAATTTATTATTGATCTGGAACCTGCCACGGGAACCCTGACCTTTACACCAGGAGAGCCGCAGCAAAAAGTTTCCGTGACCGTCATCGGGGATACCTTTCCCGAACTTACCGAGGATTTTGCGCTGCAAATCACGTATCAAGGTCAGACCTTTTCGCAGACCATTAATATTGCCGATGATGATCCTCTGGAAACAATCCTTGAAGATACCTGCGGTTTTTATACGGCTAAAGACCACCCTTCGATGGAACCGGTATGGAGTGATGAATTTAATGATACCACGCTCAATACGGACAAATGGTCTTATGAACTTGGTGACGGTTGCGATAAAGGGATTTGTGGCTGGGGGAACAATGAGCTGGAAGCTTATACCGACGATACGGCAAACGTACGTACCCGGGAGGGATATTTGGTGATCACTGCCAGAAAAGGAGCCGAATACACATCCGCAAGAATTAAAACCCAGGATAAGGTTGAGGTGACTTTCGGTCGCATTGATGTGCGTGCCTGCCTGCCCAAAGGACAGGGAATATGGTCCGCCATCTGGATGCTCGGGGCAAATAATCTGCAGGTCGGCTGGCCGGCCTGCGGTGAGATCGACATTATGGAACTGGTGGGACATCAACCCGCTGTAGTTTATGGAACCGCCCATTATGACAACGGTGGCCACCAAAGCTCCGGTGGTAGCTTCAGCCTTAACCAGGGGGACTTTTTGGAGGAATTTCACGTCTTTACCCTGATGTGGGACCGCGACCGGATTGAATGGTACGTAGATAACGAACCGTATAAAACGTTTACCTCTTCCGGTGTTCGTAACTGGCCTTTTAACCGGCCTTTTTTCTTTATCCTGAATGTGGCAGTGGGCGGCAACTGGCCCGGAGACCCAGACTCCACTACTGTCTTCCCGCAAAGTATGGAAGTGGATTATATCCGGGTTTACAGGTAGGAGGCTGAGATTTTTTGTTCTCCGAAATAATGGCTGTTTTTTCTTTTAGAATACCGGCAATCACCCCGGTGATCCGGGTAGCGATCCTTTCATAACCTTCTTTGTTATAATGTACATTCCCTTTTGAAGCGCTGTATTTTTCGATATCAGGTTCCATTAATCCGTACAGGTCAATGACAGGGATATGGTTCTCAGCCATGATTTTCCTCGCAATCCGGTTTCTTTCCAACACGATCTGGTTTTGTACGGGATCTAATTTTACACCTTCTTCTTTTGAAGGCACGGGGGTCGTTAAAGAATATATCAGTTGACACCCATGAGCTTTGTGGGTTTTCAGAAATCTCACATATCTTCTTAATCCTTTTTCGTATGCTGCACTATC
>JANTHB010000132.1 GCA_024762655.1 Bacteroidales bacterium
GTAAAGAAGTGGATAAAATAGTCTAATATTAAACTGTTGGAATATGAAACATAAAGTTCCTGCATTTCTTATAATTATATTTTCATTCTTTCAGCCGTTATCCGCAATTTCCCTGCAGGTTGCCAGCCCGGACGGAAAGTATCTGGCCATCGCCGGCACCAATGCAGAGGGTTTGCTTCAGTACCAGGTCTTCTATGCGGGAAGAAATATTATCCAACCTTCCTCAATAGGTTTTTTGCTGACCAACGGAACCTTTGTCGGAAAAAACATGGATATCATGGCCCGCTCGTACAGCACGACGGATACCACCTGGACACCGGTGTATGGTGACCGGAGTAAATACCGGGACCATTTTAACCAGCTTAGAATCACCTTACAGGACCGTTCGGGATATCTTCTTGAACTGATCTTCCGTGCCTACGATGAAGGGATTGCTTTCCGGTATCACATTACCGCCAACCCGTATGGCAAGGAACTCTTCATTCATAAGGAGATGACGGAATTCTCCCTGCCCGAAGGAGCTACGGCCCTGGTTACTTATTCGGCACAGGGACAATATGTTAAGATGCCCGTTGGAAAGATAATCCATCCTGCCGAGCGGCCGTTGGTGATCCGTGAAGACAACGGGATCTTTCTGGCCCTTGGAGAAGCCGGAGGAGCGGATTATGCCAGAATGCGGCTCATGGCCTCTTCGGGCAAAAAAAACACCCTGGTCTCCTCCCTGGCCGGGGATGTTATCCTGCCTGTACCCGGAAGCACCCCCTGGCGTTTCATTATGGCCGGGGAAAAAGCAGGAGAGCTGGTTGAACACACTTATCTGCTCCTCAACCTGAACGAACCGTGTATGCTTGACGATGTGTCCTGGATCGAACCCGGAAAAGTGATCCGGGAAGTAACCCTGACCACACAGGGAGGAAAAGCCTGTGTGGATTTTGCCGCCGCCCACAATCTGCAGTTTGTAGAGTATGATGCCGGATGGTATGGTCCGGAGTACAGTGACTCCTCGGATGCCACTACCGTCACCCCGGATCCGCAACGTTCCCTGGGGCCGCTGGACCTAAAGGAAGTGATACGCTACGGCAAAGAAAAAGGAATCGGCATCATCCTGTACGTAAACCGCAGAGCGCTGGAGCGGCAGCTTGATACCCTCCTGCCCCTCTATGAAAGTTGGGGCGTCAGGGGTGTGAAATACGGCTTCGTAAGGACAGGTCCCCAGGCCTGGACAGCCTGGCTGCATGAAGCTATCCGGAAGGCCGCAGTGCATCACCTGATGGTCGATGTGCATGATGAATACCGCCCCACCGGTTACAGTCGCACATTTCCAAACTTCATGACCTGCGAAGGGGTGCGGGGGGATGAGGAAAGTCCGGACAACACCCATACCCTGATCACCATGTTCACCCGTACCATTGCCGGTCCGGCCGACAACACTATTTGTTATTATTCAAAGCGGGTGGAGGAAAAAATGGGCTCTCATGCTTCCCAACTGGCCAAAGCGGTATGTATTTACAGCCCGTGGCAGTTTCTATACTGGTACGACCGGCCTGCAGGATCTCCCGGCAGCAAACCAGGCGGAGAAAATACCATCGGAAAGGAACCGGAACTCACCTTTTTCGACCAGGTCCCTGCTACCTGGGACGAGACCAGGGTCTTAGAGAGTGATATAGGAAAATACGGGACCGTGGCCCGGCGTCACGGAGAGGAATGGTTTGTCGGAGCTATTAACGGAGACCAGCCCCATACGGTAAAATTCCCTCTGTCTTTTCTCAAAAAAGAGGGAAAATATACAGCCACCATTTTCAGCGATAATCCCTCGGTACCTACCCGCACCCATGTGAAGATTGAGACAAAAATCCTGGATCATCAAAGCACTTTCACATACCCCCTGAAGCCCAACAACGGACTGGCCATAATTATCAAGCCGGAAAAAAATAAATAAAAGAAACTATAGTGTCCAACAAAAGAGATAAATGATTGAATATTATGTGGAATAAAGCATTCTTTATGTATTACCCCCTCCTGCCATCAGCAGTAAAATAGCACCGGGAAAGACTCCCTCTCCGCCAGCTGGCGGAGGAGGGCTGGGGAGGGGGTTAAACAAAAAACAGTGGACTGGGATAGGCATTCTTTAATAACCAGATATCAATATTTGAATATGCAGCCCCTCTTTGTACTATATCCATCTAACACACTGTTATACATTGCTATATAAATGGTTGTGATATTTATCCCGGACACCAGTGTAAAAAAATAAATATATATCTTCATACATGGGATCCCCAATAAAAAGATTTGTTTTTCTCTTTCTTCTAGCAGTCTTATCCCTGTCCTGCCAGCAATCAAAAGTCAGGATTGCCTGTGTAGGAGATAGCATCACGTATGGATCCAAAATTCAGCAAAGGGAAAAATACAGTTATCCGGCACAATTGCAAGACATGTTAGGCAGTCGCTATGAAGTGCGCAATTTTGGACACAGCGGCGCCACCCTTCTGGAGAAAGGCGCCCATCCCTATGTCAAAACAAAAGAATATCAGGCATCCAGGGCCTTCAAACCCGACATTGTGTTTATCATGTTGGGCACCAACGACACGCAAAAGAAGAGCCGTGGCCATCTCGGCGATTTTGAGACGGATTATACCCGTCTGATCAGAACCTACCGGCAACTACCCTCTCACCCCCTCGTCATACTGATCAAGCCGATCCCTGCATTTAATTATGGGGATACGGTATGGATCTCCCCGGAACTGATCGGCCGTAAGATACAACCGCTGGTGGAACAAACAGCCTTTGACAATCGCTGTGAACTGGTAGATCTTTACCACTGGTTTCTGGATAAGGAGAACCTTCTTGCAGACAAAGTTCATCCTACGGCTGCCGGCGCCAGCCGTATTGCCGAAAGACTCATGAATTATCTTGAAACAGATACCGTTCCTTTTGATATACGTAGAAATCTCTCCATCCATGCTTCCGTTAAAAACTTCCATGGATTTGAGATGACAGACACCCTCTGCAAAGGCATCCCCTGTCGTATTGTGATGCCCCGGCATACGGCCAAAGGAAAGCCCTGGGTCTGGCGAGCCCGCTTTTTCGGCCATGAACCACAGTTCGACATTGCCATGCTCGAAAGAGGGTTTCATATCGTTTATTACGACGTGGCCGGACTGTTCGGAGCCCCGGCAGCTATAAAGCGATGGAACCGTTATTATACCTGGATGCAACAAGCCGGGCTCCATAAAAAAGCAGTGCTGGAAGGCATGAGCCGTGGGGGCCTGATTATTTACAACTGGGCTGTTGTAAACCCCGGAAAAGTGCTGTGCCTGTACGGCGATGCGCCGGTGCTGGATATCAAAAGCTGGCCGGGTGGCAAAGGCCATGGAAAGGGAAGCCCGAACGACTGGAAACAATGTATGCAGGTGTACGGATTCACGACCGAAGAAGAAGCCCTGAAAGCCAAAGTCAGTCCGATGGACCATGCCCCTGAGATCGCCACCCTCGGATTTCCCATGTTACATATTGTAGGTGATGCCGACTCTGTCGTTCCGGTAGACGAGAATACCGGTCCTTTTGAAAAACTCATAAAAAAGAACGGTGGAAAAATTACGGTCATCCACAAGCCCGGCACCGGACACCATCCTCACAGTCTGCCGGACCCTGAACCAATTGTAAATTTCGTGATGAAGGCCCGGGAAACGGGTAAAAATGCATTATAGTCAAGGACCGGCAAACAACATCAATATTCCGGTTACCTGTTTATATATACATACCGGATATGACATTTTGTACCCTGGCTTTGTTCGTTCTTTTCACCGGTAAGGCGTATTTCCAGCCTATGTTTTCCGGGTTTTAACCCGGACCCCAGGGTATAATACCACGGGAGATACAGGTGCCGGCTGAACCGGGTAAACAGGTCTTTTTTCTTCCAGGGTCCTTTATCGATGCGGTATTCAATGATCCCTTCGTCGGGTCCTGCCACATCTACTATTCCCACTGCATTGCCGGTAAATTCATATTTCAGTGTTTTTCCCGGTTTTTCACCGATCAGCATAGGCACATGGTAATAGTTGGTACGGACACCTGCTTTGTATTCAGGATCCCATATCTCCAGATATTTCCATCCGGTAGCAGGCTCTATGGCCCAGGCCGGGATCAGCCAGCCCCGGTCATAGGAAGCGGGATCTATTTTTGCAGGTACAGGATGCTCTGTAATCCTATCCCCTTCCCGATCAGCTTTTTTCCAGGCCTCTTCCAGGAAGCTCACCATGGAATGCAGGTATATCTTTTGTCCAAAAGGAGAAGGGTGCAGGTTCCGAAAATCGTGCTCCCAGTCAAACTCCCCGGCACTGATACGGTCGGTCACCTCCTTTGCCAGATTGATCGCAGAAATATTGTAATGACGAGCCACACTGTCATGATTTAAAATCACCTCAGGGGTTTTCCCCTTTTTATAATCAGCCATCTTGCCCGGGTCCACAAAATACATAAAGACCATATCCGTTTCCGGACCGACAGAAAGAGCATGACGCACAACCCCTTCCATACCCCGGATCTGTTCTACAGAGGTCCGGCCCTTGACGGCATCATTCACTGCGGCCTCGACAAACAATAAATCTACCGGACCAAAGTTTACCACATCCCGCTCCATACGGAAAGCATCGGAAGTAGAACCCATGGATGGTACTCCTGCCTGGACAAACTCAAATTCGGTGTGGGGAAATCTTTTCTGCAGATAATTCTGCAACATATACCGCCATCCTTTCATATTGGTAATAGACCCTCCTAAAAAAGCCACCTTTACCCTTTTACTTCCTTTTTTCATCTTTACCCAGGAGTTCCGGAGACTTCCCCGCATGATATGATAATCCTCCGAAGAAATCCCCGTATTCCGTCCGTAGGTAAGCGAATCTCCCGGCCGGGATACACCCGGTACATCTTCACGTGAAACATTCTGAGTTAATACGGGCTGAACAGACAGCAGACAAAATACGATC
>JANTHB010000133.1 GCA_024762655.1 Bacteroidales bacterium
AATCAGCGTGAGGCTGTTTCTCGCAGATAACGCGGATAAGCGCAGAGCCAAACCACAAACCCTCAAACAACAAACCCCAAGCCCCAAGCCCCTCCCCTTGTAACAATCGTGTGGCTTCAACACAAAAACTTTTTATTCCGGCGTTTTCATCTTAAATTAGCCGTGAAAAAAACTGACCTATGGATCTTTTAAAACTGCAGAACGGCTCGGACATCCGGGGGGTGGCACTGGAAGGAATCCCCGGAGAAAAGGTAAATCTTACCCGGGAAGCGGCACGTAAAATCACCCGGGCTTTTGTGGAATGGCTGACCGGCCGTACCGGAAAAGAAGCCCAGAACCTGAAGATATCCGTAGGCAGGGATCCCCGTCTCAGCGGCCCGGCGCTGATAAAAGAAATCACCGATAGTCTGCTGGAAACCGGATGCAAGGTCTGGGAGTATGGTCTCTCCTCCACGCCTGCCATGTTTATGTCCACCATCCTGGAAAAAATGGATGGCGCGATCATGCTTACGGCCAGCCATCTACCCTTCAACCGGAACGGGATGAAATTTTTTTACAGGCAGGGCGGACTGGAAAAAGAGGATATCCGGGATATCCTGCTAAAAGCGGAGAAAACGGACTTCCCCTCCGGTGATAAAACCGGCCGGTTATACAAAAAAGATTTTCTGAAAGATTATGCCGTTTACCTGGCAGACTATATCCGCCGGGCGGCACAGGACCCTGAGGACTATAACCATCCTTTGCGTGGCACACGCATCCTGGTGGATGCCGGTAACGGGTCGGGGGGGTTCTTTGCCGGTGAGGTGCTGGAACCGCTGGGCGCCGATACCACGGGCAGTCTTTTTCTTGAGCCGGACGGACACTTCCCCAACCACGCCCCCAATCCGGAAAACAGCGAGGCATTGAAAGCCCTCTCCGGGGCCGTGAAAAAACATCATGCCGACCTGGGCATAATCTTCGACACGGATGTGGACCGGGCAGCTTTGATCGGCCGTGACGGTAGTCCTATCAATCGCAATGCTTTGATTGCCCTGGTCTCTTCTGTGGTGCTGGAAAAATACCCGGGCACCTGGATCGTCACCGATTCGATCACCTCCGACGGTCTGACCGTTTTCATCGAGCAAACGCTCAAAGGTCATCATCACCGGTTTAAAAGAGGGTACCGTAACGTTATCAACGAAGCCATACACCTGAACCGCTCCGGAAAAGAGTGTCACCTCGCAATCGAAACCTCGGGACATGCCGCTCTCAGGGAAAACTACTGGCTTGATGACGGAGCCTATCTTGTCTCCTTCATCCTGACCAAAATGGCCCGTATGCGCCGGGAAGGAAAACATCCGGAAAACCTTATCAGCAAACTGAAACATCCTCTGGAAGAAAAAGAATTCAGAATCAAAATTAAAACGGAAGATTTCGCCGCTTACGGCCAGCAGGTTCTGGATGATCTGCAAAAGTATGCAGAGGAACAGGAAGGATGGCAGGTAGTGACCCCCAACTACGAAGGCGTAAGGGTTGCCTGTAACCCGGAACACGGCGACGGATGGTTCCTGCTGCGCCTTTCCCTGCACGATCCGGTTCTGCCTTTAAATGCCGAAAGCAACACGGAAGGAGGTATCCGGAGCATGATGAAAAATCTGATAAAGCTGCTTAAGAGGTATCAGAAACTGGATCTTGCCTCCTTGGAAGAATACCTTTGAAATACCACATTTCAATAACCAAATAACATATAATAACCCATATCCAAATTAAAACTGAAATCTTAAATCGTTACTCCTTAACTCCACCCTTCAAATCCTGTTAACATGCATATTTACACATTCGGCGAAGCGCTTTACGACATCACTTTCCGCAACGGACAACCGGTTTCGGCCTGGCCGGGCGGAGCCATGCTCAATACAAGTGTTTCCCTGGGAAGGCTGAAGGTGCCCGTGTCGCTGATCACCGAATACGGCCGGGACCCTGTAGGAACGCTCATCGAGGACTTTTTACAAAAGAACGCCATCTCTACAAAGCATGTCGCCCGCTTTTCCGGCCACAACACCACCATTGCCCTGGCTTTCCTCAACGAAAGGAATGAAGCTTCCTATTCTTTCTACAAAGACTATCCCGAAAAAAGACTCCGCGGGATCATGCCCGTCTTTTCAGGGGATGATTTTTTCCTGTTCGGTTCTTTTTTCGCACTCGACACAGCCATTCGTCCTGTATTGTACAGCTTACTGAAAGAGGCAAAAAAACAAAATACTTTTGTCTATTATGATCCTAATTTCAGAGAATCCCATCTGGACCAGCTTCCGCTTTTGAAAAAGAATATCCTGGAAAACATATCCATGGCTACCCTCATGCGCGGTTCGGATGAAGACTTCCGGAATATTTTCGGTGCCGGAGATGCGGACGAAGCCTACCGGGCGGTTTCCGGCAGAATAAAATATCTTATTTATACGGCCAGCGACCGTGCCGTGTATCTGCGGACCCCGGATATTTCCATGGAAATCCCGGTTCCTTCCATACAAACGGTGAGCACGGTCGGCGCCGGGGACACCTTCAATGCAGGGATCGCTTATGAGTTATTCAACCGGAAAATAACCCCGTTGACCCTGGCCGGTCTGCATAAAACCGAGTGGAAAGAAATTATCGGAACAGCCATCCGGATGTCAGGAGAAGTATGTAAGAGTTACGAAAATTACATTAAACCCGGCAGATAAAACCACCCTGACCGGACAATCTTCTCCTACGTAGGCGCCTACGTAGATTCCTGATATATCACTATGATACTGATATTTGCATGACCCTGTTTCGCTAAAGCCGGAACGATGCTTTGAGTCGGGAATTTTTTCCGTTGCGCATGCCGGCAGAAGGGCTTCTCCTAAACACCCGGCCTGATCTGATCCGGAAACACAAAACAGGGAAGGATTTGCAGCGCAATCAAATTCTGACAGAAATTCCTTCCGGATTCAGAGCAGTTTCATTATCTTTGAGAAAACATTAAAAATTCTCTCATGGGAAAATTGATTGGTATTCTCACTGCCGGCGGGGACACGCCGGGACTCAATGCGGCCATCCGGGCAATTGGCAAAGCAGCCATCGGCGTTTACGGCATGGAAGTGATCGGTTTCAGGGATGGTTTTCGCGGATTGATGGAAAACCGTTTCATTGACCTGGACAGCAAAGCCCTTTCAGGCATCTTGACTGCCGGAGGGACCATCCTGGGCACCAGCCGGGACAAACCTCACAAAATGATGGTAGGCAGCAAGATTATGGATATGACAGACGTGATCGTAGACAACTATTACAAACATCATCTGGATGCCTTGATTTGTCTCGGGGGCGGGGGAACACAAAAAAACGCATATCATCTGCACAAGCATGGTCTGAATATCATCACACTTCCCAAGACCATTGATAATGATGTTGCCGGTACGGATGTTACCTTCGGCTTTGACACGGCCTTGGGCATTGCCACCGAGGCCATCGATCGCCTGCATAGTACGGCGCACTCCCATCACCGGATCATCGTGGTGGAGGTCATGGGACACCGTGCCGGATGGCTGGCCCTGGGGGCAGGCGTATCCGGCGGCGCCGACGTAATACTGATCCCTGAGATCCCCTACGACACCGATGTAGTGGTGGAATCTATCCTCCAACGCAGCCGCGCCGGAAAAAACTTTAGTATCGTTGCCATCGCCGAAGGAAGTGAGTCAAAAAACATTCATACCCTCAGACTGGATCTGGAGAAAAAACTAAAAGAGACAGAGGATCCGTCGGAACAGGAAAAAATCAAAAACGACCTGAAAGACATCAACAGTCTGCATGCCAACAACACCATGCGTCTGGCGAAGAAACTGGAAGAGATCACCGGTCTGGAATCCAGGGTCACGATCCTGGGACACCTGCAACGGGGAGGATCCCCTTCGGCTGCCGACCGTTTGCTGGCCACCCGCCTCGGCACCACCGCCGCACGCCTTGCCGAAGAAGGACAGTTCGGCATTATGGTGGCATCCAAAGGAAAAAAAGCAGTACCCGTACCCCTGGAAAAAATTGTAGGCAAGAAAAAAACCGTACCCCCCCATCATCCATGGATCGAAAGCGCACGGTTTGTGGGAACCTGTATGGGAGACCATCTGATAGGTTGAAGGAAGATGTCCAAACGATGTTAATTCCTTATTTTCTATAGGCTTTCTGATTTATTTTCTTTAAAAACTCCGGGTCTATTTTCACCACCTTCCGGTCATAGGTCATCAGGCCGTTGGTCTCGGTTTCCACGTCGGTGGTCTGCGTATAAACGCAGGCACTCAGGCCGGGTTTGTTTTTATAGATAAGAATCCGGTTAAAAAAGCTCTGATACTTTTTCTGCAGATCCTCCACACCTTTCATTTTAATGTATCCCCAGTTTTTCTTCACCCAGGTATGATCCGGTACCGGCAGTCCCAGCCCCCCGTATTCTCCCAGCACGATGGCTCTGTCTTTCTGAGCTTCAGGAGCAATGGGATTGGGGTAGTGATGCACATCCAGCACATCCCCCACGCCGCGGTCGGACCATCCGCTGGCCGCATCTACCAACCGTGTGGGATCGAGACGGCGAATATACTCCACGACACCCGGGGTATCGAACTGCCCCCAGCCTTCGTTGAAGGCTACCCACATAATGATCGCAGGATGATTGAATCTGGTCGCGATCATTCGGGCCAGTTCCTCTTTGTACTGCCGGGCCGAATACTTCGACCTGACGATATCAGGATCCCCGGGACCAATATACCGGTCGCCGCTGGGCATATCCTGCCACACCAGAATACCCATTCGGTCACACCAGTAATAATACCGGCGGG
>JANTHB010000134.1 GCA_024762655.1 Bacteroidales bacterium
CCAATGACCTTTTTGCTTAACCAGGAGAGGGCAACCTATAAGATCCTGCTTTTTCAGATCCCTGAACCTTACCGGCTCATAATAGTGTTCATAACTATCCACAAACCCTCCTTTTTTCAAGGCAAAGCATTGCTCATCCTCCGGAAAGGCGAACTCCGTCTTTTCCGCCAAAATCCCTGTTTCGTTTTTCCCTTCGGATAAGAAATAGTAACGAAAAGCAGCCCCTTCGTCATAGGTCCGGAATTCCATACCCATGGCTCCCTTTCCGGACCGGTCTTTCAGTTTCACCACCAGACTGCGGTAATGATCCGTTATTTTTGATTTGTTCCCATAAACGGGCGTCCAGGTATTATTATACTCGCCGGTATCGGCAGAAGCCACCTCAACCCCGTCCGTAAAGAGTGCCGTATCGGAAAAGGCCACTCCCAGGCGGGAAGGCAGGACCACCGGCTTGCCATCATAGGAAATGCTGTATACAGGGTTCCCGTCATCCAGCGTGAACGTCAGGGTTACCCTGGTGTCCGGGCTGGAGATGGTCCAGCTGTTTTTCCGGGAGGCGGAGCAGGCAGATAAACCGAGGATGAAGATCAACCAGAAAGCGTAATATACCTTTTTCATGACTGTTTTTTGTTTTTCGAAGAGAAGATCACCCGCAAGGCTTCTATCCCCAGCCGGTAGGAATCCAGACCGAAACCGGTGATGGTTCCCACGCATGCGTGGGCCAGCAAGGAGATATGGCGGAACTCTTCGCGTTTCAAAATATTGGAGATATGCACTTCCACCACGGGCGCCGGTACAGCGGCCACCGCATCGGCAATACTGACAGAGGTATGGGTAAAGCCTGCAGCATTCAGCACAATCCCGTCATAGACAAAACCCGTTTCCTGGATCTTCGTCACAATTTCTCCCTCCACATTGCTCTGGAAATAATCGATGGTTATATCCTGAAACAAAGCTCTTAAGGTTTCAAGATAATCGTCGAAACCGGCTTTTCCATATATTTCCGGTTGTCGCTTTCCCAGCAGATTCAGGTTAGGTCCGTTAATTATAATTATCTTCATAGGTTTTAATTTTGATAACGGCAGATACCTTGCCGCACGGTTTTTAGCTATGGTAAAAATAACTATTTTTACATAAGTAAAACATATCCATGACCAATACCGGAGAAATATTCTGGAACCGCCTTCTGGAGCGATATCTGGCCTATCTGAAGCTGGAGAAATCTCTTTCGCCGGCATCGATAGAAGCTTACCGTCACGATGTCTCCCGCTTCATACAATATATTTTACCGGCCTATCCCGGGATCCTTCCGGAAGAAATCACGCTATCCTTGCTGGAATTATTTTTTAAGGAATTAAATAAAACCGGGATCAGCATCCGCACCCAGTTCCGGATGATCTCGGGGTTGCGGGGTTTTTTCGGTTTTTTGCAAATGGAGAAGGTCATTCCGGACAATCCTGCCACCCTGCTGGAGACCCCCCGCCTGGGACGAAAGCTGCCGGAGGTCTTATCCGTGGAAGAGATAGACCTGATCGAGGCACAGGTAGACCTGAGCAAACCCGACGGCCATCGCAACCGGGCGCTCATAGAGGTTATGTACAGTTGCGGATTACGGGTATCGGAGGTCACCGATCTGCGCATATCAAATATTTTCCGGGAAGAAGGGTTCCTCCGTATCCTGGGGAAAGGCAGCAAAGAACGGCTGGTGCCTATCAATAAAAAAGCACTGAAAGAGATAGATCTGTATCTGTATGACCGCAACCAGCTCGATATCCATCCCGACCATTCGGATATTCTTTTTCTGAACCGTTTCGGGAAAAAGCTGTCCCGCGTGTATGTCTTCAAGATGATCAAGGAACAGGTCCGGAAAGCCGGCATCAAAAAAACAGTCAGTCCGCACACGTTCCGCCATTCTTTCGCGACCCACCTGATGGAAGGGGGCGCCGACCTGCGGGCCATACAGGAAATGCTGGGACATGAGTCGATACAGACGACCGAGATATACACGCATCTGGACAAAGAATATCTGAGGAGTATGATACTGGAGTATCATCCGAGAAGTTAGCAGGTTCAGGATTCAGTACAGTAACGCCGGGCCGGGGCCGGAAAAGCAGGAGCCATCCCGGTTAATCTACCGCAGAAACCATAAAAACGAATAAAAAAGAGTTCCTATCTTTACGTTTCCAAATCTATGCAGTGTGTATGTATAAGTTCCTGCCATTCCTGCTCTTATTGCTCGTACCTTCTCTTTTGCCTGCACAGGAGATGGTCATCAACGGGAGGGTTACCGATGCCCGCGACCACACCCCGCTGGCCTTTGTGAATATCCTCACCGGAGAGGGGAACCGGGGGACCACCACCGATATCGATGGGAAATTTTCCATAACCGTCCCCCGGAGCACCTGTTGTCTCAGGCTATCCTATGTCGGCTATGAATCCCTGACCTGGCACATCGACTATAGCCGGGAATTTCAGAACATACAGATGGTTTACAAGCCGGTGCAGCTGGGTGAGGTGAAGGTCTTTCCGGGAGAAAATCCGGCTCATCGCATCATCCGGCTGGCTGTGGCCAACCGCAGCCGCAATGATCCGGAGAAACTGAAAAAGTTCAGCTACACCTCTTACGATAAAATGATCTTCACAGTGGATGCCGACTCCCTATTTTCCAAAGACACCACCCAACTGGACACCTCGGAACTCAAGCTGAGAAGATTTCTGGAGAAACAGTATCTCTTTATGATGGAAACGGTGACCCGGCGTCTGTATATCAAGCCGCTACTGAACCAGGAGAAGGTGTTGGCCACCAAGGTGTCGGGTTTCAGGGATCCGATCATTGTCTTTATGATCTCTCAGTTACAGTCCACCACTTTTTACCGTGAAAAGATAAACATCCTCAGCAAGACCTATATCAACCCCATCAGCCGGGGCAGCACGAAAAAATATTTCTTTCTGATGGAAGACACGGTCATCCACAGCCCGGGCGACACGACCTATATCATCTCTTACCGCCCAAAGCGGAACACAAAATTCGACGGGCTGAAAGGGTTTCTTTCTATCAACAGCCGGGACTGGGCCATCCGGAATGTCAAGGCCGAGCCGGCCAAAGACACCCTGGGCATTCTGGTAAAAATACAGCAGGCCTATCAAAGGATTGACAGCACCTGGTTCCCGGTACAGTTAAATACGGATATTATTTTCAAAAACGCTACTGCTACCGTTGAAGATACGGTGAAAAACAAAAAGAATTTCTATTACCTGGTAGCCCATGGTATCAGTTACCTCAGGGATATTGACCTGAACCCCGATATCCGGAAGAAAGATTTCGGGTTGCATGAGGTGGAGATAGATCCCGGGGCCATCCGGAAGAAAGAAGATTTCTGGCAGCAGTACCGCATTTCACCCCTCACCGCTAAGGAGAAAGAGACGTACCGTATCATTGACTCTATCGGAAAAGCCGAAAACTTTGACAAGTACGCAGAGGTGGCTCAGACCCTTATGACCGGAGCCATACCGGCAGGTCCGGTAGATATCGAGATGGACAAAATTGTGCATTACAACGACTATGAAGGGCTCTATCTGGGTGCGGGAATACATACCAACCGGCGTTTTTCGAATGTCGTCCGGCTGGGAGGTTTCGGCGGATACGGTTTCCGTGATAAAACCGCCAAATACGGCGCCAGCCTGTCCCTCAATATACACAAACCTTCCGAGTCGATAGTCCGGTTTGACTACTATTACAAAGCATTGCCTGGCGGAGGCACCTCTTTTTCCGGTGAGGATTTACGTCTGACCAATGTCAACAACTACAGTACCTTTTTCACCCAAAGGATGAACATGACCCGGGGCATGGAGGTCCACTACCAATTCCGCACCAAGCCTCTGCGGGACTTCAAGTGGAGTCTGGGTTTTGTCCGGCAAAACAAATCGGCTTTCGGGAATTATATGTATCTTCCTTTTAGCGCTGTGGACACGTCGCAAACCTATCATCTCTCTCTTGCCACAGCCGAATTCCGTTTTGCCTTCCGCGAGAAAGTCATCGAGACCACCCGGGGACCGGTATCGCTGGGGTCCGAATATCCGGTGGTCCGGTTCAAATACACACGCGGCCTGAAAGGGGTGTGGAACGGAGATTTTTCGTATAACCGCTTCGATCTGCGTATCTCCGGCCTCCTGAAAACAAATTATTACGGCGATCTGATCTGGCGGCTCGACGGGGGCATTGTCTCAGGCAACACACCGGCTACCGAATTATTCAATGCCAACGGCACCTACCGTAATTTTACCCTGTATGCCCCTAACTCTTTCGGCACCATGCGTACCGATGAGTTCCTCTCCGACCGGTTTGCTTCGCTGTTTCTCACATGGGATTTCCGGGATCTGCTTGTCCGTGTGCGTAAATGGAAACCCCGGCTGTTGCTGATAACCGACATGACTTTCGGCACGCTCTCGCATCCCCGGTACCACCGGAACGATAACTTCAACACCCTTGAAAAAGGATATTATGAATCCGGAATTGTGATCCGGCGGTTGCTGAACCTGCAGTTCACCGACCTGGGGCTGGGGGTACTGTACCGGTACGGACCGTACAGGTTGCCGGCGGTAAAAGACAATTTCGCATATAAAGTCAGCGTGTATTACTCTTTTTGAGGGTAGCACCCGGGCGGTATCACCCCACCCCCATACCCCTTCCTGCGGGTGGGTACCGGATAAATCCCGATTTAGGAATTCATCATTAGGGATTGAAGAATATCGAACAAGGAACAACGATTTATGATTTAAGAAGGAGAAAATCTGCTGATAAGAAATGCATAATG
>JANTHB010000135.1 GCA_024762655.1 Bacteroidales bacterium
TCATCTTCCGCCCTTGCGATGCCGAATGAATATAGATTATTCCGTTTTCATACGCATAGTTTACGGGGACAATATAGGCTTCCTTCCCGTCCACCATTCCCAGCCTGCAGATATCCGAGGTTTCCAATATTTCCTCAATAATCTTCCGGTCTGTGATTTCCTTATCCGATCTTCTCATGATAATATTTTAAGTACTTAATGAAGAGGCGTATGTGTACATCGGTTTATCAGGGTTTGGTGAACCTGTAGAAAAGCAGCGACGATGCCGGAGAGCGGTTCTTTCCTACATGGACTTCCCCGGTGTATATACAGCCACGGCAATTTTCGAATCGGCCGTACCGTAGTAAAGAAACCAATGGTTGTGGAAAAAAGAGAGTCCTTCCACAAAACATACATTATTCACCTGGCCGGTGATCTCGAACGGCTGATCCGGCGCAATGAACCACTTGTCTGTCCGGGAAAGGACTTTGGTCGGATCATTCTTATCCGTCAACACCTGGCCGGCTGCATAAGTGCCGGCTGCCAGTTGAGGGTCCCCGTGTGTGGAACTGTTCTTGCTGTTGTAAATGAACAAAATACCCTTATCTGTAAGGATTGCCGGCGGGCCGGATTCTACCAGCTCACTGTCAAACATCCCCCGGCGCGGAGAGATCAGAATCTTAAAAGCCCGGGTATAATGCCTCATGGTATCTGTTTTCATCTTTGCCGGATCGGTTTCCAACAGGGGAGACCAGTGGATAAGATCGTCCGAGGTTGCCATATAGATATTGGATTCTCCCCAATACATCCAGTACTTCCCGTGAATTTTGGTTGCAATCAGTCTGCCGTTTTCCAGCCGGCAAACAATAGCACCGGATTTTGTCCACATATCTACATATTCTTCTCCGGCCTGCCCGAACACCGAACCGTGCTTTTCCCAGTTTCGCAAATCCCTGGAAGTGGCGATGAAGAGACGTGCTTTGTCTCCGTTATAGGCCGTATAGGTCATGTAGTAGGTACCGGAATCATCTTCTACAATCCGTGGATCTTCACAGCCTCCTTCCCATTCATATTTGAAACAGGCATCCCTTGCCGGGAAGAGCACCGGATTTTCATATCTCGTAAACCGGATCCCGTCCAGGCTGTATGCCAGCCCAATACGTGAGGTCCCGTTATATTTTCCAATGGAATCTTCAGCCCGGTATAGCAGAAAAACAGTGTCTCCGCGGACAATGCTTGCGGGGTTAAAGACATCTTTGGCTTCCCAGGCTACCGGCTTTTGCCGGATCGGATCAGGAAAGAAAACTCCGCCAAGCGGGCCCAGAACCGGGTTGTCGGTACTGTCTTTTACAAAGGGGAACAGGGTCCAGGACAGATCCTGCGATACGGGACGCGGGTTGCATCCTGTACCGTACAGCATCAACAAGAAAAATAAATAAAAAATGCTGTTTGATAAATGTTTTTTCATGATTGCACTTTTTTGTCAGGTAAGACTACTCACTCACAATAGGTTTGATATGGTGATCCGCAAGGAATTTCAGAAATGTTGAAAATTCTCCGTTAAGCAGGTCCTCCAGCCCGGAAGTATATTCATCCAGTCTTCCCTTCAGGATTTTATTGACTTCATAGTCCGAGTCGGTCGGGGGAAAATCCGAAACGGCCACCGTCGAAGCAAGATAAGCTATGCGCTCGACCAGCATGGCGGGATAGCGTATATCGTCCTGTCCTGTGCCTGTAATTTTCAGTTGGGTCATCTTGTTTTCAAGTGAGAGGAAACGGTTGTGAATAGAATCAATGGCTGTCAATACTTCTTTTTTGTCTTTCAGAGGCTTCAGGATTGCTTTCAGGTCCAGCAATTGTCTCCGGATCCTTTCAATACGGTTGATCGCTGACACTGTGCGGTTCATTTCATTGTAGAGCTGGTTCAGAAGTGCGGTTTGTTTTGCAATGTCCTCCAACGTTCCCTCGGAATGGGGATCCTTAATGATCTTCAGTTTCTGGGTGAAGGTCTTGCCATCGGCTGTCAGTTCTACGGTATAGGTCCCCGGAGGCAGAAGGATGGAGAAAGGCGCCGTTTTGGCTTTGCGGGTTCTGTCCCCGGAGAGGGGATACCACCCGGCATATCTCGGCTCGGTGCGAAAGACGATCTTTTGGGTGGGTTCTCCCCGCAGGTTCCACCAAACCCTGTTAATGCCAGGCTTCCCTTTTTCTTTCAGGGTTCTTACGGCATGTCCTTCCTGGTCTTTTATGACCAGAGTAATATGATCATTTTTCTTTTTTAACCAGTAATTGATCGTAGCTCCGTAGGGAGGATCCTTCCCGGAAGAGGGTTCGGGGAAAAACTGCATGGTGGAAGAAACCGGCTGAAACCGGTAGGCAGGTCTCGGAGCCAGCAGAGCCGCACCGGCAGAGGTGGTCTTTCCTGTCATTTGTTGCAAGGGGGTGATATCATCCAGGATCCAGATACCCCTGCCGTAGGTGCCGACGACCAGATCATTGAAATGTTCCTGCACATCGATCCAGTACATGGGGGTGTGTGGCAAATTGGTCATGAGCGACTGCCAGTTTTCCCCATCGTCAAAAGACACATACAGCGCATTCTCTGTGCCTAAATACAATAAGCCCGGCCGCACCGGGTCTTCCCGGATATTCCTGGCATAATTCAGGTTTCCGTCACCTATTCCCCTGACAATCTTTTTCCAGGACTTGCCAAAGTTTTCGGTCTTATAAACATAAGGGTCAAAATTTCCTTCCTGGTGCAGGTCTATCGTAACGTAAGCTTTGCCGGCATCCCATTTGGATGCATCTATGTTGCGTACTACTCCGTATTTAGGCAGATCGGGCAGGTTTTTCGTCACATTGGTCCATGTGTTCCCGTTATCCCGGCTCACCTGGACCAGCCCGTCATTGGTGCCTGCCCACAAAACTCCTTGTTGCACAGGTGATTCGTCTATGGCATAGATAACATCGGCATATTCGACATTGATGTTATCCCCGGTCAGCCCTCCGGAGAAACCCTGCTTGCTCTTATCGTTCAGGGTCAGGTCTCCACTGACTTTTTCCCAGGTCTGTCCCCCGTTGGTGGTGCGCAGCAGATATTGACTTCCAACATAGATCGTATTGTGATCGTGTGGTGAGATAAGCAGAGGGAAGGTCCACTGAAAACGGTACCGGGTATCTTTGGCAGGATGTCCGCGGTTCAGTTCGGGCCATACTTCCACATCACGGTACTGTTTGGTTTTTTCGTTATACCTGACGACAATGCCACCTACCGGGCCGTGGCCCGAGGTGCTGGACCAGATAATGTCCGGATCTTCCGGGTCGGGAGTGGCAAAACCACTCTCTCCACCGCCTACGGTGTGCCATAAGCCCGTCGGGATGATGCCTCCTCTCCCCGTATTGGTGCGGCTGGGGCCTTTCATCGACGGTCCGTCCTGCCTGTTTGTCAATATATTATAGGGGATCTCATGGTCTGTGGTTACGTGATATACCTGTGCTACGGGAAGCTGTATCCGGTCCCATGATTTTCCCCTGTTCAGGGAGATAGACAAGCCTCCGTCCCCCACGACGACCATCCGGTTGCCGTTGGTCGGGTCTATCCACATCTCATGATGATCCCAGTTGGGCTGGGTGCCGAAAACTCCCGTCCGGGCCGTTTTCCCCCCGTCAATGCTCGTCAGGAAATTGTTGGAGATAAAGTAAACCTCATTGGGGTTATCCGGCGAGGCGGCACAACGTGTATAATACGCCTGCCGCCCGCCCAGATCCCGGTTCGAGTTGATCAGTGTCCAGCTTTTTCCCAGGTTATCCGACCTCCACAGCTCGCCGCTGCTGGTCTGCTTTCCATTATAGGGAACGCCGTCGCCTGTCTCTATCAGGGCATAGACACGCTGCGGGTTGGCAGGGGTCATGGCCAGGGCGATCTTTCCGAGAGGGGGCGCCGGGAGACCGTGGCCTTCCAGTTTCTTCCATGTGGCCCCTCCGTCTTTTGACATATACAAACCGCTGCCCGGGCCTCCGCTGGTCCTGTTCCAGGTTTTAAGCGATAACTGCCACATCCCGGCAAAAAGGATCCTCGGGTTTTCCGGGTCCATGACAATGTCGGAAGCCCCGGTATTTTCATCTACAAATAAAACCTTTTGCCAGGTCTTGCCGCCGTCCGTCGTCCTGAACACTCCCCGTTCGTTTTGGGGAGTATAACCATGCCCTACGGCAGCTACCCATACGATATCCGGATTCTCCGGATGGATGACGATACGGCTGATACGTCCTGTTTGATCCAGGCCGGCATGTTTCCAGGTTGCCCCGCCATCGGTGGATTTCCAAACCCCGTCGCCGATAGACACGTTAGAGCGGATAAAACTCTCACCCGTTCCGGCATAGATCACCTGGGGATCGGAAGGAGCTACAGCCAGAGCCCCGATAGAATGAACGGGTTTGTCGTCGAACAGGGGTTTCCAGTTCAACCCTCCGTCTGTGGTTTTCCAGATGCCTCCCGAAGCTGCTCCGGCATAATATACCATCGGATTGCCGGGGATCCCCGCTACCGAAATGACCCTGTTGCCCACCGGGCCGATGTACCTGAATTTTAGCTGTTTTAACTGTTGCAGCGTAACCTTTTGTGCAAGGACATACGTTGCGCTCATAAAAAGAAAAACAAGAACGGACAAGGCAGTGATTACTGCTCTTTTAACGTGGGAAGTGAAAGGATTCATGGTTTTGATATTTAATGTTTTCCTACGTAGGCGCCTACGTAGATGTTGTTAATGGACGATATTTTGCAACCGGGTGAACTGTACACAGTAGTTACTTTGAAACTTTTCCGGGTTCACAA
>JANTHB010000136.1 GCA_024762655.1 Bacteroidales bacterium
GCCTCCGGGTCGGTGTTGACGGCTGCGATCACTTTGGAAGAGGAGACGCCTGCCAGATGTTGTATGGCGCCGGAGATACCGAAAGCAAAGTACAGATCCGGGGCGATGATCTTTCCGGTCTGTCCGGCATGTTCTTCGGCGGGTCTCCATCCTTCGTCCGAAACGGGCCGGGTGCAGGCGGTAGCCCCGCCCAGCAAGGCAGCCAGTTCCTCAAGCAGCTTGAAATTATCCGGATGCTGCATGCCCCGCCCCCCCGAGATCACAATATCCGCTTCCGTCAGCAGGAGTTTGGCTTCCCGGGTCTCAACATCCAGTCTTTCCGTGACATGGCGGTTCTCATCGCCCTTTAGGTGTCTGATCTCCGGCGACACCGGACCGTAACGCTCCGACGCTTCCACGGAGTGGGGTGCCAGCGTAAAAACTTTCTTACGGGTTTTTACAAGTATATCGGTAAAGACCTTTCCTGAAAAGACTTTTTTCCGGACCACGAACGGGTCGGTGCCGGCAGGCAGCGTGGCAACGGCCGATACGTAAGCAGCCTGCAGGCGGGCCGCCACCAGCGGAGCCAGGGCCTTTCCCGCATTGGAATAAGCAAACAGCAGGATTTCGGCGTCCTCCTCTCCGGCTATTTCGAGAATCACATCCGTATACATGCGATTGTCCATTACCTCAAGCAGCTTATCGGGAACAGACAACACCCTGTGCGCCCCGTATTTTCCCAGGGCAGCCAATTCATTCTTCTCCACCCTGCCCGGCGCCACCACCACCGTCTGCATCCGGAGAAGATCGGCCAACTGGCGTCCATAGGTTACCAGCTCAAGTACATGCCTGGGAAATTTTCCGTTTCTGTTTTCAGCAAAAATTAAAACTGTCATATTTTTGTGTTAATGTAAAGTAAGGAATTTTTGGTTCATCGTTTCTGGTTCATTCTTCCCGGTGGAGGGTTGAGGATTTGGAAATAACTTTTTAAGACAGACGTATCACTTTAGCCTCCTGTTCGAGCAGGTCCAGCAGTTCACCGGGATTGGAAGCATCCACCAAATGGCAGGGTGGTTTGGCAGGGGGCAACTCGAATTTGGTGTATTCCGTCCGTGCCTCCGCCGCTCCGGGATCAATCACCCGGATTGTTTTTTTCCGGGCCATGATAAGCCCCCTCATCGAGGGCATACGGGGTTCTCTGGCAATCCCTTTCTGCACCACCGCCAGTAAAGGCAGGGGCATGCGCAGGGTTTCCCTGCCTCCGTCCACCTCACGCACAATGCGGAGGTTATCTCCTTCCGTTTCGATACCGGTCACCGCCGATACGGAAGGCACATCCAGCATCCCCGCCACCAGTCCGCCGACAGCAGCTCCGTTATAATCACTCGATTCGATGCCGGCCAGCACCAGATCAACAGAGTTTTCCCTTATGAATGCAGAGATATGACAGGCGGTTTCATAAGCATCCCGGGGTATGGCATCAATACGAACGGCTTCATCAGCGCCCATAGCCAGCGCTTTTCGCAACACCTGCCCGTTGATGGCAGGGCCCACATGCAACAGGGTTATTTTGTCCACGGCGCTTTCCGGATCTTCCTTCAGCTCCAGGGCACGCGTCAGGGCCAGTTCATCCCAGGGGTTGATGACCCACTGCACCTCCTTCATATCCGGGAGACCGTCACCAGTCAGCTTAATTCTTGTAGTGGTATCAGGCACTACAGACATGAGAATAATAATATCCATAATTTTTTCTTCTTGCTGAATTGTTTCATCCATCAAAAATAAAATAAATCAGGTTTCCGCCTATTTTATCGCATAGAATATTCGATATTATCAAAGCCAAATTTTTTCAATGAATTTCGCGGATCCCGCCCGGCTGACGACAGGCAGACGGGCCCGCTCGCCTGCGCGGGACAACATCCCTAAGGATTATTCTATTGAATACAGAAATTTCTTAAAACGAACGATCCCCGGAGGAGAAGTATACGTGGAACCCCGGGGGATTCTTTAAATCAAAGTCGTATTCCTTTGAAAAAAATTATGTAAGTTTGTATAAGAACACGATTTACGGAACCCCCTGCATTTATTTCCGGAATAACACTCCGTAAAAGATTAAAGACACTACTGATGGAAAAAGGGAAACCTGCAAGAACCGAGTATATCCTGAGCCACGGTAAGCTCATAGCTGTTTCGATGCTGCTCCTGATCCCGGTGGCACTCTTCCTGGTATTTCCTTTTATCCTCTTATGGGGACCGGAGACGTTCCGCAGAGGGATCCATACCCTGGCAGAGCCCCTCCCATTATTGATATTAGCGGGCGGCATAATCGTTCATGAATTATTGCACGGATTCACCTGGGCACTGTTTGCACAAAAAGGGCTGCGTTCGATCCGGTTTGGGATCAACCTGAAATATATGTCGCCGTACACCCATTGCAAAGAACCTTTGAAAGCCTGGCAGTTTTTCCTGGGAGGCTCCATGCCCCTGATCATCCTGGGCCTGATTCCTTCCCTTTGCGGGGTGATCTCCGGCAACGGTGCGGTTTTTATCTTCGGGATATTGTTTATCTGGGGCGCCTCAGGAGATATCGTGTCTCTTTTTATGCTGCGCAAAACCGGCAAATACACGTTGATCTACGACCATCCTGAGGAGTTGGGCTTTTACGTTCTGAATGAATAAGATAATATTTACAAGTCAAATAAACCTATGGAGCTAACCCATGCTTTATCTTCTCTGCCGGTTGAACTGGCCGAAGAAATTAAGGAATATGCTTCCGTAAAAAAAATTCCTGCCGGCACAGGCATATTACGTGCAGGACAATATGTCAAAGTCATTCCCCTCGTCCTGGAAGGATTGATAAAAGTGGTAACCGTCTATGAGGACAAAGAATTGTTACTGTACTATATCGCCCCGGGCGAAAGCTGTATTATGACTTTCATGGCCGGACTGCAAAACGAGCCCAGTAAGATTTCTGCCATGACAGAAGAAGAGACGACCGCCCTGTTGCTTCCCACCACCAGGGTCTACGAATGGGGAAACCGTTACCCCGCTTTCAACACCTTGTTTTTCATTCAATACAACGCACGGTACAGCGATTTGCTGGAGACCATCCACCAGGTACTTTTTGAAAACATGGATAAAAGACTCTTTGAATACCTTAAAAAGAAAACTCACCTGACGGGCAGGAACCCGATAAAGATTTCACACCGTCAAATCGCCAATGATCTGGGGACCGCCCGTGAAGTGATCAGCCGTGTGATGAAAAAACTGGAACACGAAGGAAAGGTGAGACAATATACCAACAGCATTGAGATTATATGACGGTGACACCGGTCACTGCTCCGCAAAAAAGCAACGTATACTTTTGTGCCAGGGATAGAAGCATCAATTACCTGTTTCATACGTTTTGGTAACAAACTATTGATCTGACATCCGGAATAATATTTAATTAAAATTTTTTAATCATGAAAAAAAACGTTGGAACGGCAGATAAAGTCATAAGGATCCTTCTTGCTGTCGTTATCACCCTTCTTTATTTTACCCATGTGGTAAGCGGAACATGGGGTATTGTCCTGCTTGTGCTTGCGGCGATCCTTCTGGTAACCAGTCTTGTGAGCACCTGTCCGCTGTACGCTATTTTCGGCTTGCGCACCTGCCCGTTGAAAAAGAATAAGTAAAAGAATAGTAAAATATTCAGATTTTATAGCCCTTGTGTAGGGCTATTTTTTTATATTCACACTCGTTTTTAGTCTACGTTATTGCATCTGTAAAAATATTTTTGATATGGAAACTGTAAGGATTCTGATCTACGGGTTTTTATTCGGGGCTATATTACAATATGCCCGGTTGAACCGTTTTAATGTCATCAGCGGCATGGCCACCCTGGAAGATTTGTCTGTGGCCAAAGCCATCGCTTTGGCCGTCGGGCTGGGCGCTATCCTGCTGAGTGTGGAGATTGGAGTGGGAATGGCCTCCTGGCATATCAAACCGTTCATGCTGGGCGGCGTGATCCTGGGAGGACTGATTTTCGGTGCAGGCATGGCCATCCTGGGATACTGTCCCGGCACCATGGCGATTTCTTTCGGGGAGGGGTCCACCGACGCCCTTACCGGCATCCTGGGCGGACTCACCGGAGGATGGATCTATACGCTCCTGCTACCCTCTCTCCATGGGATTCTCGGACCCGACCTGGGCAATATCTCCTACCATTCTCTTTTCGGCAACGGATTCCTGTACTGGTTTCTGGTAATTATTACCGGTACCGGTTTTATTATCATCGCCTACTGGTTAAACAAGGTGGATAAGAACCCGGATAAAAACAGGAAATGGGTGATTTCCGGCATCGCCCTGGCCCTGCTGGAAGTCCTTGTCTTTTTAAAAACCTCCACCAACCGGCCCGTGGGAGCCTCTACTTCCTATCCGTACATAGCCGACCTTCTCACCGGCGTTACACAGAATGATTATTTTTCCAAAATCCAGAAACCGGGGCACTGGGAACTGATCTTTCTGACAGGTGCTTTCCTGGCCGGCCTGATCATTTCGCTGATCAAAAAAGAATTCAGGCTGACACTGATCCATAAACGCTGGAAAACCTACCGGGGCACCTCTGCCATGAAAAGGATCCTCTGGGCTTTTGCCGGCGGTTTTATCCTGATTTTCGGGGCCCGCATGGCAGGAGGTTGCACCAGCGGACATATTCTCTCGGGAGGCATGCAACTGGCCATCAGCAGCCTGGTATTTGCCGTGTTTGTGTTTGCAGGCCTGCTGATAACCGGGAAAGTATTTTATAAGACAAAAGAATAAAGAGTTCGGTACAAAAAGGTAGATTTTTA
>JANTHB010000137.1 GCA_024762655.1 Bacteroidales bacterium
TTATTTGAATATCTTATCCCGGAGAATTAGTCCCGGTTCAGAATGGAATGGGGTTTATATGATTTTTTTTCATCGAATTTGATAGGTTTAAAAGTTGCTTTGAAAAATCCTGTCAGTTTAAGTAAGTTTACGGAGGATACATCGAAAGTAAATTCATATTGATTATCTCCCAGATTTTTTACTTTTACGGTTCCGTGGATCAGTGAGACACTGCTTCCGCTCTCTTTATCCCCAATTACGGTATAATCCATATAGGCAGTCCCGTAAATCCAGGTTTTATCGCTGGGTAGGGCCAGAGCTTTCTTTGTTTGCAGGGCCGCCTCATAGGTGCCGTCTTCCAGACCCCCGGCCGAAAGCCCGATCAGGTTGAAAAACAATACATTCCCTTTCCCACTGATGGAATCAAAGACCATGGGGTCATTTGCATTCCATGCCACGGTAAACCCATCGGAAAGTATAAGGACTGAATGAGAATACAGGCTGTCATAAATCTGTTCGGATGAAATAAATCCCTGAGAAAGGGCATAGGTGGTGTCATTGTACCTAAAGTGATTGTCCGGATTGGTGTCTTTCTTTCCGCAACCGGTGGTGAAAATCAGACCTGCCAGAATCCCTGCAAATAAAACGCTAAATAAAATGTTTCTTTTCATAATTCTTGGATTTTGAATTTGTGAGTAAAACGAATCCCTTGTCTTTCGGGAAGGATTACAAACGTAAACGTGTAAAAACCCGAAAGGTTTCATTTTTTTGTGATAAAACAGCTTGTATTGGCTTATAAACAGTTATAGTATGTCAGGTCACCGGATATAATTCAGTGATTACTTTACGACGGTGGTGTCGTGTTTTACCTGTAGCAGCTCAATATAAAAGGCCAGCGGCTGATAATCATTATAGGCCAGCTTGGACGGAATAACCAACGTGGCTGTCCCTCCTTCTCTCATATATCCGACTCCCTCATTCACGCCCTGGATGATCATATCAGAACCCAACTTAAAAGAAAAAGGGGTGTAACTCCTGTCTTCACGCCAGATGTTATTTTGTTTGGCCACACTTTCAATGTTGGTGTCAATGACCAGACCGCTAAGCCGGTACGTAATGTAATTAATGGTGACGGTGTCGTTTTTAACCGGTTGCTGTCCGGTACCAACAGAGTCCTCAACATAATAGAGACCGCTTTCCGTAGGTGCAACGGTAATGTTGTTTGTACTTAGAAAATTCTGGATCTCTTCCTGTTCCCTTTGGGCGTAATCTACCGGCTTCAGGCACTGTTGATTGATTACTGCCAGAACAATCAACAACATGAAAAAACCTGCTTTTTTCATCATCAGCATAAATTTTTGATTAGACTGTACAAAGATACAAATATCCTGCCAAAAATTATTCGACATTTGTTACTGCCAGATCGTAGATAATCACAGAACGGGGCGGTATTTTTTTATGATCCCCGGGAACCCCGTAGGCAAGGAGCGGAGGGAGTATAAACCGGGCTTTATCACCGCCTCTCAGCAACAGAATGCCTTGTTCCAGTCCGGATTCCACTCCGCCATGTCCTGCCGTGAACACTTTCGGGCCTGATTCCTCCGAACTGTAGACAAGAGTGCCGTCCAGCAACCGGACCGTATAAAGGATCGTGACCTTTTTCCCGGATGTCACCCTGGGCCCGGTGCCATGGTGATAGATCTCATACCAGAGACCCGTACCGGTTTTTTGCATATGCCATCCGTGCCGCCTGATAAATTTACGGATCCTTTCCTCATCCTTTTCAACCAGATACCGGTTGGTTTTAATCAGGGTTTCTTCCGAAACCTGCCGGTGCCTTTCCGGAACGTTTTTTTTGCTTCCGGAAGAGCAGGAAAGGGAAGAAAAGAGGGATAAAACCACGGCAACCCCAAGCAGAAACTTATATTTCATCGGAAAATTCACGGACGAGTTTATTAAAACGCACCAAGGTATCTTCCATGTTTTCGTAACATTCCCCTCCGGCAGCATTCAGATGACCCCCGCCGTTAAAATAAGCGGACGAGAACTTATTCACCGCAAAACTTCCTTTGCTGCGGAAGGATATCTTGATCTTAGTATTCAGCTCAATGAACAAGGCGGAAAAACGGACTCCGCGAACCGACAACGGCAGGTTGACAAACCCTTCCGTATCTCCGATAACATAATGATACTCTTTCAGCTCTTCTTTTGTCAGCCAGATATATCCGGTATGTTGCTCCGGCAGGATCACCATCTTCTTGTCCAGGGCATAGCCCATCAGCCGCATACGGTGTTCACTGTAGTTATCATAGATACGTGAATAAATATCATCATTGTCGATGCCGGTTTTCATCAGTTCCGAGACGGCTTCCCAGGTGTCGGGGTTGGCAGCATTGTACCGGAAACAACCCGTATCGGTCATAATCCCAGCATATAAAACGGTCGCCAAAGCAGGACCAAACGTTTTGCCCGGATCCAGCGTCTGCAATACCCTAAAAATAATTTCGGCGGTGGAACTGGCGGTAGTATCGGAAAAAACAAGATCTGCCTTTATCTTAGGAACGGGATGATGGTCAATGACCACATGGAAAGCTTTTCTGTTTTTTGGGGGATATTCTGCCAGTTGTTCCAGCCTGTCGATATCGTTAAAATCCAGATAGAAGAAGAGGTCGGCCTCATGGATCGTCCGGATGGTTTCTTCGGGTTTCTCTTTACCGATCAGGATCCGGTCCGACCCGGGCAACCATGTGAGAAAGTCGGGCACATGATTGGGAATGATGACCTGTGCCGGTTTCCCTTTTCCCTGCAGGTATAGATACATGCCCAGGCAGGACCCGACACTGTCACCGTCCGGATTGACATGACTGAAAATAACGATTCGCTGTGCCTGCTCAATATGACGGGCCAGTACGGATATTTCTTTTTTCTGTAATGGATTCAATGTTAAAAGTGCTTAAAAATTACGATGATATCATTTAGGGATTAAATCCCTGCAAAGATAACAAAGTAAAAATAAATAGGGAAGAAACGCTACCAAAGCATCATCCGGCCAAAAGTTTCTATCTTTACGCCTGATAATTGAAAAAAAAATAAACTATGACTGGAAATATTACTTTCTCGATGATCAAACCTTATGCGGTAAAAGATAATTATGTCGGTGCGATCCTTTCCGAGATCAGCAACGCCGGATTCCGGATTGCCGCTTTGAAAATGACCGTGTTATCAAAGGTACAGGCTGAACAGTTTTACGGCGTTCACCGCAACCGGCCTTTTTTTAATGATCTGGTAACTTTTATCACCTCAGGTCCGGTAGTGGCTATGTTGCTGGAAAAAGAAAATGCCGTGGAGGATTTCCGGACCTTGATCGGAGCCACCGATCCTGCAAAAGCTGCCGACGGGACCATCCGGAAAAAATATGCAAGATCCCTGCAGGCCAATGCTGTTCACGGATCGGACAGTGATGAAAACGCCGTTATTGAAAGTGATTTCTTCTTCAGCCGGCTGGAAAGGTTTTAGGATCGTTGAACGTCGAATGTTGACCGATGAACCAAAAATATTCATCGTTCCACAGGTATCGGTCACCGCTCAATGTTCATCTTTTTTCAGTTTATATCTTATTCCCTGATTTGTAAAAAGCGGATCGAGGATATTCCAGGATAAAAAATTGACCAGAATATTTTCGGCCGAAGCGGGGGAGATACGGGCGATCTTCCGGAAATGGCGCTGACTGATGGATTCGTGCTCGGCAAGGTAGCGCATCAGAATGTGTTCGGGCCGGGAATATCTGACCCAGGTGCCCCTTTTTCTTTTTTTTCGCTGCCACGTGCGTATCAGCACCCTGTTGGCCATGAAGTTTTCATCCCCGACCCGAACGTAGGCATGCCAGCGTCCATGATCATCCGGTGCCCGGTAGGGCCGGTTCGTGGCAGGAGGGACGTTTACCTCAAGAACCGTTTTCTGATCTATCTCGTGAAGCGTAGTGGTAAATTTTACTTCCGGTTTGCAAAAGGTGATCGCCGCCGTTTCCACCATATACATCTCTTCATCCGAACGTACCCCGGCAATGCGACCGTTGTCTTTGACACCGATCAGCAAACGGCCTCCGTCGGTATTGGAAAAAGCCACCAGCGTCCGGGCAATCTTGCGGCTGTCGGTAATGGCATACTTGAAATCCTGCTGCTGATGCTCGCCCTCCCTGATCAGGTCCCTGATGTACTTGCTTGTGTCCATGCCCGTTATCACCCTTTAACCATTGCTTATGGTAATAATCTTTGGCTAAAGTTAGCAAAACCCGAAAATATTATGAATTATTATTATCTGAAAAACAGTTGTAACTGGATGGTCGCAAAGTACTTTTCCAATCCCCCGGGACCGGTCCGGAAATAGTTGTCAAAAAACAACTTCAGCTTGTATTTATCGATAAGATAATTGTAGCCTATCCGGTACGCAGGACGGTCGTCTGTTTCTGCGATCAGTTCATGGAAATCCTCCCACGAAAGGACAATTTGATTCTTTTGGAAATGGATGGCTGACAACAGATAGAAGCCGTATGCATGTCCGCTGTCAAAACCGGCATGCAGATATTCTCCCTGTATCTCAAATA
>JANTHB010000138.1 GCA_024762655.1 Bacteroidales bacterium
GGTGAGCCTGGCGGCAGGAGATGCCGGGAAACGTGTGGAGGTGGATAATACGATAGACTGGGAGTCCACAGGAGTGAGCCTGAAAGCATCCTTCCCGTTGACCGCAGAAAACAGGAATGCAACCTATAATCTTGGCGTCGGAACGATACAGCGCTCTACCAACAATGAGCATAAATACGAAGTACCTCATAAGTTCTGGTTCGACCTGACGGACAAATCGGGGCAGTATGGCCTGTCGGTACTTGAAGATTGTAAATATGGCTCTGATAAGCCGGATGACCATACCGTCCGGCTGACGTTGCTCTACACCCCCTCGGCCGACAAATGCCCCACATGGCTTTATCAGGCCTCCCAGGACTGGGGAATTCAGAAAGTAAAATACGGCCTGTATGCCCATCCCGGAAGCTGGGCGGAGAGTGAAACACAGAAACAGGCAGAATATCTGAACAAACCGTTAATCGCCTTTGAAGCACCGAAACATAAAGGAACCCTCGGAAAAGCATTTTCATTCCTGCAAATCAGTTCGTCGGGGGTAGGGTTGATGGCCCTTAAAAAAGCGGAGAACAGTGATTATTATATTGTCCGGGTAAATGAGCTTACGGGGAAAGATCTGAAAAATGTTTCGTTGACATTTCCTGCCCGGATCGCGGACGCTTATGAAGTAAATGGCCAGGAACAGAAAACCGGAGATATTAAAACTTCTGATAACAAGCTGGTTTTTGATCTGTCCCACTACACGATTCGCAGTTTTGCCGTCAGATTGTCTCCAAAGGAAAGGATAAACCTCGTCCAAACGGAAGTGGATCTTCCATTTAACGAAGATGCCATGAGCCATGACAACAACCGTTCTGACGGTACTTTTTACAAAAAACCGTATGATCCTACACGGCACGGGAACCTGTACGGATATCCGGCAGAGGAAATCCCCGGCGAGATTGTGAGTGAAGGGATCGTATTTAAAATGGGAAGTCGGGAGGATTTGCATAACAATGTGGTGAGATGTGCCGGGCAGGAAATTGAGCTGCCTGCCGGGGATTATAATAAACTGTATCTGCTCGCGGCTGCTTATGAAGACCTTTCTGATGATTTTGTCGTGAATGGCCACAAGGTGAATCTTGCCATTTCAAAATGGCATGGTTTTATGGGGCAGCATTACGACCGGAAGTTTGATGTGGACGGATACACGGTATATGATGTCAAAGCCCCTTACCTGAAAGAGGATGACATTGCCTGGTTTGCATCCCATATCCATTTCGCTTATCCATCGGCAAATGTGCCTTATGAGTATGCCTATATCTTTAAATATGCCATTGATATCGATCCGGATACACGGAAAATCGTTTTGCCGGATGACCCTGAAATCAGAATTTTTGCCATCACTCTGGTAAAAGATCCGGGCGATGATATTAAAATGCTGCAACCGTTGCATGATGATTTTTCATCTTATCCGCCTTACAGGCTCAGACCGGGAAAACACGTGAAATTAAGATAAATACTTAATAAGAAACAGGGATAATGATGCGCTTTCCGGTAACATATAACCGGGTTAACTTTGATCGTAATCCGGTCGATAAAGCGGATAGAAAAGAGAAATAATATTTACAAACTTTATATCTGCAACCATGAAAATGAAAACAGGATATCGCATTCCGGTAGTTTTTCTGACAACCCTGCTCTTCTCTTTTTCGGTTATAACCAGGGGAGTGCCGGTAAAAGAGATATGGAGTTATCATCCCGAGGTAGGGATTGTGGATGCCTCCCCCGCCCTGGGCGACCTGGATCATGACGGGGTGAAGGATCTGGTCTTCTGCACGGTTGGGGGTCGGGTGCTGGCGCTGAATGCACTGGGTTTGCGGATGTGGTATTATGATGCAAAAGAGAAAATAACTACCCCGCCCCTGGTGGCTGACCTGGACCATGACGGCTCGAAAGAAGTGCTGGCTTACACCAACCGGGGCAGGATCATCTGCCTGGACGGTTATAACGGGAAGCTGCTGTGGCAATACCGGATGCCTTCGGGAATCATCTGGGGCGGTACGTCCCTGGCCGTTTCCGGCTTAAAACAGAATAGTGAAAATGAGATCATCGCGGCGGATAACGGGGGAACCCTGGCCTGCCTGGATGGTAAAGGGAATGTCCTGTGGCAGAAAAAAAGGAAGGATAAGTTTAACAGCGCTCCTGCCACCGGGTCGTTGACAGAAAAAGGACCGGAGGTTATTCTGATAGGCAGCGATCGTTCTCCTCTGATCTGTTTCTCTGCCAAAGGAAAAGAGCTGTGGAGGGTACAGGACGAAGCCTCTTCCGGGTCGGGCCCGTTGATAGCTGATCTGAACGAGGATAATATTCCGGAGATCCTGGTGGGTACCGGAAAAGCTTTCAGCGTGTACGATCATGCCGGTAAAAAGATATGGTCTCACCGTATGCCGGGAGAAGTACACGATGCGATCAGTGTGGCCGATGTGAACGGGAATCATCGCAAAGAGATTATCGTTATAGACCTGACGGGAAAGATGATGGTCTTTGATGCGTCCGGGACTGTACTATGGCAGGCCAATGTGGAAAAAAGGGTGAGACGTTCCGCCACCGTTGCGGATATTAACGGAGATGACAAACCGGAGATCCTTGTGGCGGGCTACAGCACCTATTTGTATGTCTTCAATAATGCAGGGTCACTCCTGGACAAAATCCCTTTACACGGGGCTATGAACGCTTCTCCTACCTTGGTGGATTTTAAGGGAGACGGGAAGATAAGTGTGGTCTGTGGAGCTAATTCCTCCATAACAGCCTTTACCTGGATGAAAGCGGGTCAGGGGGGCGTCCCTCCGATACCTTTCGGTGAATACCGTTGTAATTCACGGCGTACCGGCAGCCTTATCCGGAGAGAGGCAAACTTCTCTTTTACCCGGATGGAAGTCAATGCCGGCAGCATGATTGCCCCGGAGAACCGGTTCAGGGTGCTTGTGTTTAATCCCCGGAGAAAGTCTTTGAAGTTATTTATGTCTGTTGAAAAAGAAGGGAAGAAAAAGGGAAAGGAGTTCCAATCGGCGGATACCATGTTCAAAGGGGAGGTTATGTACCATCTTTCCGGACGGAAAGCAGTAGATGTAACATTCGTTGCCAGGCTGACGCATAACGGGAAAATGATTGCTGAAAAGAACTATTCCTTTCATGTGGTTCCTTTGTCAAAGGAGTTATATGATCTGCAGGAAAAACTGGATACGCTGAAGATCATGAGCGCGGACCAGCGCAGCTCAAATCAATATGAAAGGGAACGATGGATGGTTTTTGACCACAGAAGGAAAAAGCTGGAAGAAAAGGTGAGCAACGCTTCTGCTATGTCCCCCCTTGAAATAAGTGGCTTGAATCATGCTGTCAGGACGTTACAGCAAGAGGTAGGGACCTTTTATAAGATATGCCGGGCTGCCCGTCGTTCGAAAACCGGGTTTGCGGTGTATGCTGCCAATCCCTGGGCTCCTTTCGGCGGGGTGGAAGAGATTATGGAAGGGCGGCTTCCTGCACCGGAGATAACGGTAGAAGCCTTTCAGGGAGAGACGGAGTCGGCGGCGCTAAACATAGCCAACTATTCGGGTCATCCTCTTATGTTGCGGGTGGAAGCCTTGACGCTGATGAACCAGAAAGACGCTGTCCGGATACTCCCCCGCGAGGTGCTGGAGTTCCATGAAGTCGTAGAGGTGCCTACACAGGCCCTGGATTATTCGGCCGATGCCCTGCCGCTTATGAACCAGGGACAGACCCTCCTGATCCCGAACTACAAAATGAGACAGTTGTGGGTGAATGTCCGTACCGGTAAGCTTACACCGGGACTATGGACAGGCATGATCACTCTCCGCTCTTTGGAGATAGCCCCGGAAGAAGTGAAGGTGCCGGTGCATATCAGGGTGTGGCCCGACGCGTTGCCGGAAAAACAACCGGTGTCTCTCTGCCAGTGGGGATATGTTGAAAATTCCGTCCTGAAACACTTTCCGGAAGAGGCTTTCAAAGACCAGGTGGCACACGGAACCAATGTGTTTGTTGCCGATGGAAACTATTTTCCGGGAGCCCGGTTTGATAAGGATGGGAATCTCACGGGACAATCCGGTTTTGCCAGCCATGATGCTTATGTGAAAAAACATGCGCCGGTGGGTATGATCCTTTTCTGCGGATACCAGGGGGCCCTGAAAGGTCCGGCAAAACAACTGACAGCACCGTGGAACAAAGCGTACAAGCAATGGATACGCTTATGGATCGATCATCTGAAAGGGATGGGCATCGGATATGACCGGTATGCCTTCTATCCCGTGGATGAGCCGGGCCTGGACGGCAGCCGCCGGGTAGAAGCGTTTATCGCACTGGCCTCTATGATCCGGGAGGTGGATCCCCGGGCACAGATCTATGCCGATCCGGTCGGGGCCATCACCCTGGACGATTTGAAAAGGATGGCCCCGTATGTAGATATCTGGTGCCCCAACCGCAACGGCATTCTGTTGCCGGAGAAAAAGGAGAAACTGAACTTTATCAAGTCGACAAATAAAACCGTATGGACTTACGAGTGTTACAGCAATGCCAAGCACCT
>JANTHB010000139.1 GCA_024762655.1 Bacteroidales bacterium
TTACGGTACTACTAATTTTTTTAAGTACACTTCCGCTTTTCCCACAAAACCAGGAGCATTGGCCTCCGGAGTGCGACTCTCTGAAACAACGGCCTTATCCACAGTGGTTTAAAGATGCGAAACTGGGAATATTTATTCACTGGGGCATTTATTCCGTCCCGGCATACGGGGGAAAAGAGTCTTACGGCGAGTGGTACCTGCGTGGTTTGCAGTTGGGGGATACGCTGCGAACAAATTTCATGAGAAGAGTATACGGCAGCGACTTTACTTACCGGGATTTTGCGCCTTTTTTCAAAGCGGAGCTTTTCCGGCCGGAGGAGTGGGCGGAGCTATTTAAAGAAGCCGGAGCCCGTTATATTGTGATGGTCACCAAACATCATGACGGGTATTGCCTGTGGCCCAGCAAGTATGCACCGGGGTGGAACAGTATGGACGTGGGGCCTCATCGCGACCTGGTGGGAGAATTGTCCAGGGCGGTGCGGAAAAATGGGATTGTCTTTGGGGCCTATTACTCGCTGCCCGAATGGAACAATCCGCTGCATCGCTGGTATACCGATCCGGATGATTCTATCGGGACCTATGTGGAACAACACATGATTCCTCAGTTTAAGGAGATGGTTTCTGCCTTTCGTCCCAAGGTGATTTTCGCCGACGGTGAATGGCGTAACTCCGCCCGACAATGGCATTCGGCTGAACTGATCTCCTGGTATTTCAGCCTGGTGGGCGACTCGGCGATTGTGAACAACCGGTGGGGGAGAGGCTGTGATATTGGTTTTCTGACACCGGAGTATAGCTCCGGACTGAAAGCCTCCCAACGCCCCTGGACCGAAGTGCGTGGACTGGGACGTTCTTTCGGACTGAACCGAAATGAATCGTTGGAAGCCTATATGACGCCCGGACAGCTTATACGTTTCTTTGTCACGGCTGTGGCCAATGGTGGAGGGATCATTATCAACGTAGGGCCTAAAGCTGACGGACAGATCCCCCTTTTACAGCAGGAAAGACTAAAACAATTGGGACAGTGGCTGAAGATCAACGGAGAGGCAATTTATGGCTCAACCATGTGGAAGCGTACGGAAGAGACCAGACCGGTGGTACTGCGAAGAATTGATCCGGAGGTGAATTTCGACTGGGTGAGGGATACCCCCGGGCAGCCTGTTTCTGAGGATGATTTTACCGCGGAATGGACCGGATTTATACAGGCACCTGAATCCGGCATTTATCGTCTGGACGCAGATGTGGATGATGCCGTGCAGGTATGGATTGATGGAAAAATGGTTTTCAGGAAAGGGTATGAAAAAGAAGCAACTAAAGAAGCGGTTCCGGCAGAAGAAATAAAATTGAGAAGCGGCAGGAAATATCCGGTTCGAATCGAATATCAGGAGAAAAAACAAAACGCCCGTGTGCGGTTATTCTGGACACGGCCATCCGGAGATAAGGAGATTATCCCCGGAAGCTATCTGTATGTATCCGATGATGCCAATGCAACGCATGGTTTGAATGTTGAGTATCGTTCATTGAAACAGACGGTCGCCTATACCTCCAATCACGGAAATATCTATGCCATCGCCCTGGAATGGCCGGAGGATTTTCTGGAACTTACTCTGCCCAAACCTGCAGAAAAAATGAAAGTAACCCTACTGGGCAGGAAGGGAACGCTCCCCTGGAAGTATGAAAACGGGAAGTTGAAGATCAATATAAGAGATGTGAAGTTTAATGAGATGCCCTCATGTCATGCATGGACTTTTAAGATAATGAGTGAATGATAGAATGATAGAATGAGTGAATGCTTTGCGCGCCAAAGTTCCGCAGGAACGAAGGCGGGATGGAATGATGGAATAATGGAATAATGGAAAGATGGATTTCATGAGTATAAGCGCTGAAACCGCGCAAGCAAAATATAACGATGAGGTGAGGTGAAGGATACTTATTTTTAGAAGCAGTTTGAAATGTTGATAAGTTGATGAAAATGAAAAAATTAATCTTTTATGGTTTGTTCCTTTGGTCAGGAATCGTTCATGTCTCTATCCTGAATGCCCAAACGATCTATGTCGCTCCGGATGGCAATGACCGGAACCCCGGCACAGAGACAAAGCCACTGGCAAGTTTGCAGGGGGCTCGTGACCGCCTACGCGAACTCAGACAAGGCCGGCTTCCTGAAGACACGATCCGGGTGATCATCAAAACAGGTGTTTACCGGATGGTGGAACCACTGGTATTAAAGCCTGAAGACAGCGGGACAAATGATTATCCGGTTATATTCTGTGCCGAAACCGGAGCAAAACCTGTCTTTTCAGGAGGGGGTATTATCAAAAATATTCGGGTTAATGAAAAAGGATATTGGGTGGCCGATATACCCGGCATTAAAAACGGTCAAAAAAAGTTTGAACAGCTTTATGTGAATGATAAACGGGCCCAAAGGGCTTACAGTCCGGATACCGGATTTTTTTTCATGAAAGGGGTAAAAGAAAATGTTTGGATGCAGGGTTCCGGCAGAGCGCCCGAACGAGCACAACAGATTGTTGCTGCTGACCCGGAAAGCTTACGGGAATTATCCGCCCTTTCTGTGAATGAGCTGAAAGACGTTGTAATGACGGTCTATCACAAATGGGACATCACCAAGAGACATCCCGACGGGATCAGTGACACGGCGATCGTTACTTCCGGAGAAGGGATGAAACCCTGGAACAGATGGAAGAAGGGGCAGCGGTACAGACTGGAAAACATGCGGTCGGCTGTGACGAAGCCCGGGGAATGGTTTCTGGATGATAACGGCCGGCTGACCTATATGCCCAGGCCGGGGGAAAATCCTGAAGAGGCCGAGGTGGTGGCTCCGGTTCTTTCTCATCTAATCATTATAGATGGCGATCCTGTTAATATGTCGTATGTTTCAAACATACGATTTGAAGGATTAAAATTTATGTATTCTGTTTATTATCTGCCTGCTGGAGGATTTGAGCCCTCCCAGGCGGCGGCCTCCATCGATGCGACGATTCAGGTAGATGGGGCAAAAGGGATTTTATTCAAAGATTGTGAGGTTTCTCATACCGGAAATTACGGCATCTGGTTCAGACAGGATTGCCGGGAGGGACGGGTGGACCATTGTTATCTTCACGATTTGGGAGCGGGCGGTGTACGTGTCGGTACCATGAAAATACCGGAAGATACTGCCCGGGTCACCCGGAATATTACGCTGGAAAACAATATTATCCAATCGGGCGGTTTTCTTTTTCCACCTGCTGTCGGAGTATGGATAGGACAGAGTAGCGATAATATTGTTTCCCATAATGACATCGGCGATTTTCGCTATACCGGTGTTTCCGTCGGATGGGTGTGGGGATATGCTTACAGTCCTGCCAAAAGAAACAAGATCGTGTTCAATCATATCCACCATATAGGATGGGGATTGCTGAGTGATATGGGAGGCGTTTATACGCTGGGTGGATCCGAAGGCACCGAAGTAAGCAATAATGTGATAGATCATATCTGGGCTTATGACTATGGGGGTTGGGGATTGTATCCGGATGAAGGATCCAGTTATATTATGATGGAAAATAACCTGGTGTATAAAACCAAAACCGGTGGTTTTCATCAGCATTACGGGAAAGAGAATATGATCCGTAACAATATTATTGCTTTTGCGGCGAAATATCAGTTGCAGTGTACCCGTGTGGAGGACCATCTTTCTTTTCATTTCAGGAATAATATTGTATATTATGACCGGGGTGTATTGCTGGGGGGGCCATGGGATAAGATCCGCATTGATATGGATCGTAATCTTTTCTGGAACAGCAAAGGGAAAGTGGCTTTTCTGAAGACGGACTTTTCAGGATGGCAGAAGAAAACCGGCCATGACCGCCATTCCCTGGTAACAGATCCCGGATTTGTAAATCCCGGACAAGGAGATTTTACATTCAAAAACAAAAAGAAAATCCGGAAATCAGGGTTCGTTCCTTTTGACTATAGTCAGGCAGGGGTATATGGAAGCGAAACGTGGAGGGAAAAAGCAAGGTTGCCGGAAAAGATGAGGGAAGCTTTTGACAAACTGATGAAATAATATAAACTTTTTCCGCGATTATTTATTTTACAGGTATTAATTTTAATATAAACCACAGAGTGCGCAAAGAAAGCACAGAGGTCACTAAGTATTAATTGAATAAAAACTATGACAACAGAAAATGAATTGGCAAGTAAAGTAATAGGCGCTGCCATTAAAGTACATAAATCTCTGGGTCCCGGGTTGCTTGAATCGGCTTACAAAGAAACTTTATACTATGAGATTGCCAAATCAGGCTTATACGTCATCAAAGAAGTACCGATGCCATTAGTCTATGAAGAAGTTCATCTTGAATGTGGATACAGAATAGATCTTTTGGTTGAAAATAAACTGGTTATTGAACTGAAAGCAGTAGATGCATTAAATGATGTACATCTGGCTCAAATATTAACTTATCTCAAACTTGGGAATTTCAAGCTTGGATTATTGATTAATTTTAATGTAACTTTATTAAAAAACGGTATAAAAAGAGTAATTAATTGATATGTTCTCTGTG
>JANTHB010000140.1 GCA_024762655.1 Bacteroidales bacterium
ATAAATTTTTTAATCCAGTGCGAAACTTTAGTTAATTATTATAGTTATTCGCTTTGCCATGATCCCCGGCAAATCTTTATCCTCTACCTGAAAAGAATCCGGTTTTTTTAAACTTGTTTTCAATTACACAACACTACTGTCTGATATTCAGATAACATAAAAAACATCACCTACGTAGGCGCCTACGTAGGTAAAATATTCCGGATCATTTATAGGGTCCGGAACATACCCTGCTTGCAGGACGGTTTTATTCCCGGATCAGCAATATCATGGCACTGTGGGCGGGGATCTGTCTTCCCGTAAACGAATCCCTGAACTTCCCCAGGTTTTTATGTTTCCATACATCCCGTACTTTCCTTTTTCCTTTCATTCCGATCTCCTGCCAGGACACTTTTATATCTGCCGGCCGGCTGCTCCGGTTGAACAGGGCCACGGCCCACCGGCCACCTGACATTTCTTTGCTCCATACCTCCAGATCTCCGTCATCCCGGATTCGCCGGCCCTGCTTACCCAAAGGATCCTGATCAATGGCTATCACTTCCTTATTGGTGAGTATCCCGGTAATTTCAGGTTTCATATTCCGCAGGTCGTTGCCGGCAATCAACGGAGCCGCTACCATGCACCACATGCTGAAATGAGCTTTGTACTCCGTGAGATTCATCTTAACGGGGGAGATATTTCCCCACACTTTTTCCTTTTTTGTGTTTCCTACTTCCAGCATATCAGGATCGTTCCAATATCCCTGTCCGGCATAAGGCCACAGGCCGGCCGTACTTTCCAGGCAATACAGCATCCTGTCCCAGTTGTCTAAAATATCCCCGCTGGTACGGTGCATATTGGCAATGGTCCTTACCCACGGCAACGCATTTTTTTCGTTCAACTCCCTATTGCATTTATCATGCACACTATAGACGACCGGCCGTCCCGTATTATCCAGACAATGACGCATCAGTTCAAAAGCTTTCCGGCAGGAATCCGGTAAAATTTTCCGGGCCTCCTTTTTGGTTTTGGGAAAATTACAAAAATCATATTTCAGAAAATCCACGCCCCAGGCAGCATAGTCATTGGCGTCGGTTTGTTCATGTCCAAGACTACCCATAAGTTTTTGACAGGTGTAACATCCTGGCGCCGAATAGATCCCGAATTTCAGTCCGAGGCTATGCACATAATCTGCCAGCGCTTTCATGCCGTGAGGGAACTTTGTCGAATCCACGATGATATGCCCCTCTACATCCCTGGATCTGGTCATCCATCCGTCGTCAATAATAATATACTGATATCCGGCCTCTTTCATGCCCGTGCTCACCATCGCGTCGGCGATAGCCCTGATCTTATCCTCGTTGATATCCGCATGGAAACAGTTCCAGCTATTCCAACCCATCGGAGGGGTTTTGGCAAGTTGCTCATATTTCTGTGCCGAAGCATAAAAAAATATGCTGAAAACCAGAAAAACAAATACAAGTCTTTTCATACCGAAAATGTTTAATGTTTAATGTTCCAGATATTATTTCCTGGTTTGCCCAGGCGCTTCCCGTACCTTCCGCATGTCCGTTTCGAAATCCGTTTTGTTGATCCATCCGGCAAAAAGCTTTTCTCCCCGGGTATATCGTTCGTAAAAAGCCGTGTCTTTTGTGTCGGCATAAGGATATTCATCAAAGACATCCCCTTTTCCAAACATCCGGGGATCACCCTGTTCCTTAAGTTCGGAAAAGAGTTGGGACTTCAAGGCTGTTTCCAATTCTTTATACTCCGGATCATTTGCCAGGTTCACAATGCAATCCGGATCATTTTTAATATTATACAATTCATCAGCAGGCCGTTTCCCGAAAGACCACAACCAGTATTGCAGGTTTTCTCCTTTTCTGAATTCGTTCAGGATAACGGTTTTGGTAGGACTTCCGTCACAATTCAGGTAGCCTGTTTCCGCGTTTCCCGCCGGCCAGCGACCGGTTTTAAAATTGTGGATATACAAATATCCGTCTTTTAGGATGCCCCTTATGGGATATCCCTCATCATGGGGCCGGCCCACATCATGCCTTTCCTTGCCGATCAGCACATGATCCCTGGTTTTGTCTATGATCCCGTTCTCCGGGGTTTTGAAAATACCGGTCAGGCTTTTACCCGTAACCGGCTGCATACCGCTTTTCTCCGGGTTGACACCTGCCACCTCCAGAAATGTGGGGGCAAAGTCAATGAAGCTGACAAGGTCATCCACCACCCTGCCCGGTTTTCTGATTCCCTCTTTCCACATGATCGCCAGCGGCATATGATTGGACTGTTCATATTCCTGCCCTTTGCAACGGGGGAAAGGCATGCCGTTGTCTCCCGTTACCACGACCATGGTATTTTCCAACAATCCTCTCTGTTCCAGAAGATCCAGCATTTTTTGGAGGTGTGAATCAAAATATTCTATCTCAAAAGCATAATCGAGCATGTCCGTACGTACGGAATCCACATCAGGCCAGTAACTGTACACACTGTCAATGTCGGCAGTATGTTTCCCTCCTTTATTTATTCCCGAAGCATATTCATACCCCCGGTGGGGTTCATGCCCCCCGTACCAGAAACAAAACGGTTCATCCGAGGGTTTGCTATTCAGAAACGCTTTAAAATTGGCAAAATAATCCGTAGAGGAGATGCGGGATGTCGGAGGTGTTGTAGTTATCTTCTGCCAGGGTTTTCCGACAAGATAACGCGTCTTCCCGTTGCGTTTCAAAACCACACCCGGGGCCCAGGGCTTTCCGGTATATCCGGTATAATAACCGTTTTCGGCCAGGACTTCTGCATAGGTTTTGAACTTCGCAGGAAAATAGCACCAGTGATTGGCCGCAGCTTCCAGTTGCCAGGAGTTACGTCCGGTGATGATGCAGGCCCGCGAGGGAGCGCATTTGGCATTGGGGGTATAAGCCCGTGTAAACAGGATCCCCTGATCAGCCACCCGGTCGAAACCCGGCGTTTTGACCCATTCGGTCCCATAGGCTCCCATATGGGGAAACGCAGCATCATCGGCCAGACAAAATAAAATATTCGGTCTTTCTTTTAATTTTTCCGGTTTGCCTGTACAGGATACCATAAAGAAGACACCGGCCAGTAAAAAAACCATCCCACCTGTTTTTTTTAGCATTTCATACGGGTTATTATTCATCGTTTTGTGTCTTATTGATTCGATCTGTCACACAAGCATTCATTTATTAACACTTGCCTGCGGGTTTTCTGCCAGTCTATACACCTCTGATCCGGCCAGGAGGAACGCCCCTACCCCATACACTTCGGTCATGCTCTTTGTTACCTTCCTGGGATCGGCGCCTATCTGCTGTACCCATCCCAGCTTACCATCCGCATAAACCGCCCGGGGACCGGAAAAACAGTACCAGGCCAAAATAATTCTGATTTGCTTCATTATGATTCTTTTTATCGTTGGAAAAAAATATTACATGATATTAACCTTAAAGATTTCCGTTTCGTCCTCCGGTTATCTCAGATTATACAATTTGCGATACCTTTCCGATAAGGACCGGGACAGGGACGGGTCATATACCTCTTTGCCGAACAACGAACGGTATTTCTTTAAGAATTCGGGCAATCCTTCCCTGCCATGCTGTTTAATATAATGATCAATCATATAGGGATTATAATAAGGGTTTACCCAGGGTATTTTGGCATGAACCCGGTGTTTCCACTGATCCAGTGAATCCAGCAATTCCGCTGTTTTGTCAGGAAAAGCTTTTGAGAGATCCCTTCGTTCCTCCAGGTCCGTTCTAAGGTTATACAGTTCCACATGGTTGTCTTCATAAAACTGTACCAGTTTCCAGTCCCCCATCCGTACGGCTGAACCGGGAGTGCATCCTGCGCCGTGATAATGAGGATAATGCCAGTATATAACAGGTTGTACGATATGCTTTTCTCCCTTAAGCAACGGTACCATACTCACCCCGTCCATATGTTGTTCCGGCATCAAAGGAAGGCCGGCCATCTGCAGCATGGTGGGATAGAAATCGGTATTCACCACCGGAAAACGACAGACGGAACCTTGCCTGGTGACGCCCGGCCATTTAATAATCAATGGGATTCTTATTCCTCCTTCATAAGTCCAGCCTTTTCCGTAACGCAGAGGATAGTTTGTGGTAGGGGCATTGGGGTAGGTTGACAGTCCTCCGTTATCAGAGGTAAAGATTACAACCGTATGGTCAGCGATCTTCAGCTCGTCCAGGGTTTTTAA
>JANTHB010000141.1 GCA_024762655.1 Bacteroidales bacterium
TCGGAAGTAAAAGAAGTAAAAGAAGAAGTGCCCCGTGAAATGAAGCGCGAAGTAAAAAATGAAGTTCCCGGGGTGGTTGCTTCCTCTGACGATAATAGCAGGCCGGCGGATACACGGGAAAATAAACAAACTGGAAGATCCAGACGGGCTAAAATCACCCAGAAGCAGGATCCGCCCAAAGAAATGCCAAAGGAAGATATTCCCGAAAAAACCGCTCCCGTTGCCGGAGTAAAAAACGAGCAAGCCAAACCCCAGGTGCAGGAAGCCGTGGAAAAAGGAGAATCTGATAATGCCAATCAGGACAGAAACCGTAATAACAACAATAATAACAACCGGAAAAACCGTTTCCGGAGCAATAACGGCGGCCAGAATGTTGTAAGACCCGTTGAGAATGAGATCATTCCTGAAAGTGAGAGATTTGATTTTGAGGGGGTGGTTACCACCACCGGCGTAGTGGAGGTGGCCCCGGAAGGTTACGGGTACCTCCGTTCTTCCGATTATAACTACCTGAATTCTCCCGATGATGTATATGTCTCTCACAACCAGGTAAAGATGTACGGGCTTAAAACAGGAGACACCATTACCGGGACCATCCGGCCGCCCAAGCCCGGCGAGAAATATTTCCCGCTGACAAAGATTATTGAAATCAACGGTCGTGACCCGGATTTTATCCGTGACCGTGTGCCTTTTGATTATCTCACTCCTCTGTTTCCGGATGAAAAATTCAAACTCTGTGACAAAGGTCATGGGAGCCTGTCGGTGCGTGTGCTGGATCTCTTTGCTCCCATAGGTAAAGGACAACGGGGCCTGATCGTTTCACAACCGAAAACGGGGAAAACCGTCTTGCTCAAAGACATCGCCAATGCCATTGCACGATACCAGCCCGAGGTTTATCTCATTGTTCTGCTTATTGATGAGCGCCCGGAAGAGGTCACGGATATGGCTCGCAACGTAAAAGCAGAGGTGATCGCTTCTACGTTTGATGAATCGGCCGAACGTCACGTGAGAGTCGCCAATATCGTGCTTGAAAAAGCAAAACGGTTGGTTGAGTGTGGCCATGATGTGGTGATCCTCCTCGATTCCATCACACGTCTTGCCAGAGCTTTCAATACCATCGCACCCGCTTCCGGAAGAGTCCTCTCCGGAGGTGTAGATTCCAATGCCCTGCAGAAACCGAAACGATTCTTTGGCGCTGCCAGAAACATTGAAAATGGCGGATCCCTGACGATCCTCGCTACAGCCCTTACCGAAACAGGCTCCAAAATGGATGACGTGATCTTTGAAGAATTCAAGGGGACGGGAAATATGGAGCTGCAGCTTGACAGGAAACTGGCTAACAGGCGTATCTTCCCGGCAGTGGATATCAATGCCTCCGGTACACGGCGTGAAGATCTTTTGCTCTCGAAGAATATCCTGAATAAAGTGTGGATACTCAGGAATTATCTGGCAGATATGAACCCGGTAGAAGCCATGGAGTTTCTGCGCGACAGGATGCTGCAAACCAATTCGAATGAGGAATTCCTGATTTCCATGAATAGTGATTAACCAACATATGTGCAATAAAAAAAAGCGGAATCTCCGCTTTTTTTTGTTTAAATGATAAAACTCATATGGTAAATTGCCAAATCGGATTAATTTTGCATGCTTATTTGCATCGAATTTGGACAGAGAAAAAACAATTTTTTATAAAACAGATAATATTTAATGCATAAAAACCATGGCTAAAAAAAAGAGTTTTATTACCTGTGATGGGAACTATGCTGCTTCCCATATAGCGTATATGTTTAGTGAGATAGCTGCCATTTATCCGATCACACCGTCTTCTCCGATGGCTGAAAACATTGATGAATGGGCTGCTCACGGAAGAAAAAATATTTTCGGACAGAAGGTACGGGTAGTGGAAATGCAATCCGAAGGAGGAGCTTCCGGGGCTGTACACGGTTCTCTTCAGGCAGGTGCACTGACCTCTACATTTACAGCTTCTCAGGGACTGTTGCTGATGATCCCGAATATGTACAAAATCGCCGGGGAATTGCTCCCCGGAGTATTCCATGTGAGTGCCCGTTCGGTGGCTGCACATGCTCTCTCTATTTTTGGCGACCACAGCGATATTTATGCTACACGTCAGACAGGCTTTGCTCTGCTGGCTTCGGGCGGCATACAGGAAATCATGGACCTGGCTGCCGTAGCCCATCTGGCTGCCATAAAAACCCGCATTCCCTTCCTGCATTTCTTTGACGGTTTCCGCTCTTCTCACGAAATTCAAAAAGTGGAAGCCCTGGAGATAGAAGACCTCAAAGACCTCGTGGATATGGACGCCGTACAGGCTTTCCGCGACAGGGCACTGAACCCCGAACATCCCGTTACCAGAGGAACGGCCCAAAATCCTGATATTTATTTCCAGGCCAAAGAATCCGTGAACCCCTATTATGAGCATGTGGATGATGTGGTAGAGGAATACATGCAGGAGATATCAAAAATTACGGGACGTGAATATCATCCCTTCAACTATTACGGAGCACCGGATGCCGAACATGTGATTGTCGCCATGGGCTCTGTGACGGATACCGCCAGGGAAGTGGTGGAACACCTGGTTAATAAAGGCGAGAAAGTAGGCCTCCTGGCAGTTCATCTGTACCGCCCGTTCTCAGCCAAATATTTCCTGAAAGCCATGCCCGGAACCGTCAAACGGATTGCCGTGCTGGATCGTACCAAAGAACCAGGCTCTGCTGGCGAACCCCTTTACAAAGATGTAAAAGACCTATACTATGACCTTGAAAACAGACCGTTGGTCGTGGGTGGCCGATACGGTCTGAGTTCAAAAGATACAACCCCTGCCCAGATCATTGCGGTTTTTGATAATCTCAAACAGGATAAACCCAAAGACCAGTTTACCATTGGGATCATAGATGATGTAACTTTCAGCTCTTTGCCTATGGGCCCCGAAATTGATGTAACGCCCGAAGGAACCTTTGAGGCCAAATTCTATGGCCTGGGATCGGACGGGACTGTGGGTGCCAACAAAAACTCTATCAAAATCATTGGCGGAGCTACCGACAAATATTGTCAGGCATACTTCGCCTACGACTCAAAAAAATCAGGGGGTATTACCATCTCGCACTTGCGTTTTGGCGATTATCCTATTCTGTCAACTTACCTGGTCAACACGCCTGACTTTGTAGCTTGTCATGTGCCCAGTTATCTGGAGAAATATGATATGCTCTCCGGAATGAAAAAAGGAGGTACATTCCTGTTGAACAGTATCTGGGATGTTGAAGAGACCAAACAAAAACTCCCGGATCACATGAAAAAATTCATGGCGGAAAATGATATCAGGTTCTTTATCATTAATGCTACGAAAATTGCCAAGGAAATTGGTTTGGGAAATCGTACCAACACCATTATGCAATCTGCCTTCTTCAAGGTTTCCGGCGTAATTCCTTATGAGATGGCTGTGGATGAGATGAAAAAAGCCATTGTCAAATCCTACGGCAAGAAAGGGGAAAAAATTGTAAATATGAACTATGCCGCTGTGGACAAAGGGGGTGAGGTAACGGAAATCAACGTTCCGGAAGCGTGGAAAAATATCGAGGTGAAACCAAAACAGGAAGACAGCCGGAAGGATATTCCCGAATTTATTAAAAAGGTGGCCGACCCGATCAATCACCTGAAAGGAGATGACCTGCCGGTAAGCGTCTTTAAAGGCCGGGAAGACGGAACCTTTCCTGCCGGGACGACAAAATATGAAAAACGCGGCGTCGCAGTGGATGTGCCGGAATGGATCGCCGAAAATTGTATCCAGTGTAACATCTGCTCTTATGTTTGTCCCCATGCAGCCATCCGGCCCTTCCTGCTGACGGAAGAAGAGGTGAAGAATGCTCCTGAAGGAACCAAAGTGATCAAGGGAGTAGGTCCGACAAAAGAATATTCCTATAAAATCCAGGTCAGTGTGCTGGATTGTACCGGTTGCGGCGATTGTGTGGAAGCCTGCCCGTCCAAGGAAAAATCCCTGGTGATGAAAGCCCTGGATACACAACTGGACGAAATAGACCGTTGGGACTATATGGATGAAAAAGTGGGCTATAAAGAAACGGTCGTGGACAAACACAAAACGGTCAAAAACAGCCAGTTTGCCCAGCCTCTCTTTGAGTTTCACGGAGCATGCCCCGGTTGCGGGGAAACGCCTTATATCAAAGTGGTGACCCAACT
>JANTHB010000142.1 GCA_024762655.1 Bacteroidales bacterium
GTCTTCCTGCACGCGGCATGGCTGGGTCAGGCTTGCGCCCATTGCCCAATATTCCTCACTGCTGCCTCCCGTAGGAGTCTGGTCCGTGTCTCAGTACCAGTGTGGGGGACTACCCTCTCAGGCCCCCTAGACATCGTAGCCTTGGTGAGCCGTTACCTCACCAACCAGCTAATGTTACGCATGCCCATCCTTAACCGCCGGAGCTTTAATCCCAATGCCATGCGACACCGGAATGTTATGAGGTATTAATTTCCGTTTCCGGAAGCTATCCCTCAGTTAAGGGCAGGTTGCATACGCGTTACTCACCCGTGCGCCGGTCGTCAGCGAGAGCAAGCTCTCCTGTTACCCCTCGACTTGCATGTGTTAGGCCTGCCGCTAGCGTTCATCCTGAGCCAGGATCAAACTCTTCGTTGTAGTTGTATCTTAAAATTTATGTCTTTCAAGATCATTCTCCTACCCGAATAGCTTCCTGGCTGAATTGACAGTCTTCATTGAACCTTTCTGTCTTCCTCTTCAGTCTTTTCAAAGAACTTTATCGCGTTGTTTCGCAATTTCATAATTTTTGGGACTGCAAAGATAATACTAAAATATTTTCCCTGCAAATGTTAACCCTAAAACTTTCAAAAAACTTTCACCCTTTTCTCAAAAAGCGGCTGCAAAGATAAAGAACTTTTTTCCTCTTTTCCAAACCTTCCCGATATTATTTTTCGATTATTTTTTATCCATCATCCCAATCGTCTTATCCCCAGAAAAATAACCGTTACAGCCCGCTCAAAGAACTTATTTGTGGGTTGCAAAGGTAACCCCTTTCCCCACTTATACAAAAACCCCGCAAGGTTTTTTTCGACATTATTGTATAACCCTAATGCATACCTATTATTAATATATATAAGTGTGAATTGAATAGCGTTTAGAGCGGGGGTACGCCCGCCTTTTTAACCCTTCTTAACATTTCATTTTTTGACCACCGGAAATATTATCTTAATTTCGCTGCCATAAATTTTCTACACATTGGAGAAGACGCTGGTTATCATACCGACCTACAACGAAAAGCAGAATATCCCCCGGATGATCCCCGCCATCCGGGAACATCTGCCCGGAGCACATATCATGATCGTGGACGACCACTCTCCGGATGGTACGGCAGACCTTATCAGGAACCTGCAAACCGGGGACTCCGGCCTTTTCCTGATCGAGAGATCCGGAAAACTGGGTCTGGGTACAGCATATATTACCGCGTTCCGGTGGGCCCTGGAAAGAGACTATGAATACATCTTCGAAATGGATGCCGACTTCTCGCACGACCCGGCCGATTTGCCCAGATTATTTGAAGAATGCCAGCAAGGGAATGACCTGGTTGTCGGATCACGCTATATATCAGGCGTAAACGTGGTAAACTGGCCTTTGAACAGAATTTTTATCTCGATGGGCGCTTCGATTTACGTCAGACTGATTACCGGTATCCCCGTAAAAGACACCACCGCCGGTTTTGTCTGCTACCGGAGAAAGGTGCTGGAAAAAATCAGACTGGACAAAATAAAATCCAAAGGATACGGTTTTCAGATCGAGATGAAGTTCTGGGCCTGGAAAAACGGATTCAGACTGAAAGAGATACCTATAATATTTAAAGATCGAACCGTAGGCGTCTCAAAAATGAGCGGAGGGATCTTCAACGAAGCGCTTTGGTCGGTGATCAGAATAAAATTCAATAGTTTATTCCATAAGAAAGAGTATATTTAACCTGACTATGAAAACAACCCTGATCAGGAATGCCACAATGATTAACGAAGGCCTGATAAAAAAGGCCGATGTGCTCATTCAGGGAGATAAGATCATCCGTATCTCAGAACCGGGGTTGGAGTCAGGAGATGCCAGGATCATTGATGCTGAAGGCAAATGGCTTATCCCCGGAGTCATTGACGACCAGGTGCATTTCCGGGATCCGGGATTTCCGGAAAAGGCTGATTTTCACAGTGAGTCCGTCGCAGCTGTAGCCGGGGGAGTCACCTCTGTCATGGACATGCCCAATACAAAACCTCAGACCGTCACACGGGAGCTACTGGATGAAAAACTGGAACTTGTGGCCGGAAAATCCCTGACCAACTTTGCCCTGTACTTCGGTGCCACCAATGACAATATAGATGAGATTCGAAAGCTGGACACTTCCAAAGTATGTGGCATCAAAGTCTTTATGGGTTCATCCACCGGGAATATGCTGGTGGACGATCCGGAAAGCCTGAGACGTATTTTTGCCGAAGCACCCGTGCTGGTTGCCGTACATGCCGAAGAAGATTCCCTGATACGCGAAAACCTGGAGAGATACGAAAAAGATTTCGGCATCAATATCCCTTTTGTCCTGCATCCTCACATCCGTTCCGAAGAGGCCTGCTATCGTTCCAGCGCCAAAGCCGTGGAACTGGCCCGCCTCTACGGCACAAGGCTGCATGTGCTTCATCTCTCCACGGCCCGTGAGATGACGCTGTTTGACAATACCGTTCCGGCACGTGAAAAAAAGATTACGGCCGAAGTGTGTGTACACCACCTGTGGTTCGACGAAGCGGATTATATGAAATACGGGACACGCATCAAGTGGAATCCGGCCATTAAAACCAAAGAAGACAAGGAAGGCTTATGGGCCGCCCTGCTTGACGATCGTATTGACGTGATCGCCACCGACCATGCCCCCCACACCTGGCGGGAGAAAGCCAGGCCTTACCTGCTGGCTCCTTCCGGAGGCCCGCTGGTGCAGCACGCTCTCGTTGCCATGCTGGAAAAGGTTCATCAGGGAAAGATTTCACCGGAAAAGGTTGTGGAAAAGATGTGCCATACTCCGGCGGATATTTTCGGGATCCCCGACAGGGGCTATATCCGCGAAGGATACAAAGCCGATCTGGTACTCATAGATCCGAAACATCCCTGGACCGTCGAAAAAGATAACATCCTGTATAAATGCGGATGGTCCCCCTTTGAAGGGACCCGTTTCACATCACGTGTGACCCACACCATTATAAACGGGCACACGGTATATGAAAACGGGGAAATCGACCGGAATTATCGTGGGGAACAACTCTCTTTCCTGAGATAACCGTACCGTTTTTACATAAGAAGAATTCATGCTATTTTTGTAAAAAAAAAATAAATCATGAAAAAACATTTTCCCAGTCTCCTGGTTCTGGTACTGGTGATAAGCCTGTTCGCCTGCCACCGGAAATCGAAATTTGCCGGAGACAACAATTATATCCCGGATGATATTCAGGGAAAGGAGGCTACTTTCAAAGCCAACGCAGGACAGGTGGCACAGCAGATAACCTACGATGTAGTCGTAAAAAACAACAACCCCTACGATACCTGGACCACCTCCTGTCTCCAGGGGTTTGACCGCAACGACTTCGTGGATGAGATTTTCAAATCCATTTATAACGGGAAACTCAAAGCCGTTGATTATGCTACCGACAAAGAACTCAGTGTCAATAAGGTCCGGGAATTGGAAAAGGAGATCCTCAAAATACGCAACCGTATCGCCAAGATACAGTTCACCGAAGACTGGTATCTGGACACCACCGGCCTGACCATGCAAAAACAGGTACATTCCATGGTTCTCGGTTATGAAATTTACAATGACAGCGGACAGGTGCGGGGATACCGTCCGGCATTCAAGATTAACCTTAATACCCGGTAACTATGGCTATTCATCCTGAGCAGGAAATCATATCCCGTACGCTGAGGGATGTAGCTGACAAAATGGTAACTGCTGCCCGCACGGCCCCGAAAGCAAGAGGCCGTAACAGTCTGGAATTTCTCATCGTGGAAGGAGAGGATCTGGAGAGGCTGGCTCAAAAAATGGAAGAGCTGGGCGAAAAAACAAAGGCCTATTTTTTCGGGCGCGATGCCAACGATATACGCCGCTCGGAGGTGCTCGTCCTTTTCGGCACCCGGATCAAAACACTGGATCTCCCCTACTGCGGATGGTGTGGTTTTGAAGACTGCGCGGAAAAGAACCTTCATCCGGATAACCCCTGTGTCTTTAACAACATCGACCTGGGCATCGCCATCGGCTCGGCTGTCAGTGTGGCCACAGACCACCGCGTGGACAACCGCATCATGTACACCGTGGGCCAGGCGGCCAGGGACCTGGGGTTGTTTGATCCGGAAATTAAGATCATCCTCGGCGTGCCCCTGAGCGCCACCTCGAA
>JANTHB010000143.1 GCA_024762655.1 Bacteroidales bacterium
CATGATCCGAACCGCTGAGATATATACCACCATTGCCGGGATTTGTCACATCCGCCCTGTTGAGGGCGATCATATTATTGGTGATCAGCGCCTCCTCACCATCCGTTGAGTTAAAATTGTATAATTCTATTCCCGTCAGGTTAACATCAATATTATTTTTAATGATGCTGGTACTGCCTTTTGAGTGATTTAGCCAAATTCCATAATCGCCGTGCGTTATCTCATTCCCGCTTATCACGGGAGCATCGGCCGCACTGACAAATATAGCTATATTCCCAAGGCTGTCGAACCTGTTGTTCCGGATCTCTGTCAGGATCGTATCGTTCCAGGCACCATCCAAGTATATTCCTCTGCTTCCTTGGGTGAAATCATTGTTTTCCAGTGTAAGTGATCTTAGTCTTTTGATCGAATATACAATTGTTCTGTTCACGTCACCATAAGGATAATAAGATCCCTTTAAAACACAATGCGAGAAGGTAACATGGTCGGTAACACCTTCCAGTACGACAACCCGGGCATAGGTACTGTGCATCGATCGGAAAGTAATGGACCGGAATGTTACATAAGCAGCCGAATCCAGTTTTATCACATAATTGTCATTACTTGTGGCATTTGCATATTGCACTACAACATCGGTAGAATCACCGCTTACCGATTGGAAAGTAATGGTATCGGTTTCGCTTGCACCGGGGATGCTGTTCAGTTCCACCTGTTCATCATACATGCCGGATAAAATATTGAAGATCACCGGTCCGCTAACGCCTTGCGCATGCAAGTCATCAGCCGCTGCCTGGATGGTAGCATAGTTTCCCCCTGCACCAACGGTATAGGTTCCGTGTATTTGGGCAAAAGAGGAGAAAGACAGAAGCAGGAACAAGATACCTGTTAAGAGCACAAATACCTTCCTGCCTCCCGGGAAGATAGAAGTAAAAAATGTTTTCATGATGTAAGATTTATTATGTTTTGACTCAAGACCCTTTACCGGTCAGCAGATACCGGTCTATTATTTTTCAAAATAGATATGCAGCAGCATGGTGCCCTCAAAAACCCGGATTATGATCTCCTGTCCCGCTTTCCAGATAAACGTGTCGGGGATCTTTTCTCCCGGGTACAACCGCAAGGTTCTGTACTTTTCCGGTCCCTGAATGTTTTCGGGTAGCTCCTTTCCATCCCGCAAGGAGGAACGGATGATCTTGGCGGGTTTATCCGTTTTGTTTTCGGCGATCATCTTATAGTGGCCCTCCTTACCGATCGTAAATTTCAGCACGGTTCCCCGGCTCACGGCTCCCTGAAAAGGCAGTTGCACGGTCCGGGTGGTCCAGTGCGTCGGCGCCGGCGGCTCAGGGATCACGGGCCGCCCCCGGTCATCCACCTCGGTGTAACCCCCAGGGATCTTGAAATATCCTTTGACAGGGTTCCATTTTTTTATATCAGACAGCACCATCCGCACTTTTTGTTCAGGGCCGAAGGTGATCTTCAGCGGGAAATTCAGATCTTCCGAGAACCAGACAACATTGGTCAGCACTTTCTCTCCGTTATCATAGGTCATATAATACGCTTTCTTCACACAGTCGTAACCCGACAATTTTTCATGGCCCGTAATTTTTTCAGACACATCCTTCGGATCGGCAAAATGGAGGCTTCCCTGCACCGGATCGTTCATCAGGGTGTACATATCGTCGCAGGCCCGTGTCAGGAAGGTCTTTTTCTCCGGCATCAGGAGGAAAGTCTTGTTTTCCGCAGGCCGGAAGATCAGGATCCCCGTTTGTCCGTTTTCAGTGAACTCATACCGGTAGTTCTCCCCGTCGGATAAGACCTTATAGATCTTTTCTTCCCCGGAATAAGCATTTTTCATGGTGGCCTGAAACTGGCCATAGCCAGGAGCAAGAACAAAAAACAAAGCTAGAAGGAAGAGTTGTCGTTTCATGCCTTCGTATTTTTAGTGATTTATCTACATCTTCACGAACTCCACGCGCCGGTTGTTGGCCCGGCCTTCGGGGGTATCGTTGCTGTCCACCGGGTTGGTCTCTCCAAATCCTTTTGTGGCCAGCCGGCCGGCCGGGATGCCCATCTGCACCAGCTTGTTTTTTACCGACTGTGCCCTTTCTTCCGACAGTTTCTGATTGAAAGCTGCATCCCCCACATTGTCGGTATGGCCTTCGATGCTGAGCCGGATGCCGGGATGTTCCTTCATCATATCATAGATCTTATTGATCACCCCCATCGACTCGGGCCGCAAGGTGGCCTTACCGGTCTCGAAGCGGATGCCATTGGCCACAATCTTTCCGTCCTGGAGAAAACGGTCGTAATATTTCACCCCGCCCTTGGCAATCCTGACATTTTTCACATAATACAGATTGTCATTGCCGGCGTGATAGGTATAAAGCGTTATTCCCTTGGGGTCAAAATCGATCCGCGGGATATTGATCAGGCGGGTATCGTCCATGTAAGCTTTCAGCTTGCCTTTCGTGTAAGCGATCGCGACGTGCATCCATCTCGATCTGGCAACGGTCCCCGGGTATTCGCTGGTTGATTGTGCAAAAGAGAAATTTTTACTTCTGATCTCCAGGTTGGTATAGCCTGATGGACTCCCAGATTGCTGGTTTTTTCGGTCATACAGATACACATCGAACCATCCACCTCCGGGGTAATAGAGATCAAACTCCACGGTGAACACCTCCGGCAAATAATCCTTTTGGGGGTCTTCCATATAAGGAACGATGGAAGGTTCCCCGTTGCGGAACATGATCACATTCTCCCCGTCCACCCGGGCCACTTCGACATTCCCTCTTACCAGGTCCCACCGGGAAGGGAATTCCCCGTTCTCTTCCCCTTCCAGGTTGTCTTCGAAGATCACCACATCGCCGGGGACAAAGTCATATTTTGCCCAGTTCAGTTTGGGGGTAGATGTTCCGGCTTCAGCTCCCTCCGCGGCCGGCTGGGTGCCTGTACGTTGGGGGGCAGGAGCGTTTGTGTTCGCACCGGTTTTCTTCGTCTTTTTTTTCTTCTTCCCAAAGATCTTGTTCAGTCCTTCGTCGATCTTTTTATCGATCTCCTCATTGGTTTTTTCCGTAGCTTTTTTCTTCACCGGGATATGGATCTGGGCCTGCAGGGACATGCCTCCAGCCAGGAGCATTACAAATAACAAAAGGAAAATTCTTTTCATGGATGTACCGGTTTTATGATTACCCTGACAAGTTAGGGGCAATGTTCCGGTTCTGAAATCCCATGTTTGGGGGATATTTGGAAGTGACTAAAGTTTAAAGTTATAGGACACTGCTGCGCAGCTGAAATTAAGTGGATATTAGCGGCTTTCGCCGCGTAATTAGTTCGCTTCGCTCACGTAATTAAGGTATTATTATTTTGAGCTTCCATAATTAAGCATCAAGCTTCCTTTGGGTCATCCTCTGGTCATACTGTGAATAAGCTTAGGGCGTTGTTTGTCTGGAGTTTAGGACTTATAGTTTAGGGGTTTAGTTGGCACTACGCACTACGCACTACGCACTATGCACTACGCACTATGCACTATACCTCCTTCACCCAGCGTCTTTTCACGCATTCATGTATTTACGAATTTGCAGTGTGGAGTACCAGGCAATATGGGTTATTGCATGATGATGATACGTCCTGCCATAGCGCCGTTTTTCCCTGCTTCGATCACATATACGTACGTCCCACCGGGAACGACATTCCCTGTTTCATCCCGGCCGTCCCACCGGGCTGTATATTCGACAGCGCTGCTCGCCCTGTCACTTTTCCGTATCGTACGTATCGTCTTACCCTGGAGGTCATAGATCCGGATCGTCACACCGGCAGGCACCTTCAACCGGTAGTGGAACGTCACCGGTCCCTCTGCAGGATTAAACGGGTTGGGATAGGCATAAGCTTTGATCTGTGTTTCCTGCACAGGTTTTTCCGTACCCAGTACCGCATCGTGCATGGTAAAAGTACCGCTTGCCGGAAAGGTTTTGGCATTGGACGCATGGATCTCGGCTTCCCAGACGCCTGTAGTGTAAGTTGACGCTCCCGGTTCCACCGTAAAGGAGATCATGCCGGAACGGGTGCCCGGAGACAGCGTGCCCACAAAAACACT
>JANTHB010000144.1 GCA_024762655.1 Bacteroidales bacterium
TTTACCGACCGTCAGAAAAATAAATTTGAGGTACAGAGTAAGCCGGAGATGACCTCCAACCGGGAAATTTTCAAGCTTTGTGTGGACCGCGGCTGGACCCTCACGGAAATGACCCCCATAGAAACCAAACTGGAGGATATCTTCAGAGAGCTGACCATGAACTGAGAAACACAGGATAAGAATCCAAAGGGTTGTTACGGCGGTTTACGCCAGGTTTCTTAAAAACCTTTTTGTGAGTTAAAATGACAATGGAATTTCATTATTTGTTTAATTATCAGTGAAAAAAATATAAACGAATGAAAACAACATGGGTTATAACCAAACGGGAACTGAATTCCTATTTCGATTCGCTGACCGCCTACATTATGTTGATCTTGTTTCTGGGTTTCAGCGGGTTGTTTACCTGGATTCTCGGAAATGACATTTTTATGGTAGGACAGGCCAGCCTTCGTTCTTTCTTTGGGGTGAGCTACTGGACGCTGTTCATCTTCATCCCGGCGTTGACCATGCGTCTTATCGCCGAAGAAAACCGCTCGGGAACCATCGAGTTATTACTTACCAAGCCGGTTACGGACCGTGAACTGGTATGGGGGAAATTCCTGGCTGCGCTGCTGCTGGTGGTGGTGGCCCTGGCCTTTACTTTTCCCTATGTGATTACGGTGGCCAGCATCGGAAACCTCGACCAGGGGGCGGTCTTTTGCGGTTATCTCGGACTGATACTCCTGAGTGCCGTATATATCAGCATCGGGATTTATGCCAGCAGCATCACAGGAAACCAGATCGTGGCGTTTCTTGTCGCTATCTTCATTGCTCTATTCTTTCAGATCGTTTTTGATGTGCTGACACGTACCTTTAGCGGCTTTGCCGGGGAAGTATTTAATTTTCTGAGTGTATCCACCCATTTTGAGAGCATGTCCAGAGGGGTTGTGGATACCAAAGACCTGATCTATTTCCTTTCCCTGATCGTGCTGTTCATGAAGATGGCGGAAGATTCCCTGTCCAAAAGAAATTCCTGAGTAAGTACGAATGATAAACCAAAAATAATTCATAAAAAAGCATACATCCATGAAGCGAAGAAATATAGTCCTTACAGCCACACTGATTGCGGCCATCCTGGTGGTGGTCAACCTGATATCGGATAAACTGTTTTTCCGTCTGGACCTTACGGAAGACCATTCCTATACTTTGAGTAAGGCAACACGGGATATCCTGAAAAATCTGCAGGAACCGGTAACGATCACTGCCTATTTTTCCAAAGAACTGCCGCCGGCCATTGCCGAGACCCGCAAAGACTTTAAGGATATGCTGATCGAATATTCCAACAGGGCGAGAGGCATGCTGGTATATCAGTTTGTCAACCCGAATGAGAATCCTGAAAAAGAAAAAGAAGCCATGCAAAACGGGATTCAGCCGGTGATGATCAACGTGCGGGAAAAAGACCAGATGAAACAGCAGAAAGCGTATCTGGGGGCGGTGATCTCTATGGGCGACCGGAAAGAGGTGATCCCTTTTGTACAACCCGGCGGCCCCCTGGAATATGCTCTCTCTTCCGCCATCAAGAAACTTTCTGTCGTCAACAAGCCCAAGGTCGGGATCTTGCAGGGATATGGGTGCGCCACGCTCTCCGATCTGTCGCAGGTGACTGAAGATATGAAGGTTTTATATGAAGTGCAGCCGATAACGCTTACAGACACTACGGATATCCCGGCAGATATACGCACCGTGGCTATCGTCCGGCCCAAAGATAGTATTCCTACATACGTATTTGATAAACTCAATCAATTCCTTGCCCGCGGAGGCAATCTTTTTGTCGCCATCAACCGGGTGGACGGACAACTGAGTAACGCTTACGGCAGGGTGCTCAACACGGGCCTGGAATCCTGGCTGCTGAGCAAAGGAATACGTGTGGACCCGGTCTTTGTCACAGACGTGAAATGTGCTCCCGTGACCGTCCAGCAACAACAGGGGATGTTCCGCTTCTCCACACAGGTGTCTTTTCCGTACATCCCCATTATCAGCACCTTCGCAGACAATCCGGCGGTCAAAGGACTGGAAGCGGTGGTGACGGAGTTTGTGAGCCCGATAGAATATACGGGCGACTCAACCGCCACCTTTACGCCCCTGGCATTTTCTTCCGAAAAATCAGGTACCGAACCGGCCCCCGCTTATTTTAATATACAGAAACAATGGACGGAAAAGGATTTTCCCAAAAAACATCTGACGGTGGCCGCCCTGGTAAAGGGGAAACTGGGGGGAGACAAAGAAGCACGCATGATCGTCGTGGGCGATGGCGATTTTCCGGTTGGTCACGGACAACAACAGATCAACAAAGATAATGCAAGCCTGATGGTAAACAGCATCGATTACCTCTCTGACGATACCGGCCTGATCGAGCTGCGTACACGGGGTATAACCTCACGGCCTTTGAAAGAACTGAGCGACGGCAAGAAAATGGTGCTGAAATATCTGAACTTCCTGCTGCCTATTGTGCTGGTGTTGCTGTACGGATTATACCGTTTTGAACGGAACCGGAAGATAAGAATGCAACGCATGGAAGAAAATTATTCATAGAAGTCTAACCTTAATTTAGATAAAAATGGCTAAGAAAAATAATACGACAACCCTGCTTGTTATCCTGGTAGTGCTTGTAGGCGTGTTTCTCCTTTTACAGGTGCGGAGCAAAAAGAAAGAAAGCACCCTGAACATGGATCTGGTAAAAATAGATACTGCGAAGGTGACGGCTGTTTATCTGTACCCACAGGCAGAAAAAGGGAAAGAACTGGTTTTCAGAAAAACGGATAAAGGGTGGAGGATCAGCGACGGAAAGACAGATGCACCGGTGGAACCGGCGACTGTGAAAAATCTGCTGACCGGCGTGATCAATATCAAACCCAAACAACTGGCGGCAAAAGGCGAAGACAAATGGAAAGAGTTTGATGTGACCGATTCTACGGCTACCCGCTTGAAGATCATGGAAGGAGACAAAAAAACTCTCGATCTGTATATCGGAAAATTTACCGTGAACAGAAATCCCAATGCCCAGTACGGAGGGTACAACAGGGGTGTCACGGGCACTTCTTATGTACGTGCCGGAGACGGCAAAGAAGTATATGCCGTGGACGGGTTCCTGGCCATGTCCTTTAACCAGGGACTGAATGCCTGGCGGGATCAACGGTTTTTGAAACTGAGTACCTATAATCTACAGAAACTCTCTTTCACCTACCCCGCCGACAGTGGTTTTGTGGCAACGAAAGATACTGCCAACCACTGGTTTATCGGCAGCCAGCCTGCCGACTCGGCAGTCATGGCATCCTACATCTCCGTATTACCGTACCGGAGATACTCGGTTTTTGCGGACGGCTATACTCCGCCGGCACAGGCAGATTACCAGATTGTCATTGAAGGAAAGAACATGTCACCGGTGGTGATCAAGGCTTTCCGGGATGATAAGTATCATTTTGTTATGCATTCCAGTCAGAATCCGGAATCCTATTTTGCAGATAAAGACAGCCTGATTTTTAAAAAATTGTTCGTGCCCCGTACCAAACTGACGGGGGGAAGATATACCCGGATTGCGCAATAGAGATTTAAGAAAAATCTTCTATTGCGCTCAGGCCGTAGGCCGTACCGGGTAAATCCCGACTTAGGAATTCACTGTTTTGGTGAAAAGCCAAAACAGATGAAATCCTTTGTCGTTCCGCAATAGAAAGCCTTTTGGCTTTTCTATAGCGGAATCTAGGATAAAGGTTTCCGTTGATAAGTGTTACCGGGACGAATACATTCCCCGGGGAAAAAGGGGCTCGGAACTTTTGAGCCCCCTTTTTTTTACCAGTCTCCCGCTTGTTTCCCGGATACCGACTCGATCTTCAGGCGCAGTAAAACCATAGCGTCAAGGTCCCGCTTATTGTATCGCAGTGGCATGTTCGCACCGTACTTTTTCATGATCAGGTCCAGCCCTTTCTTTTTCGATGCCTGATCGCGTTGGATGGTGATGCGGCCCCGGCCCATGACCGAACGGTATTTTGTGGTCCATTTACAGGGAACCTTATCCCGCAGGATCT
>JANTHB010000145.1 GCA_024762655.1 Bacteroidales bacterium
GCGATTCTCAACATACTATATGTATAGTTAAGACCCGCCACAGAACACTACTCCTTGTATATCTGTGTTTTTACTTAGCCATCTTTAAACGTTGTTTTGACTTTTTACGAGTTCATCAAATATCAAGTTCCGAAACCTCAAGGGCATGGTTCTGGATGAATTCGCGACGCGGTTCCACTTTATCCCCCATCAGAGTGGTAAAAATATCATCGGCTGATTCCGCGTCTTCGATTTTTACCTGGACAAGGGTACGATTCTCCGGATTCATGGTTGTATCCCAAAGTTGTTCGGGATTCATCTCCCCAAGACCCTTATAGCGTTGCAGATGACTGCCGCGGAAGGTCTCTTCACGAACCACCCGAATCAGGTCATGCCAGTTCCCGGCTGTGTATTCTTTTTCCTGTCCACTGCCGGTTGTTCGAATGACGGTAAAGGTATCATCAAGATATTCTTCAATCTCCGGAAAAAGTTCCAGACCATGCCTGTACTCGGCAATAAGGGGAATATTTGGTCCCAGGGTTGTCATGACATGGGTCTGCCCCTGAAAGGCGATATCCACCTCATAGCAACTTGGGCGCCAGCGGCAGGAATGAATATTGCCGACGGTGGGTTTCAGTTCTTTTATCTGTTCAAGCAAATTCTCCAGAAAAGCCCTGTCTTGAAACTGATCGGCTGAATGAACATTGGAGGCCAACAGAAAAACAGCCATTTTTTCCGGGATATTTAACCGTTCCATATAGTTTGTAATGCGTTCAAATATAGAGAGCTTCTGCAGGGTATCCACCATATTCCCGTGACTTATTTCAATACCCCTTTTTGAACGGATATGAATAAACCGGCTGGCCTGATCATAGAGATAGGTATTCAACGCATCATCATCTATAAAATATTTTTCTTTTTTCCCGCGGCCTAACCTGTACAGGGGCGGCTGGCCGATATAAATAAATCCTCTTTCGATCAGCGGCAGCATCTGTCTGAAAAAGAAGGTGAGGAGCAGGGTACGTATATGGGCCCCGTCCACGTCGGCATCGGTCATGATGATAATCTTGTGGTAGCGGAGCTTTTCCAGGTCAAAATCATCCCGGCCGATTCCCGTACCAAGCGAGGCTATCAACTGCTTTATCTCTTCCGAGCCTAAAATCTTATCAAACCTGGCCTTTTCCACATTCATAATTTTTCCACGCAACGGCAAAATGGCCTGCACGGACCGGTCACGACCCTGTTTGGCCGAACCGCCCGCTGAATCACCCTCAACTATAAATATCTCCCGTTCTTCAGGCTTCTTGCTCTGGCATTCGGCCAGTTTTCCGGCCATCATCACCGACAGACCACCTTTTTTTCGTGAAAGTTCCCGGGCCTTACGGGCGGCGTCACGAGCCCGGGCGGCGTCAACGGCTTTACTTAAAATACGCTTGGCAATGCCGGGATTTTGCTCGAGATATATGCCAAGTTTCTCATTGCACAGGCTCTCGACAATGGATTTTACTTCCGAATTGCCTAATTTGGTCTTGGTCTGGCCTTCAAACTGCGGGTTTGGCACCCTTACGGAAACAACACAGGTCAGCCCTTCACGCACATCGTCACCACCCATTTTCGCCTTCAGATTTTTGGGCACCACATCATCGGAGGCATAACGATTTATACACTTGGTCAGAGCGGCTCGAAAACCAGCCACATGGGTACCGCCTTCTTTCGTATTGATATTATTAACAAAAGAAAAAAGACGTTCCGAATATCCATCAAAATATTGAAAGCAGACCTCGACCTGAACCTGGTCTTTTTCCCCTTCAATAAAAATAGGTTTTGGATGAATAGGTGTGCGTTTGCGGTTCAGATATTCCACATAAGAGGCTATCCCTCCCTCAAAATGAAATTTATCTTCGGCACCGCTGCGCTCGTCTTTCAAATAAATACGGACACCCTTATTTAAAAAAGAGAGTTCCCGCAGTCTGTTACGGACAATTTCATATTTAAAAACTGTCGTTTCCGTAAATATCCCCGGATCAGGAGTAAAAAATATTGTTGTTCCGTTTTTCGTTGTCTCTCCGATTTCTTCAAGATCGCCGGTGCGGAGACCATAGGCATAACTCTGCCTATAAATCTTTCCGCCGCGTTTTACCTCGGCTGTCGCTTTGCTGCTGAGTGCGTTAACCACGGAAACCCCTACACCATGTAGTCCACCGGAAACCTTATAACTGGAATGATCAAATTTTCCACCGGCATGCAGAGTGGTCATAACCAGTTCCAGGGCCGACATATTTTCCGTGGGATGCATGGCCACCGGAATTCCACGCCCGTTATCTTCAATGGATACGGAATTATCCTCATGGATGATTACTCGTATACGGTCACAGTACCCGGCAAGAGCCTCATCAATGGAATTGTCCACAACCTCATAAATAAGATGATGGAGCCCTTCTTCGGCAGTATTGCCTATATACATGGCCGGTCGCTTACGGACGGCCTCTAAACCGTCCAGAACCTTTATCTGTTCCGCTTCGTAGGAAGCATTCTGTTCACTCATAATTTTTATTCTTTCCAAAAAGAGAATGTTTACCTTTAACTAAAAGGTACCTTGAAGATTTAGGATTTTCGTCCAAAATCAAGGCAGTTGAAAAATTTTACCACAGACCGAATATTCCCCGGATAAAATTTTGACCAAACGAGGTAAGTGAGCCCGCCAGACTTTAGAAGTTACTTTTTCAAGGCGGCCTATAGTTTCATCGGCATAATTATACTTAAAAATCCTTCGTCATCTTCTGAACTGATAAGACAGGGACTTTCATCTGAATTTATGCAGGCTTCAATGGTTTCTCCCTCCATAACCTGAAGGGCATCAATAAAGTAGCGGCAGTTAAATCCAAGCGTTAAAGGATCACCATTGTATTCAATCTTCAGATCATCCTTGGCAGAACCAAAATCAGCGTTTTGGGAGGTGAGAACCATCATGTTATCATTAATTTCCATTTTAATGGCATGAAAGAGATCTTCGGTAAACAGATTTATTCGTTTTAAGGATTCTAAAAAAGATAACCTGTTAATACGTATGATATTATCCCTGGGAATGACATCAAGAATAGTTTGAAAATCAGGAAATTCTCCTTCAAGCAGCCTAATTATCAATAGAGAATCATCAGCCTGCAAAACTGCCTGTTTTTCTTCAATACCCATCATAAACGTATCACGTTCTTCACAAAATTTACGAATTTCCTGAATGCCACGACGGGGAATAAGGGTCACCGGATTCATCTGCAATTCGTTAACCGATTCTCCCACTTCCCTTTTCATAATGGAAAGGCGATGACCGTCGGAAGATATCATCTGCAGGTATTTTTTATCTCCTTCCTCCACCTTCTCTAAAAGAGCTGCCGTCAACGTAAACATATTCTCCTTATCCTGAGCAATGGAAAACATTGTTTTATCGATAAGATCAGCAATTGCAGCGGTATCCAGCTCAACCATGGAATTCTGGTCGTATAGGGGAAATTGAGGAAACTCATCACTTATCATTCCAGCCAACCTGTAGACACTTGATCCGGCAGTTATTTTAACCCAGTTTTTTTTCTCTTCCTGAAAAGTGAGGATAGGTGAGGCCGATTCCCTGGCCAGTTCGTAGAGTTTTTTTGCCGGCAGAGTCAAAACACCTTTTTCAAAAACCTCGGCCGGAATAACCTGCTTAAGACCAATGTCGAGATCAGTACCGGTAAAAATAACGTGGTCCTGTTCAACTTCCACAAGAATATTTGAAAGGATAGCCAATGTTCTGTTTTTACCGGTTATATTTTGTTGACTACCGGCAGCTTTTAGAAGATCGTCTCGGGCTATATTAAAATGAAATGCCATAATAATATTCCTTTTTTATAAAAAAATTTATTATTGATGTTAAGGGTGTTTGTTTGTTTATATGTCTTTTAATATATTAATAATATTAAAATATTTTTATTGATAATTTTATGAATAAATTTTTAATTTTATGTGTATTACTGATTAAATAAATTTATTAACATTTTTATAAACTTGATTTCCCCAGGTTATAAACAGCTTATTAAAATTGTTAA
>JANTHB010000146.1 GCA_024762655.1 Bacteroidales bacterium
GCGGTAGCTTTTCCGATACGTCCCATGCCTATGATCCCGAGGGTTTTATTTTCCAGGGTAATGCCCAGGTTTTCCATCACGCCCCAATGCACCTTCCGTTTGTCCTGTCTTAGTTTCCGGTCCATTTCCGTAACACGGCGAGCCAGAGACAGCAGCAATGTCATGGCCAGCTCGGCGGTAGGCTCCGTCACCTGGTCGGGGGTGTTGGTAACCACAATGCCTTTTTCTGTGGCCAGCGTCAGGTTGATATTATCCACTCCGGCACCGTAATTACTCAGGATCTTCAGGCGACCGGCCTTTTCAAGCAGTTCATCCGGAAAAGGGTTCCCGAAAACAGACAGTACCGCCTCGCAACGGATAAGATTTTGTTCAAGTTCTTCATAGGTGGCTTTTCGACCTTCGGGCCATACCACCTCAAAGCCTGCCTGTAACAAAGGTTCCACAGATTCTTCGGGAATCCGGTATGTAATGAATACACATTTGGGGTTATCCGTCATGGTTCCTTACTTTTTAATTCATCGTTATCTTTACGGTGTAATACGTCGCAGGGTCATTAATATTTAAATCCGTACACGCCTGATCCAAGCTCAAGGATCATATTCCCGTTTTCTTCTCTTATCTTGCCGGAAGAGATCTTTTTTTCAACGGACAGCCCATCTACGGTTACATTTTTCCCGGCAGCTCCAGGCAGGACAACCGTAGCAGTCGTGTTGCAGGGAATCTCCACCTCAACGGTCAAATTGCCGGCAGCATCCCGGTTCCAATACGTGGAAGTTTTTCCGTAATGAGTCATCAGCGTAACAGTGGCAAAAGAAAAGCCGCCCCCCGGTCTGGGATGAATAATAATATGCTTGTAGCCGGGATGCTCTTCATCCGGATTCAGACCGGCCATATAACGGTACATCCACTCGCCTATGGCCCCGTAAGCATAGTGATTAAAAGAATTCATTCCGGGATTCTGGAAGGTGCCGTCGGGTTTGATGCCATCCCAGCGCTCCCAGATGGTCGTTGCCCCCTTTGTCACAGGATACAGCCAGGAGGGGTATTTTTTCCTTTTCAGCAACCGGTATGCCAGATCCGTATATCCGTAATCCGACAACACCGGACACAACAGGAAAGCCCCCAGAAAGCCGGTCGTCAGATGGCCGAAAGACTCCACATTGCCGGCCAGACGATGAGCGGCCTTTTCCCGGAGATCTTCAGGGATAAGTCCGAGCGACAAAGCCTGTACATAAGCCGTTTGGGTATTGGGTGATAACCGGCCCTCAGCGGTAAGGAATTCATCCCGGAAGACTTCTTTAATCTTTTCAAACAATGCCCTGTAGCGGGCAGCATCCTCTTTTTTCCCGAGCACTTCAGCTGTTTTTGCCATCAACAGGGTAGAGCGTGCAAAATAGACCTGTCCCAAAAAGTCCTTATCGGTATAGGCGCCCGGGTAATCCGAAGCATCGGAGTGGTACGAGAGCCAGTCTCCGAAAGTAAAGTCGGTATTCCAGAAGTAGGTATTGCCTGCACGGGAAGCCTGGTAGTCCACCCATTTCTTCATGCTTTCGTACTGATCTTCGAGTATTTTCTTATCCCCGTAACTGACATATACGGTCCAGGGTACGATTACGGCTGCATCGGCCCACCCTGCGGCAGCAGAGGCTCCCTGGCCATTGCGCGACAGCACGTCAGGGATCACGTAGGGCACTTGTCCCTCCTGTTGCTGGTCGGCGGTAAAATCCTTCATCCACTTCCGGTAGAAAGCAGCGACGTTGCCGTTAAAACAAGCCGTGGGGGCAAAGACCTGGGCATCGCCTGTCCAGCCCAGACGCTCGTCCCGTTGCGGACAATCGGTAGGCACATCCAGAAAGTTTCCTTTCATCCCCCAGCGTATATTATGTTGCAGCCGGTTGACCAGAGAGTCCGAGCAGGAAAAGAAACCGGTGCGCTCAAACGCCGAATGGATCACAATACCCGTAAGCTTGTCCGGGGTCAGGGTGCCGGGATATCCCTTTACGGCCACATACCGGAAGCCGTGAAAAGTAAAATGAGGCTCAAAAACCTCTTCTCCCTTTCCTTTCAGGATATAGGTATCCGTTTGTTTGGCGGCGCGCAGGTTCTTCGTGTAAAAGTTTCCGTTTTTATCCAGCACTTCCGCATGACGCAGAACTACTTTTGTGCCGGCTGGTCCCTGCACTTTGAGACGTATCCAGCCTACCATGTTCTGTCCCATGTCCACGACCGTATCTCCCTGAGGGGTAATCAGAACCTTTAAGGCATGTATCTTCTCAATGCGCTTCACCGGCAATCCCTGTGAGGCCACCAGTATCTCTTTGGGAAAATCTTTTACCTGCACTCCTTTCCAGGCTTTGTCATCAAAGCCCGGGTTTTTCCAGGCGGGATTCTCCAAACGGGCGTCGTAGGTCTCTCCGTTATAGATATCGGACATTCGCACCGGTCCTGTGGATGATTTCCAGGAACCATCCGTTGCAATGATTTCTTTTGTTCCGTCCGCATATTTCACCACAATCTGCATCAGCAGAGCCACTTTTGATCCGTACACATGACGGTTTCCGCGGAAAGCCAGATGTCCTCTGTACCAGCCATCGCCCACCAGGGCTCCTGCAGCGTTCTTTCCTTTCCGGAGCAGGCCGGTAATATCATAGACCTGGTATTGCAACCGTTTATGATAGCTGGTCCATCCGGGGGTAAATAACTGATCCCCCACTTTCTCACCATTCAGGTACATTTCGTACAGCCCATGTGCCGTAACATAGGCCCGGGCAGATTTGACTTTCTTTCCAATCGTAAACTCATGCCGGAACATCTGTGCCGGGGTTGACTTCATGGTATCTTCCGGCACCAGCGATTCGATCCAGGAGGCGGTCCAGTCTGCCGGCTGCAGCAGGCCCATCTCCCACCAGGCCGGTTTGCTCCAGGACGACCGGTGGCCATGATTATCCCACACACGTACCTGCCAGTAAACCCGCCGGCCGGATGACAAAGCAGGTCCATTGTACGGGACATACACCGATTGATCGCTGTTCACCTTGCCGCTGGACCAGATAAGTCCGGATTTCATCCCCAGTTTCTCCGGTGTAGCTGCTACCCGGATTTCATAAGCCGTCTGCAGGATATTCCTTCCTTCGCCCGACAACTGCCAACTCAGCCTGGGGTGCAGGATCTCTGTTCCCAACGGATTCACTTTATCTTCACAGGTAAGATTTTTTACTTCCAGACCGGCCGGTTTGGCGGACATGGACAGGGTTGTCAGCAGAAGGAGGAGGCTGACGATAAAAATACGTGATCTTTTCGTTGAGATACAGGTCCCTGTATCTTTACCCGGTTGAACTGCTTGAATAGCCGCACGGCTATGCGACTTTACCAGTAGATAAGTATTCATGGTTATTTATTTTTATTTTGGTGATTTATTTTTATTTTTTTTCTCTTGCTTTATTTCGTTTCAGGTTTTCTTCGGCGAGCTGACCTGTGAATTTGGTAATCATATCGCGGGCCTTGACAGGATCACTGTCGAAGAGGGGCAACACCATACGTTCAAAGCTTTCCATGTTTTTCCTGACATCTGCCTCAAACTTCAGGTTGGCCGGTTTCACTTTTTCGATCACAGTGGCGTAGCTGCTGTCGGCATAGAGACAGAAGTCCGTAAAGCTGGAATAGGCAGGTGCTTTTTCCGGGGAGTACAATGATTCATCCGGATGAAAATGGTTTTTCAGGGCTTTCAGATAGTCTCCTCCGTCATAATCCCGGGAGATGCTTGTGATCCCGGCATACCAGGGAGTAAACGCCTGGGTACAGGGACGGCGTGGTGCCAGCCACATCACTGCACCGATTTGTGGCGGCATCCAGCTTCTTATTTCGGCCACAAAACCATATTGAGTGGTAGCGGTACAGATGGTACGCTCCCGCGTATAATGAGGGCTGCCTTTCTTATACCCGTCCGTCAGGTCGAGAGGAGTACCTTCGTAATGGTTTCTCAGGATA
>JANTHB010000147.1 GCA_024762655.1 Bacteroidales bacterium
TAAATACATATATCAAAAATCCTTTCACTCAAAATAAAAATCCGGAAAGTTCACCAGGTAGAGTTTACCGGTGGCCCGGGTGACGGCGGTGTACAACCACCTCAGGTATTCGACGGTGATCTGTTCTTTCGGGATGAATCCCTGGTCGAGAAAAACGGTTTTCCATTGTCCTCCCTGGGCTTTATGGCAGGTGATGGCATACGCAAATTTTATCTGCAGGGCATTGAAAAAAGGATCGTTCCGGACCTGGTCGAAGGCTTTTCTTTTGTTTTTCTTTGCCGGGTAATCCTCCAGCACTTTATAAAACAGTTCTTTGTTTTGTTCGGAAGTCAGGGACGGGGTATCCAGCCACAGTGTATCCAGCAGCACCTTCACCTCAAGCGGAGGCATATCCCCCCGTGAGGTAAAAGACACGGTCACATCGGCAAAATGATAGCCATATCTTTCTTCAAAGCCGTGGATACGGTCGATATGCAGGATGTCCCCATTGGCGATAAAGTCGGCTTCTTCTGTTTCCGGCAACCAGTAGTAGTTATTTTTCACCACCATTACCAGGTCTCCGGCGGTAACCTGTTCTTCCTTAAACATGATCTGCCGGCGGATGCCATCGTTATACTTGTTAGCCATTTTATTGGAGCGAACAATGATGACGGCATCGTCCGGTTCTCCTCCCTGATAATAATCCTCCAGCAGTTCGGTCACTTCCCGTCCTGCAATACGGCTGATATCCCTGAAATATTCCACCTTAAAACGGGGGATTCTGATATCCCCCGCAGCGATCTGACGGCGGATGGCTGTGGCATTGTTAAGGATCCCCGAGTCTTTGGCCTGCCGCACCACTTCATCGAGGAGTACCTCACCGACCGGATATCCGTAATGTTCCAGTTTCTCTTTATCGAGGGCCTCCGACAAGGATGTTCCTACCGGCGGGAGCTGGGCGGTATCTCCGATCAGAATAAGTTTGCAGCGTTTCCCTCCGAATACGTATTCGATCAGGTCATCCAGGAGCGCTCCGGAACCGAACAGAGAACTTTCGGAGGAACGGTTGGAGATCATGGATGCCTCATCCACCACAAAGATCGTTTCATAATCACGGTTAAAATTCAAAACAAATTTTCCGAAACCGTCTTTGGAAGATTTTTGACGATATATCTTTTTATGGATGGTATAGGCTTCCTTGCCGGTATATTCTGACAAAACTTTTGCCGCACGTCCGGTGGGAGCCAGAAGCACCGAGGCGTGTCCCATATCGTCGAGCAACCGCACCAGGGCACGAACCGAGGTCGTCTTTCCGGTACCGGAATATCCTCTTACCAGTAAAATCTCAGGCTCCCCGGGCCGGGTAATGAAAGCAGACATCCGTTCAAATAAATCCTCCTGACCCTGTGTGGGTTCGTATTCAAGATAGGCGGCCAGCTGTTTTTTTAAATGATCCTTCAACATTTTCCAAAGAAAACAAAAGTTTCTGTTTCAGAATCCGAATTTTATTATAAATTTGCAAACAAACTTAAAATAAACTTTTAACATGAGAACTGCGATCAGAGTTATTTTGTTTATTGTCATCGTCGTATTATCCTACTACCTGTATCAGAGCATTATGGAACCCATCCGTTTTAACCGGGAGAAAGCTAAACGGGAAAAGGCTGCCATTGAAAGATTAAAACAAATACGGAAGGCAGAGGTTGCCTACAAGGCAAAATTCGGAAAATATACCGGGAGTTTTGATACGTTGATTCATTTTGTCAAATATGATTCTTTTCCGATCATTAAAGCCATCGGAAGTATCCCGGACAGTCTGTACGGGGTGATAACAGATGAAGAAGCCATCAAGAGAGGGATCATCGTACGGGACACCTCCTATGTGCCTGTCATTGACACCTTGTTCGGGCACAATTTCCAGATCGATTCGATCAAGTACGTTCCTTACTGTGACACAGCGCAGTTTTTCCTGGGTTCCGGTGTGATTGAGACCGCTTCCAAGGTGAAGGTCCCCGTTTTTGAAGCGCACGTTCTCAACGATGTTTTGTTGCACGGGCTCAATAAGCAACTGATCATCAACTACAATGCTGAAAGAGAAAAAATTGTTGGTTATCCCGGCCTGAAAGTAGGCTCCCTGGAACAAGCTACCAATAACGCCGGTAACTGGGAATAACAATGTTTCCATGGCCGAATTTGCTTACCTGGACGAATCACTGGATATAAACCAGACATCACTGTATCATTTGTCCATTCAGATATCCCTGAATGGACTTTCTTTTTGTATTCTGAATACGGTCAATCAGAAATACATCGCCCTGAAACACTATCCTCTGTCAGCAGGCGATAAAAACACCTCTTTCCCCGACCTGTTGCGGAAGACCATTGAAAAAGATGAGTTTTTGCGGAAAGAATACAAAAGCAGGGCCCTTATGACGGTCTCCTCCAAATCAACCCTGGTACCGGCACCACTGTATGATGAGAAGGACGGAGAGACCTATTTCCGTTTCAACCATACCCTGGAGGATCATGAGCAGGTGATGGCCAACCGCATCAGGGGGCTGGATGCCTGGAACCTGTTCACCGTACCCCGCGACCTGGCGGCGCTGTTCGGAGAATTCTTTCAGGACACTCCTGTTTTTCACCAGAACACCCCTTTCCTAGATAATATCATCCGGCACCCGGCTCCGAAAAATACCGGGCAGGCTGTTTTCGTGAATATCCATGATGATTTTTTCGACCTGGCTGTTTTCAGAGAACAAAATCCGGAGATCATCAATTCCTTTTACTACCGGCAGGTAAATGATCTGGTCTATTTTATTCTCTACTCTCTGAAAACGATAAAAGCCGATCCTTCCGCCACCCCCCTGGTGCTGGCGGGAAAGGTGACCCCGGAGTCCAGTCTGTTGCAGTCATTGCGCCGGTATGTAAAGCATATCACCCTGGCCAAAAGGAATCCGGCATTCACTTACAGTTACACGCTGAATATGATCACGGAACATTCTTTTGCGAACCTGTTCAACCTCTATCCTTGCGTATAATACGCGGCACATACCGGGGACACAGGATCCTGCCGCCCGGGACCCTGCACCTCAGGCCCACCACCGACCTGGCCAAGGAATCCCTGTTCAATATCCTGGAAAACCATTTTGACCTGGAGGAGGTCTCCGTTTTGGATCTGTTTTCCGGTACCGGGAGCATAAGCTACGAGTTTGCCTCACGCGGCACCCCGCAGATCACCCTGGTGGAGATGAACCACAGGAACATACGCTTTATCCGGGATACCTTGCGCCAGCTTAACTTCCGGCAGGTGGAAGCACTTCAGGGCAATGTTTTTCCTTTTCTCCGTCACGCCCTCCCCCACTCTTTCGATATTATATTCGCCGACCCGCCCTATGATCTGCCGGATCTTGACAAGCTCCCCGGCATGGTGTTCGACCGGAACATCCTGAAACCGGGAGGTTGGTTTATCCTGGAACATCCGAAACAATACCACTTCGGGGATCACCCCCGTTTCCGTTCCATGAAGAAATACAGCCAGGTACATTTCAGTTTTTTTGAGGAAAAAGAAGAGGATAACATCAGCGAGGATAAGGCTCTGACATCCTAGTATCTTTTTATCTAAAATTTCAGGTTATTATTGTAAAGAATAAAAAAATAACTATTTTTGCACACGCAAAAACGGTCACGTAGTTCAGTTGGTTAGAATGCCGGCCTGTCACGCCGGAGGTCGCGAGTTCGAGTCTCGTCGTGACCGCGAAAAAACAAAACCCGATGAGTCATCATCGGGTTTTTGTGTTCGGAGGACGTTGAATGCTTGCATTCAAAAGGACTTCGAACATAAAAACAGGTGGCGAAGCCACCCGGGTTTTGTTTTTTCGTAATGGCACCTCCCTGAGTCCGCGAGTTCCGGCTCGCCGGAACGAGCAATCTCGTCAATACCGCTCTCATTGCAATCTTTACATCCAAAAAAATCCATTCAAAAACACAGCCGGCGCAGCCGCT
>JANTHB010000148.1 GCA_024762655.1 Bacteroidales bacterium
ATGCAATATTCCGAAAAATATCACGATGCTTATCATGGTGATGTTATGAACAACTTTAATTTTAACCGCCTGGAGTTCCGGGTCGGGTTTGGTTTTTAAATGCTTCCTCCGTTAATCCCCTGTTAAGCCCCCCGCGGATCCTTATTCCGTCCGGGGATTAAGCCAGTTCAGTGTTATTACAAAATGTTTCTTCACCGGCCTGACCCAATACTTTTCCAGTGCCCTGGGACCACAACTCTGGTTTCCTATAGGACCCTGCTCATAATCAACATTCAGAATCGTATAAGGTTGTTTTACCAGCTGATACGGATGACGGGCTTCCGTAAGGTTCAGTGAGGTATATTTTCTCACCGAAGCATTTAATGGCTGAGCACCGCTTATCCGGAACCCTTCTCCCCTGTCATTGGTCAGGGTCAACCACCGTACATCCGATTTATTTCCGTTTTCCTGTGGAACAGGGTAATTCACAAACTGGTCAGCCACACTCCCTGCATAAATGCCTGTTTTCATGCCCTGTTTCCTGTCTGCATAAGATTCTCCCGGCCCCCTGCCATACCAGGTAAAAGTATCATATTCATCAGGGATATTCATTGTATAACCTATCCTGGGAAGGCTGTAAGGCAATGTTCCAAACGGCGTGATATCCGTTGTCAACACCACATGACCGTCTCCGTATATGGCATAAATTTCGTGACTGTAAAATCCACAGGCTTCACGGTCCCCCGAATGTGTCTTTTTAACATCTATAACAATGATATTTTTCTTTTTCTCCAGATGGATAGCGGTTACGCGTGTTTTTATGCGATTCAGCCCTGCTTTTATCCAATCTTTTTTCAATCTCTTGTCATTATCTATCGGAGCCCGCCAGAAAGAGAGCGTAAAACCGTCTTGTATCAGTCTGTGATCCTTAAAGTCGACGGTTTGGATTTTTCCTCCGGTTTTGCTAAAGAGAATTTCTCCGTGCGCAGTATGAATGGCCCATACACTATCGTGGTCAGACAAAGAAACTTGCGCAGAACATGAATCATATTCTTTTCCCTGAGGAAAAGGATAAGAGGTAACAGGTACTTGTTCCCAGGCCACTTCATAGCCCTCTTTTGCCCATAAAGAGGGAGCTTTTGTCTTTACTGAAAACTGCAGGACGTATTCCTTGCCGGGGACAGTATATTTTCTTATCTCCGGGACAGATATCTCAGCTTCCCCTCCCGGAGGCACATCCACAGAGGGCAACCGGCCATGGGTTTTCACGATGCCGTTCTCCAGCAAGAACCATTCTGTTTCAAAGGCTGCCAGGTTTGTAAAAACATATTTATTACGGATAGCAAACAATCCGTTTCGGGCATCCTCCGGAGTAAATGCAACATTCTGGTACACTTTCTTAACCTCTGCCAACTTGGAGATTCCTGACAGATCAGGGAATACGATACCGTTCAGGCAGAAATTGCCCGAATTGGGCTTATCCCCAAAATCGCCTCCGTAGGCCCAGAAAAACGACCCATCCGGCTTGTGACATTCTTCATTGGCTTCATCCGGATTCTTAATATGTGTGCCATAGATATTTCCCCTGACACTTTTTGTAAGGCCCTGGTCCACCCAGTCCCAGATACATCCCCCGATCAGGGAAGGATATTTTTCAAAGACATCCACATATTCTTTCAGATTACCCATCCCATTTCCCATGGCATGTGAAAATTCGGTAAGCAAAAAAGGTTTTTTCAGGCCGGATTCTGCAACCCTGATAAGGTCATCAATGGTATGGTAGCGTCCGAAGGCATGAACCTTCCCTCCTTTGATAACGCCCCCTCCGAAAATATCCGTTACCTGTGGTTTATCGGAAAAATGATAGACGGTCGGCCGGGTAGAATCAATTTCTTTGGCCTTCCTGTTCATCGCTTTCATGTTGATCCCATTGCCGGCTTCGTTTCCCAATGACCACATAAGGACCGACGGGTGGTTTTTATCCCGCTGTACCATCGCTTCCATTCTCTCCACATGAGCTTTCTGCCAGGAGGGTTGCTTCGCCAGCGATTTTTTCCCATAACCTATTCCATGCGATTCAACGTTGGCTTCGTCTATAACCATAATCCCATATTTATCACACAGTGTGTAAAAATATGGGTTGGCAGGATAATGGGACGTACGCACACAGTTGATGTTGTTCCGCTTCATCAGCCTCACCTCCTTCTCCATCCTTTTTCTTGTGGTGTATTTTCCTCCAAGGGGGTCATGTTCCACGCGGTTCACCCCTTTGATTAAGATCGGCCTGCCGTTTAACAACAATTGTGTGTTTCTGATCTTTATTTCCCGGAACCCGACGTTTGAAGAAACCGTCTCCAATATGTTACCCTCTCTATCCTTCAGTGAAAGGGTAAAATGGTACAGATAAGGGTCTTCACAGGACCATTTCCGGGGATTCCCGACCCATGATTTCCATACTATTTTTTTCTCCGCCTGCAAGGGCACTTCAGGGACTTTCTCCTGTCCCCCGGCCATGAGGTTCCCGTTTTTGTCTTTTAGGACATACGCAAGGCTATACCCTTTTGCAGGGATTTTCTTTGTATTACGGATATCCACCGCCAGGTTCAGGAAAGCATTTCCTGAATCGGAAAACGGGGTGGTAACAAAAAAGTCACGGATATGTACCTTCGGTTTTCTGATAAGATAAATATCCCGGAACAAGCCGCTCATGCGCCACCCGTCCTGGTCTTCAAGATAACTTCCGTCACTCCAGCGAAATACTACCAGACGGATGGTATTCTGTCCTTCCTGAAGAAAAGGGGAAATATCAAATTCAGCAGGATCCCAGCTATCCTGACTATATCCGGCTTTTTTGCCGTTTATCCAAAGATAAAAAGCAGAAGACACGCTTCCGAAATGAATATATACCTTATTTCTTATCCACCCGGCAGGGACAGAGAATTTTCTTTGATAAATCCCAACCGGATTTTTGTTAACTCCGTCGATATAAGGAGGATTTTTATCAAAGGGATAAACCACATTGGTATAAATTGGGATTCCGTAGCCCTGCATTTGCCAGGTACCGGGCACCTGAATGCGGTTCCAGTGTAAGTGTGCAAAGTCAGCCGGTATTTTTTCAGGGCTGTCCACACGGATAAAGTTCCATGAACCGTCCAGGGAGATATGGTTATCATGAGACCCTTCATAAAGAAAAGTAGCATGAGGGGGCTCTTTGTTAATCTCCGTCACTCTTTCATTTTCCCAGTCATGTTGTGCCGAAACACAATGTATGACCAGGAGTAAAAATACCGGCAACAGGAAATATCTCTTTTTCATATCCACATTGCTTTATTCTTATTCTTTCACGGTAACAGTATCAACACAATACCGTTATCCTGCAACAAATATAGAATTATAATTATCATTTTCTCAACCCTATCCCGCTATTCCCTCATATTTGCACAAACATGGATTACGTAGCAGGTTACTGTTTCAGTTTTTCCAATACCTCCGCAATCTCTCTGCGCACCTCCGTACTTTTCTTCCATCGTCTGTCCTCCGTTTTCCGCATCTCTTTCATCCCGCCGGCACCGGGTTCGGTACCTTCCTCATCCAGTCCGCAATAGCGGGCAATGGCAAAGGCATCCGCATTTAATATTTTCCGGGCTTCCCTGATGGTTTCTTCCGGCACGATCCCTTCGGCCTTCTCCAGGGTCTGCCGCAGGTGATACAGGATCCCGTAATCCTCAATGCCATCGCGGACGGCCTCCCACCGTTTGCTGGTAACCACTCCTTCTCCCTGATATATCAACAGGTAATCCAGGGTTTTTTCCGGCACAAACCACGGATCGGCGCTGGAGGTGCAGTAACTCCAGAAACCCATGCCTGTAAGGCCGTAATGCCATGCCAGCCAGGCCTGA
>JANTHB010000149.1 GCA_024762655.1 Bacteroidales bacterium
ACATGCAACAGCTGTTGTCCCTGCACCTGGCGTGAGAGGGTCTCGGCCGTGCCGTCGGCCACGATTTGTCCCTGGTTGATAATCAGGATACGATCGCAGGTAGCCTCCACTTCCTGGAGTATATGTGTACTGAGAATGACTGTTTTTTCTTTCCCCAGCTCCCGTATCAGTTTTCGTATCTCCACAATCTGGTTCGGGTCGAGACCGGAGGTAGGTTCATCCAGGATGAGGATCTCCGGATCGTGAATCATGGCCTGGGCCAGGCCTACACGCTGGCGATATCCTTTCGACAACTCTCCGATCTTTTTATGTTTCTCGGCATTAAGGCCGGTGATCCGGACCATTTCACGGATACGCTCCGGGATCTTATCTTTGGGGATACCCAGTATTTCGGCGGAAAACTGCAGATAATCAATTACGGGCATGTCCATGTAAAGCGGGTTGTTTTCAGGAAGATAGCCGATATGTCTCTTCAGCTCGTCCGCTTCTTCGAGCATGGATTTCCCGCCGATTATAATATTCCCTTCCTCCGGCGTCAGGTAACTGGTGATCATCTTCATGGTCGTCGTCTTTCCGGCACCGTTCGGCCCCAGGAAACCTAAAATCTCGCCGGTCTTTACATGAAAGCTGATCCCGTCAACCGCTTTTTGCCGGCCGTACGATTTGGTAATTTTCTCAACCTGTATATCCATAAACCTATTATTTTTAATTAACTACTATATATCTATTTTTACCGGTTTTTTGTGTTTTTTTTCTCTCTCCGGGAGTTCAGGAACAGGCGGAAACTGCGGAAATGCCGGGGTATGCCTGAAGTACGGTGCCATCAGGGAATCCTTTGGAAAGGCATGTCCGTGATAAAATCCTTTTCTGAACTCCTCAAAGAATCTCTCTATGGATTTATAAAAGGTAGTATCCGTAAAACCATAGAAAAAAGGGTCGCCGTCGAAATCAAAAGGAGAAATGATCAATCCCGGCAGAGAATCGGGCATCAGCATGCCCGGCCGGAAGGGCCAGAAATGATGCCCAAACATAGTATGCCCCTGCAGTAAAGAATCTATGTTGAAAGGAATGGAATCTCCGGTTGACGACCACGAATAGGAGTAGGCGGAGTCGTAGCGTATAATATTGCCCTGATCGTCCCTCTCTGTCTGTACGTTAATGTGTATATCCGGTCCTTTCAGGGTATCCGGCTGCTGGGCATGCAGCGCAGGGAAGAGTAAGAATACCAGGAGGGAACCCAGCCATTGTCCGCAGCCCTGCTTGCAACGACACGATGTTTTGAACCATAACCTCTTCATAACCTGAAAATATTTTACAAACCATTCAAAGGTTAAAAGGCCATTATTTCTTTTCCTGGTCTTAAAGCCACACAAAAATAGAAAGTTTGAAAACTCGTTCTGAAGGCCGGCGTAGCTTTTAACAAAATTTAACAGTTTACAGGCATATAGAAGAGTCCACTGCGGTACCGTCATGAGCGGGATATGACCCTGTGGAAAAATAATTTTTTATAACGAACGATCCCCCGGGGGCGGACCCGAGGAATTCAAAGGGTCGAAAGGTCAAAAAGTCTAAAGGTCGAAGGGTAAGGAGAACATAGAGCACAGCACGTAGGGCAAAGAGTATCAGAACCCGCAATCCCATAAACGATTGAAGAATAAAAATATCGAATAAGGAACAAGGATTTATGATTTAAGAAGGAAAAAATCTGCTGATAAAAAAAGCATAATGAATGAAAGTATTAAATCCTGCGACCGTCAGGGAGCTAATTTCGCCGCGGTAGCGACATAATTACGCGGTATTAGCCGCTAGTTACGGGAGCGCAGCTACCAAATTCCGGTGCGTAATCAGCATGAGAATATTTCTCGCAAATAACGCTAATGAGCGCAGAGCCAAACCCGACTCCTCCACCGTTGGCGTGTGCATAGTAGAAGATTTTTTCGAAATCCCTGTTGCACAATTCCGGGATAATTCTTCAACCCCTCCAGGGTTGGGTTTTTATGGGATACTTTTTACCACAGGTGGAACTGTGGCTACTTTCGTCCGACCCCTCCGGGGTCTTTTGTATTAAGGAAACCCCTCATAGTGCAGGTTAGTGTTGGTTTGTAATTCATCGTACTGACCACGGCGTGGTCACAGAGAATAGCCCCGGTCCCACCCGGGGTACAAGTAGGTACCTATACATAAAACAACCCCGGATGGGGTTGACGAAAACCTCAAACCCCCAAATTACAAACCCTCAAACCCAATTCCTCCGCCCTGCCTGCCTGTAGGCAGGGCAGGCAGGCGGCTGGCGGAGCGAGAGCTATAGGCGGCACCAGGGCAGGTGGTTCCGGGTGTCTTCTGTTACCGTGCCGTCAATCTTACGGCTGCCCCGCCACCGGGCGCCAGTTTTACATGCAGGGTATCCCTGTTTTTCACAGACATTTCCGTGATTTTTACCTCCCCGGGATTTTTGCCGGCATGATCGCCATCCTGCAGGATCACCGCTTTGTAGGAAACGTTATCCTTCAAAAATTGTAAAGGAACTTCCAGTATCCTTTCCTGCTCATCCGTCATCATTCCCACCCACCAGGTATTTCCTTTACGGCGTGTCAGCACGATGTATTCGCCGGGATACCCGTCCAGAAACTTTGTATCATCCCAGGAAACCGGGATTTTTAGCAAAAAGTCGAACTGTTTCGGGGCACTTTCATAAGCACGCGGGTAATCGGGAAGCATCTGGACCGGCGAATAATAGACCACATGCATGGCGATCTGGCGGGCCCGCGTCCCCCCCACCGATTCGGGAAATTTTTTGGTACCATCGAGGTCAAACACGCCGGGGGTAAAATCCATGGGACCAACCACCATCCGGGTAAAAGGGATCGTTACCGTATGTTTTGCCGGCAGATACCCTTTCGGCCCTTTGGTGTACTCCATCCCTCTTACCGCCTCGCAGGTCATATAATTGGGCCATGTGCGGGTATAACCTGTCGGTTTATAAGCTCCGTGATAATCTACCATCAGGTGATATTTTGCTGCAACCCGGATGATCTTATGCAGCGTGTTCACCAATTGCCGGTCCTCACCGCCAAAATTGTCCAGTTTGATCCCTGCAGCTCCCCAGTGTGCATAGGTAGCCAAAACCGTATCTATGCGATTTTTCATCGAAGCATAATGCACCCACAGGAATACGCCTATTCCTTTTTTGTTGGCATAATCCAGCACCTTACGGATGTCGTAGAAATTTTTGCGGGTCTCCTCCATGGTCAGCACATCTTCTTTCTCCGGCTGTCTCCAGGCATCCATCTCGAGCGAATACCATCCGGCATCCACCACCAGGTAAGGAATTCCATAGCGGGCAGCAAAATCGGTATAATATTTCATCACAGCCGTGGAAGGACCTCCCGCCTGTTTCCCCGGGTCTGTAATTCTCCCGTTCCACCAGGGCCAGGTAGCCTTGCCCGGCCTGATCCAGGAGACATCTTTTATTTCAGCAGGATCATTCAGGTTGAGCACCAGCGACTGCCCGATCATATCCCCTGCCCGTTTCGCCAGGATAAAAACCCGCCACGGGGATTTGTCAGGCAACGGCGCACAGACCGTACAAGGTTCTTCAGGATTAGACGTAAGTAAAACTTTCCAGGAATTAGGAGCATCCGCTTTGACAAAAGACAGACCCGGATAATTATCCAGCGCTGCCTCCGTCAACATCATCCAATGACCTTTTTGCTTAACCAGGAGAGGGCAACCTATAAGATCCTGCTTTTTCAGATCCCTGAACCTTACCGGCTCATAATAGTGTTCATAACTA
>JANTHB010000150.1 GCA_024762655.1 Bacteroidales bacterium
CCTTCCACCTTCCATTTGCTTTTGTCCAAAGGGGAACCCGGATCGTTCTTTGCCTGATTTTTTTTATCAAGCAACGCCAGGCTTGACAGATCGATCAGGAAACTGTTCGTGTTCAGTGCCACCTTACGTATGGCCACACTGCGTAAGGCATTCGGAAAAAATGGAGTAGAACAAAGCGTAATCGCATGATTCCCTTTCTTAAATCTATTGATATATTCCGAATATTTTGCTTCGAACAGCTTCATATCTGTACCCGAGGGTACATTCTCGCTCAACTGGAAAATGATCATATCGGGTTTACATCCTTTTTTGATCTTATCTATATTACCAAAATCGTAATTTTTAATATCTCTCTCAAAAACAGCTGCATTGGACAAACGCATGTTGATCTTACGATCCGGCATAAGCCCTTCTATTTTTCTGAACAGTATATGGACATAATCTTTTTCCGGGCCTGATGCAGCCATGCCACATTCAGTGTACCATCCGATACTTTCGTCCCTGCCATGTAAAGTGAGACTGTTCCCTATTATCAGAATATTGAATGCCAGCCCCTGAACATCATTGGAGAGATCAACAAACATATCCATCTTCACCCTGTTCATCGGACTCAGGTCCTTATCTGTAACTTTATTTTGTGCTGACAACCAGGTTGAAAATGATAATAAGATCACCAGGTATAGTATAATTTTTTTCATACGAAAAGCTGGCTTTTCGTATGTTTTCCGGTCCAGGGTTATTCTCAAAAACAGTAATTTCTTCACATTAGTAAATTTTTATTTCAACAACTCAATACTTACCGGCCCGATCAATCCGGATGAGGGCGGTTGTTCATCTGCTTTTATATCATCATGTTCTTCGGAGGTCCAGGTCAGTCTTTTTGCTTTAGGAAGGGATTTGTCTATTATCAAACGGTTACGCCAAAGGTTAACCACTTCTACTTCCATACTGTTCTCTCCCTGCTTCACAAATTTTGAAACATTCAGGCGATAAGGTATATCCCAGACTCCCCCGGCATATTTCCCGTTGACCTTCACTTCTGCCATGACAGCCACTTTTCCAAACCTGATGAACAGCTCGCCTTCTGACGGCAAATGATCCAAACGGAAGGTGGTTTTATAAATAATCTTCCCCGAGTAATATTTTATGCTATCATTCAAAGATAACGAAAGATCCACCAGTTTATCAAAAGTCTGGATCTCTTTCGGGCCAAATTTCTTATTGACAAAATCAACTTCAAAAGGACCTTCTACTTTGGTTACCGGTTTATATGCAGGAAAATTACTTTCCAATGCAGGTTTTATCTTTTCATTTATATTATTTGCGAAAACTACCAGCCAGCTGCGTTGGGCTTCCATTTTTAAGGGCACGATCGTTCTGCCGTTTTTCACAGAAAACTCTTTAAGCTCCCGGATCTCTCCTGTTACCGCATCCCACAGTTGGGGTTTTAATCCGGAAACACGGAATGACGGCTCAATATTTATCTCCTTGTCAGACTGATTCGTGATAAAATAAATATCCATTCCTATTAATGAACGGTGTGAGAACAGTACGGAATCATCATTATTTGTAATCAAATCTCTTTCCACTCCCATTTCTTTAAGTATGGTAGCCAGATCGTAGCCATCATACACAATCCCTTTCCCGTAAGAATTTTTCATTTTACCGCCCTTGTATGCTTTGCTCCAAAGTCTCGAAGCAATGTTTTTCACCTGTTTGTCACATTGCGGGTAGTTTTGCAGGCTCGGCGATTTGTCGGGAGGGGAACCGAGGATCACAGCCCCTTGTTTCACCAGCTCTTCGATCTTTGCCAGGACGGCAGGACGCATGGTGTTAAGCTGTGGCAACACCATTACCCTGTAACTCATCCCATCGGGCAGGGTAAGCCTGCCGTCTTTTACGGTCAGTCTATTAAGTATCACCTCTGCGTTGATATAATCGAAAGAATACCCTTCAGGTGTTGTAGGAAACGGACGAACGGTCATGATCGGTGTATTCTCCCCGATGAAGTAACAAACATCAGCCACATATTTTCCCTGTTGCATAAGAAGCTGGTTCCGGCGGATGTAATCGGTATAGTTGTGCAACTGACTGAACCAGGTATTGTGCCGGTTGAATTCGGTGCTGAACCAGGCATCTATGCCCGGATATTTATCTTCATACGGCTGGTGAATATAAACGTGAAACACAAAATGATTGATTCCCTGGATAACGGCCCAGTCGCCCCGTTTCTTGAGCCTGCCGGGGTATCGTAAATAAGCATCTCCCATAGCGGTAAAAGCTTCGGAGTAAACCTGGCTTTTTCCATAAACATGTGCCGTAGAGGAAGCATCTTTGCATTCAATATCTCCAAGGGAGCCCTCGTTCCAGAACTCCCCGCTAATATTATCGCTTTGTCCACCATACATCATAAATTCTGCCGGGAATCCCCAATGGCCGTAATTCTCCAGCCAGGTCTCCAGACCATTCGCATGACTGATCTCCCGCAATCCTGCCACATATTCATAAGCAATATCATCGGCCACGGCACGACGCAGATCCCACAAAAAACGCTCGGATTCCTCCACACTGCCCACGATCCTTCCGGACAGAACAGGAAGGTATCTGACCGGATCATATCCGTATTTTTTCCGGAACTTGTCTCTGTAATCATCCGTCCAGTTTTGCGAACCCGTTTCATACGAATCCATGATGGCATACTTAAAAGCGGGTTTGCTCTCTTCCGGGATCCTTTTTAACAATTCTCCGACAAATTTATCAAAATGATATTTTATGAGCTCTTTGCTCATCTTGTCCACTTCGTATCCCCTGCCCCGGGGTGACGTGGGCAGATTCTTTGAGCCGGTGGGTGACATCCCTATTCTCATCATGGTCCATCGTCCCTCCGGAGCATCCCAATCCAGGTTTCCGTTTTCATCGAGATGACCGGAAATATCTTTTACCTCATTGACAACAAGTTTCCTGTTTTTGATCTCGTTTTGTTCTTTCCAGAGATAACTGTCCCATCGAACATTTGCGGAGGGGTACATTTTACCCAGTTGTTTCTCGATAAAATGATCGAGCACCGGAGCTTCGGAGATGTTCATTTCAGATATGGCTACTTTGTTTATGCCCCCGATATATTCATTGAAGGCGTTGAAGTCTTTCAGTATGACCCTAAATTTACTGGCCCGGATGCCGGGGAGGGCAAGAGCAAGTTCACCATAAACGATCGGTCCTACGTTGGGCCCTCCGTTGATGTAAAGTAATGAACGGTCGAAAACGAAGGTTTTCAACAATGAGTCTCTTCCATCCACGACTGCATGGATCTCTCCATTGCACTTTATGCGGGTAGCGGGTTTTATGGTGAATTGACGGGCCATTACCGGCTCCTTTGTTTCAAACGCAAAGGTGACAGCAGTATCTTTTTGCGTATTTATTGTGACCGCAGTGCTTGTATCCCTGTCCAGCAGATATCTGACATTAACATTTTTTAAGCTTGATTTTGCATTTTTAAGCAAGTGCCACAGGTCTTTTTTTTCTGCTTCGGGAGCCCGGAAAGCCAGGGTGCGAACATCCTG
>JANTHB010000151.1 GCA_024762655.1 Bacteroidales bacterium
CCGGCGATCCCGGCACAATATCTGGAACCACCCGGTGCCCGGCCGAATCAGCATGGCCTGCGGGGAGAATATTTTCCGGATACTTCCTTTACCGGAAAACCGGCATTCAGCAGGATCGATACCGTAGTGGATTTTAACTTTGGGAAAGGCTCTCCGGGAAAGGGCGTTCCCAAACAGTATTATGCCATCCGCTGGACCGGAAAGCTGATTGCTCCGGTTACCGGAGAATATTACCTGGGGGGAGCATTTGACGATGTGTTCCGCTTGTGGCTGGATGGAAAAAAACTTATCGATAAAAGCAGAAACAGAAACCAGTCTTCCATGGTCGTAAAGGTAAACCTTGAAAAAGGCAGGAAATACGATTTACGTCTGGAGTTTATTCAGTTATGGTATAAGGGAAAAGTAAGTCTTTGGGGAGGAGAACCTGATCACGGAAAATTTGATGCGGCCGTGGCGGCAGCCCGCAAAGCGGAGGTGGCTGTGGTGGTGGCTGGTATTGATGACCGGGTGGAGGGAGAGGGTCGTGACCGGTCTTTTCTGCACCTTCCCGGGGATCAGACAGACCTGGTAAAAGCTGTGCTGAAGGCAAATCCCCGGACCATCGTGGTATTGCAAAACGGGGGGCCCGTGGCTATACCCTGGATAGTGGAGCATGTGCCGGCGATCCTGGAAACATTCTGCAACGGAGAAGAAGGAGGGAATGCCCTGGCCGAAGTGCTCTTTGGCGATTACAACCCGGGCGGACGTCTGCCCGTCACCCTGTACCGGTCTGTAAATCAATTGCCCGGGTTTAGCGACTACGACATACGGAAAGGACGTACGTATATGTATTACGGCAAATTGGCCGGACTGGATCCACAGGAGCCGGAGCCCTTGTATCCTTTTGGTTACGGCCTGAGCTATACCTCATTTAAGTATGGAAAATTAAGTACCGAAGCTGGAACATTTTACCCGGGAGATACAATCCGGATACGATTGGAGGTGACCAATACCGGGCGTCTCTCCGGCGATGAGGTGGTTCAGGTGTATGCCCGGATCTCCCGGGCACCGGTACAAAGACCGGAGAAACAACTGGTGGCCTTCAGGAGAATCCCTTTTAAACCCGGTGAGAAAAAGATCGTGAAGCTGGCATTTCCTGTTCAGACCCTGGCATATTGGGACACGGTTAAGCACGTTTTTACGGTACCGGCAGGTGACGTGGAATTGTTTGCCGGGAAATCGTCGGCACAGATGATAAAAAAAACAGTCCTAAAGATTAAAAACAACCATGGGGAGCTATAAAGTATTATTCATTAGCGGGATTCGTGTTAATATTAGTAAACTCGTTGCCGGCATCTGCAGATACCCGTTAGAGTTGCTCGGTATTCAAAGAGGCTTTGTGTTCATTTTCATAACGCTCTTAATGATCCCGCACTCTTCCTCCTTTTCGCAGCAACAGGCCCTGTTGGTTTCCGGGGTTCGGGAACGGAAAGATTCGGATCATGTTCCGTTTGTCCGGACTCCGCGTAACGGGAGTACGTATGTTATTGCTCACCGTGGCGCACATACCGGAATACCTGAAAATACCCTGGCAGCCTACCGTAAAGCCATCAGACTGGGATGTGATTTTGTAGAAATAGATGTGCGCCGTACCAAAGACGGCCGGTTTGTCAGCATGCACAACGCACGCGTGGATAAATATGTAAAAGGAGTTACCGGAAAGGTGGCGAATTTTACATTGGTGGAACTGAAGAAAATGGATATTGGCAGCAGGGTGGGGCCACAGTGGAAAAATGAACGAATCCCTGCGTTTGAAGAGATACTGGAATTATGTAAAGGAAAGATCGGCATTTATCTGGATCTGAAAGAGCCTTATGTGAAAGAGTTGACGGCTATCCTTAAAGATTATGGCATGGAAAGAGATGTGGTGTGGTACATCCCTGCCTCCCGCATGGATCTACTGAAAGAGGTGAAAAAGGATTGTCCTTCCTGCATTCCTATGCCCGATCCGGGTCCGGCAGAAAATATACCCGCGGTGGCAAAGGTATTACATCCTGAAGTTATGGCAACGGATATGGGGCAGTTGAACGGAAAATATATCAGATGGGCCCATGAAAGGAATATAAAAGTGTTTGTAGATGAAGACAAAGGGGGCGAGGAGGAATGGATGAAGATCTTGAAATGGGGAACCGACGGGATACAGACCGATGACCCGGAAAGATTGATCGGGTTTTTAAAGGGGGTTTCTCTCCCGCAAGGCAAATGAAATGAAGAGCAGAAACATGACATGGTTCGATTCGGTGAATGTTAACTATACAATGCGGGATGTGTGTAAGGACATAATACTATGGTTAGAAAAGATGAATGATAAAACAGGTGAGGTGCCTGGAGGGATAAGCATTTTTGCAGAAGGAGTTGTCCGAAGAAGGAAGGAGTTATCAGAAAAAGAATAAGTCGTATGTTGCAAACATACGACATTATTTATATACAAGGAGTTACAAATATTTAATGAATCTTAAAATTAAGAAAATATGAAAAAAACATTTTTGTTCTTTCTTTTGTTTTTTGTCACGGTAGGTATAGAGGCCAAGCCGAAATATGCCATAGGCCTGTTTCATTACAATTTCCAGTATGTAGCCGGCGACTATCGTATTGAAGCACGGATTGTCCGGGAATCGCTTTACCCGGCCCTTCTGTTTTTTGAAAAACACCCGGAATATAAAGCGGATCTGGAGTTTCAGGGTTATGCCATAGAAACGATGTCCCAAGAGTATCCGGAGGTGCTGAAACTGCTGAAAAAGTTAGTCAACCGGGGGCAGATCGAGTTGGTGATCGCCCATTATTCCGACCAGTTTTTTATCGGGTATCCGGCCCTCGACCTGCAGCGGTCGGTGGCCTTATCGGATGAAATCCTGAAAAAAAACGGCATGAAACGTTCGCGTGTTTTTTTCGGACAGGAAATACAATATTCTCCTGGCCTGGCATCGGCCCTGAAAGGTCTCTATGATGTGGTGGTGACCAGTTCCGACCCGTATGGCTGGTATCGTGACAATACCCTGCCCCTGGTAAATGTCCGGTATGGAAACGATGTGATCCTGGGCTGGATGGGGGGTGGCAGGAAAGATCTGAAAAACCTGCAATGGACCTGGTCTTTTCTGGACGATGGTGAGGTGTTCAATACCCTTGATTATAACAGTGACTTTTACAGGGTGCCGGAACAGGAGAAGAAGAATATGGATCATTTCAGTACGTTGAAAAAAGAGGGCTACACGTTTGTGACCATCTCGCAACTGGTGGATATCCTGAAAAAAGACAGGGATTACAAAATTCCGGATGCGGAATTTATTCCGGAGGGTACGTGGAATATGTCGGTGTGCGGACCGTTCATGTGGATGGGCCGGCAGCGCAGCGGTGTTGAGACCGACGGGGTCACCCGGGCCTTGAGCTACCGTCTGCGCGGTGAAGTGATGGCAGCAGAGAAGCTGGTGAATTTCGCCAAAACAAAAGTGGATAAAGGTCTGCTGGCAAAGCTGCTTGGCTGGCTTAA
>JANTHB010000152.1 GCA_024762655.1 Bacteroidales bacterium
ATTTTCATGATCAATCAGGAATCCACGGATATGGGTGATCTTATCATCCTCACGGCTGCCGGAAAGGAGGTAGAGATGTACCTGATTGTCCTTGATCAGGTTTTGTTTTCGTACAGGGATCCATTTCCCATCGGGAGAACCGTCGTCATACCAGAAATTCAAAGTTGCCGCAGGATTCATGGACTGGTCATCCCGGTACAGCCGGATACGTGCAGTCAATGTATAAACACCCTTCTTATCCACAGGGATCTTATATGGTATTTTGTTCCGTTTTCCTTCTCTGGGAAGATGCCATTCGGTGCTTCCGGTCCACAGGTTATTTTTTTCTCCATAATCATATTTCAGCGGGTTTTCATCGCCCATAACTTCCCGCTCGACTTCCTGTAGCCTTTTGTTTGCTTTGTCATATACCTGGACAAATTCATCGAGATGATCTTCGTAATAATAGAGTGTTTTTTCAAAGTCATCCAGCGTATAGCCATAAGCGGCAATAACATCGCGATAATTGCTGATTGAATCCGTCCCGGGAAATTTTCTTCGCAGGGAGGAAAGTGAAAACATTGAATTTGCCAGGTGGAGGTCAACAATTATCGGAACAAAATATTTTTCCGGGATAACCTCTTTTTTCTTTATCCGGGATTCATCATGTGGGGTACACCCGGCAAAAATGAAAAGAAACAGGAGAGCAACCGGGAGGAGTTTTTTCAGTAAAATACCCATGATCTTAAGGATTCTTGATTTTATTGAAACGTACACCGACCATGATTTCGTGTGACCCGGAGTTGTACTTTCTGAAATCAGACAGACCAATATCGTAGGCATAACCGAAATAATATTTTTCCATGTGAATATATCCCAACAAAACAGACATGGCATCACTGCTCCGGTATGAGACCCCCAGCCAGAATTTTTTCTGATACATTCCACGGACATTCAGTTCAACCTGAAAAGGAACCGGTGTAACTTTTTTCACAAGCGAAGATCCTTCGACCATAAAATCACTGTTGATCTCAAAGCGGTACCCCGCCATCAGGTAATAATGGGTTTTCAGCTTATTTAACCCCGATTTTACATCATAATATTTAAGGGAGTTGGCAAAAAGCTGAAAAGCGGAAAACCCGGCAAACCAATTTTCTCCGTACGCATAAAGCCCGATTGAAGCATCAGGAGAATAACTGGAATACACCGATTCCTGTAGAGCCTGGTCATTGGGATCAAAGAGGGTGATTTTTGTTCCGTCCACTTTGTTTTGCAGGATCCCGGCTGACAATCCCATCGAAAGACGAATATTGTCATTGATACCAACATTATAGGCATAGCTTCCGTAGAGGCCTGTGCGGCTGGTCGGTCCGGTGATGTCATTGAACAGATAACCTCCAAATCCCATATCTTTCGAGCTGTGGGGACCGTAAATGCTCAAGCTCATCGTTTGCGGTGCATCAATGACACCTGCCCACTGAAAACGGCTGTTTGAACGGATCTCGTAATATGGCCGGGTCCCTGCAATTGCAGGATTAAGTACAAAATCGTTAAACATATACTGCGTGAAATTGGGCAGCTGCTGGCTATGCAGTGCTGAGAGAGGAAGTCCCAAAAGCAGGATCAATATGTAGAAACGTGCATTTTTCATTAGCGAATGATGGTTACGGGGCCCCTCAATGGTGCAGTGTTTTTCGGATCATTTAATATGATAACATAGTAATACGTACCGCTGGCTACTTCTTTTCCGTTATAAGTTCCGTCCCACTCTTTTCCGGCGCCGTATCCCTTACTATAGAAAAGTTGTTGTCCCCACCGGTCAAAAATCTGTACAATCATGTCGGGATAATTTTCCGCACTCCCGATTTTCCAGGTATCGTTAACCCCATCACCATTGGGAGTAAATCCGGACGGGATGAGAACTTCCTGGATGATGGTGATAAAAACCGAATCGGATTCAAAACATCCTTCTGTAGTTTCACCAATGACATAATAGATAATATCCCTTACAGGGGAAGCCTCAACGGTGGAACCTGTTGTTGCGGATAAACCTTCGGAAGGAGACCATGAGAAATTCACAAAACCTGTTCCGTTTGCTGTCAGGGTTACAACACTCCCGCTAAAGATGGTTGTGTCCTGAGCTGCGGTTAATCCATGCAACGGATGTACGGTAACGTGTACCGAATCCTGATCGGTACAACTTCCTGTGGAGACTGTAAGCGTAAACCATGTACTGACATCCGGAGTTGCCAGTGGCTGTTTTGAAGTCGGATCATCCAGAGATCCTGCGGGAGACCATAGATAATTTGTCCCTCCCGTGCCGGAGAGCCGGATACTTTCACCGGGACATACCGCCGTATCCTGCCCGGCATTCGCCAAGACAAAGGTTTTCCCCTCAAGGGTCATGCTTGCTGTCCAGGAACACTGGTTTGAATCCTGTACCATCAGGTCATAAGCTCCTCCTTCCAGGTTAACAAAGTGTCCTGAATCCGAGAAAGTTGTTCCTCCATCTACAGAATACAAGTAGGGACTGACCCCTCCCGACGCCGAGAGTTGTATCTCTCCGTCGAAAGTGTTTTTGTTGCAGGAGGCCTTGGTCGTGTCTACCGTAACCGCTAAAGGTGGCGGCTCACTGAGGGTGATGGCAGATCCTCCTGCGATGCAATCATTGGTGTCTTTGACGATTACAAAATAACTGCCGGCTGTAAGATTGTTAAATATTCCACCGTTACTAACGAATGTAGCACCACCGTCAACTGAGTACCTGTAACCGGGCGTTCCCCCCGATGCAGTTATTGTGATAATGCCGTCATTGTCTCCGTTACATAATACATCGGTACCAGTTTCCGAATCAATGCTGAGTAATGGTGGTTCAATAACATTAATCCCCGAAGAATTGACCGGACCGCATCCGCTTGCATCTGTTACGGAGACGGTGTATGTGTTGGCGGCAAGACCGGTAAAGTTTCCTGTAGTATTGGTTGTTCCTCCCGGGTTCAGTGTGTATTGCAAAACTCCTGTCCCCCCTGCAGCACTGACAGTCACGGTCCCGTTTGACAGTCCGTTGCAGGTGATATCGGTGTGGGTTTCGGAAAGAATGACAATTGCTGCAGGTTCGGTGATCGTAAGGGAGCTTCCATTCCGGACACATCCATTATTGTCCTGTACGGCTATATCATAATTCCCTGCAGCCAGTCCGGTAAAGGTTCCTCCGTTGTTGACGAAAGTCGTTCCCCCGTCAACAGAATACTGATAGGGTGGTGTGCCGCCGGAAACCGAGACGGTGATGGATCCGTCATTGCCGCCGTTGCAGGAGACATCGGTTTTGGTTTCGGAATCGATGGAAATGGCAGTAGGCTGGTTGATGGTGAGTGTACTTCCGTTCTGAACACACCCGTTGTTGTCCTGCACAGCCACATCGTAGTTCCCTGAAGTCAACCCGGTAAAGTTACCCCCGTTGTTGATAAAAGTGACACCTCCGTCTATGGAATACTGGTAAGGCGGGGTGCCACCGGAGACAGTAATGGTTA
>JANTHB010000153.1 GCA_024762655.1 Bacteroidales bacterium
AACAGATAAAAGTTGGTAGTATCCCCTTCCATGGTAGTGCTGAGTGCCAGGATAATTTCTTTGACTTCGCCTTTGTTAACTTTCTCCTCCAGGGGAACGGTAACCAGATCATTGGGGCCAATCCCGTCAACGGGAGAGATCAGACCCCCCAACACATGATAAATACCATGATATTGTCCAGTGTTCTCTATAGCCATAACATCCTGGGGACTTTCCACCACACATACCAGCGAGTGGTTCCGGTGCGTATTGGCACAGATATCGCAAATCTCCTTATCGGAGATATTGTTACAGCTACGACAGTAGCGAATTTCCTTTTTAAGCCGGAGTATCGTCTGACCGAAATGCTCAACCACATCCTTGTCCTGGCGTAACAAAAACATCACAAGTCTGAATGCTGTTTTCTTCCCAATACCGGGCAATCCGGCAAAAGCCTCCACAGCTTCTTCCAATAGTTTTGACGGATAATGTGACACTTCCATATTTATTCCTGCGCTACTTTCAGATACACTTCCGTAAATCTTTTACAAAGTTACTTCCGGCATTTCGTTTTTGCAATTATTATACGGGCTAATACAAATTTATTATCTTGGCGCCTGAAAAACAGACAGCATGAATTCAGTCTTTCTTGCCCTGATCATTGTTTCTTATTTTGCCCTGTTATTGGTTATTTCGATTGTCACGGGACGCAATGCCGGCAATAAGGCTTTTTTCCTGGGCAACCGGAAATCTCCCTGGTATATTGTAGCATTCGGGATGATCGGGGCTTCCCTTTCCGGCGTCACATTTATCAGTGTTCCCGGATGGGTCGCCGAGAGTCAGTTTGCCTATATGCAGATGGTGCTGGGATACCTGTTGGGGTATTTATTCATCGCCTACATTCTTATGCCTCTTTACTACCGTCTGAATCTCACCTCCATTTATACCTATCTCGACACTAGGTTCGGGTTCCTTTCCTACAAGACCGGAGCATCCTTTTTCCTTTTATCGAGGATTATCGGAGCTTCCTTCCGGCTTTTCCTGATGGCTTCGGTTCTGCAAATCACCATCTTCGATACCTGGCACATTCCCTTCTGGGTGACGGTAGTAATAACCATTCTTCTGATCTGGTTGTATACCTTCCGCGGCGGCATAAAAACCATTATATGGACAGACACCCTGCAGACGCTGTTCATGCTTTTGTCCGTAACCCTGACCGTGATATTCGTAGCCAGACAAATGGGACTGAATTTCTCCGGGATGGTGGAAACCATCAGGGAAAGCCACTACTCCAGGATTTTCTTTTTCAACGACTGGCATGACAAACGTTTTTTCCTGAAGCAGTTTCTCAGCGGAGCCTTTATCACCATTGTCATGACCGGACTGGACCAGGATATGATGCAGAAAAACCTAAGTTGTAAAAACATCAGGGAAGCAAAAAAGAACATGATATGGTTTAGCATCGTACTGGTGCCGGTCAATTTACTTTTCCTTTCCCTGGGGGCCCTGTTGTATATCTTTGCCCAGAACCACGGCATTCCCATACCGGCACGTGCCGATAATCTCTTTCCGGTCATTGCCACCGGAGGATATCTTCCTTCTATTGTAGCTGTTTTCTTTATGCTGGGGCTTATTGCGGCTGCTTATTCAAGTGCCGACTCGGCCCTGACAGCCCTGACGACTTCCTTCACCGTAGATATCCTGGGAACCAAAGACAAGACGGAAGAAGAGATAAAACGCATCCGTATGCGCGTTCACCTGATAATCTCAGGCACCATGGTGCTGCTTATCCTGCTTTTCCGTGCCATAAATAACGAAAGCGTGATAAGCTCCTTGTTCACCGCTGCAGGATACACGTATGGTCCACTTCTGGGTCTGTATACTTTCGGCCTGTTTACCAGATGGCAGGTCAAAGACAAATGGGTACCGGCGGTCGCCCTCCTTTCTCCCATTCTATGCTATCTGCTGAATGTAAAGTCGGTCGCCTGGTTCAACGGATATCATTTTGGTTTTGAAATGCTTATCATAAACGGCTTCCTGACTTTCATCGGGCTTATTCTTATCCGTAAAAAGAATTCGTCTTAAGATTATATCTTTGAGTCCTATTTAAAAACCTGCAACCCATGAATTCTCTGGAAAAAGCAAAGCGGAAACCCACCCATATTACCCATATCCGTGTCAGGTATGGCGAAACCGATCGTATGGGGGTCTTGCATCACAGTGTTTATCCTCTTTATTTTGAGGAAGCACGTACCGATCTCTTACGTAAATCGAAGATGTCATACAAAGAGCTGGAAGACAGTGGTATTATCCTCCCTTTAAGAGACCTGGCTATTACCTACTATCATCCGGGTTATTACGACGACATCCTGGCAGTACGGGTCACACTGGAAGAGATCCGAGGGGTCCGGCTGATTTTCTCCTACGAGGTTACCAATGAGAACAAAGACAAGGTAGCCGTTGCTACCACCACGCTGATCTTTACTGATGCCGGGACTTTCAAGCCCATCCGTCCCCCGGCAGATATCGTCCGGCTTATGCTGGAGATAGGCAATGGTGAATGATGAATCTCTGAAAACCGGGATACATTTTGCGTGAAACGGAGGAATATGCAGGGAACCCTCCTTCTATTATTCTCTTCCAGTCTGTTTTTACATAAAATAATTTATGTAGGTTTGTAACAATCCATTTTTACACATTTTTATGTCAACCGGAAAAACCCATATTGTTCTCCTGAGTTTTCTTTTCATTTTCCAGGGGTATGTACCAGCCCAGGATTTTTCCCGTGTAGACCAAACCGTGAAAGCGTATTCCTCCGACTGGTCATTCCCTGAAGACCTGGCCAGTCAGATCAACCATGATTTTTCTATGCCTGCGGAAAAAGCCCGTGCCATTTATGACTGGATCGCTTATAATATTTCGTACGATTTCAAAAAGTACTTTTCACGAGATATTTATACGTCACCGTACTATGTCCATTCCCTTATCAGGGGAGAAGAAAACTATTACGTAGAAGACGCTTACAGAATATACATGGCAGAGGAAGCCCTATATTACAAAAAAACCCTGTGCGAAGGATATGCTTCCCTTTACAAGCGTCTCGCCGACCTTACAAACCTGGAATGTGTCATCATCCCCGGATATGTAAAAATGCTTCCCGAAGATATAGGAAGAAATCCGGCAGCAGTCAATCATACATGGAATGCCGTCAAAATTGAAGGGGAATGGAAATTTCTGGACGTTACCTGGGGAGCAGGAGAACTGGATTATGATAAAAAGATTTTCCTCCCGGAATTTTCCGATGCTTATTTTTTTGTACCGCCCGAACGTTTTTTCCTGCAACACTGTCCCAGAAGCACACAATGGTCCTTTACCGACAAAACAAAGGAAGATTTCATAACACTTCCCTTTTTCTACCGGACATATATCAGTTCGGGCATTGATATCATTGAACCGGAAAAGGGATTATTTTATGCATCGGGGAAGATCCGTATAAAATT
>JANTHB010000154.1 GCA_024762655.1 Bacteroidales bacterium
AATGGAATCTGCAAAACGTAGATAACCAATGAAATATAAGATCTGCAGTTTGTTTGATAAAATAATTCTTAATCAAGAAGCAAAATGTGCGAAACTTCAATAATTAATATATTTACATTATATATTTACATTGTTCAAAATGTCAAAAGGATGAAAAGCATAACATTCCTTATACTGCTCCTCCTTCCGGTAGTGATGACCGGTTGCAGCAGCAAGCCTGAAAAACCGAATATACTGTTTATCGTGGTTGATGACCTTGGCTACAAGGATCTGAGTTGCATGGGGAGTGAATATTACGAGACGCCCAATGTGGACCGTATCGCTGCCCACAGTATGATCTTTACAAACGGCTATGCCACCTGTGCCGTTTGCAGTCCGTCCAGAGCCAGTTTACTGAGCGGAAAGTTTACGGCCCGTCACGGGATCACAGACTGGATAGGTGCAAAATCAGGGGAAAGCTGGAGGAAAGCAAAAAGATATACGAAAATGTTACCTCCCGATTATCTCCATCATCTGCCCAAAGAGTATGTGATCCTTCCCGAAGCATTGAAAGAGCATGGATACAGGACCTTTTTTGCAGGGAAATGGCATCTGGGGGGTCAGGGTTTTTATCCGGAAGACAACGGCTTTGATGTGAATATAGGAGGCTATGAAGTGGGAAGTCCGCCTCATGGCAGGTATTTTTCGCCTTTCCGTGATCCCAAGATGACAGATCGTCCGGAAGAGAAAGGCATGCCCCTATCCATGAAACTGGCCAAAGAAACGGTAAAATTTATTGAACAGAATAAAGATACGGCATTTTTGGCATACCTCGCTTTTTATGCGGTACACGGCCCGATACAAACCACACATGACAAGTGGAAGAAATATCGGGACAAGGCGGAGGCAAGGGGGATCGCTGCGCAGGGCTTTGCCATGGAGAGAAGATTGCCCTACCGCCTGCATCAGGACAATCCGGTGTATGCCGGTCTGGTATCACAAATGGATGATGCAGTGGGTTATGTGCTGGCGGCCCTGAAAAAACTTCACCTGGACAAAAAGACGATGGTCATTTTTACCTCCGACAATGGCGGTGTGGTCTCGGGGGATAGTTACTCCACCAACCTGGGGCCGCTCCGAGGCGGAAAAGGTTATCAGTGGGAGGGAGGCATTCGTATTCCCTATTTTATTGATGTGCCCTGGATGCACCTCCGGGGAAGAAAAAACGAAACCCCCGTTACCGGCGCTGATTTTTATCCCACCATTCTGGATTTGGCAGGGATTCCCCTCATGCCGGAGGAACATACCGACGGGGTTAGCCTGGTGCCTCTTCTGAAAGGCGATACCATCCCTTCCCGCCCCTTATACTGGCACTATCCTCATTACGGAAACCAGGGAGGTGATCCGGCCTCCATGATCCGTGAAGGCCATTGGAAACTGATCCATTACTGGGAAGACGGGACCAATGAGCTGTATGATCTTAACAAGGATATCAGTGAACAGCATGATTTCTCAGCCCGGTATCCGGAGATCACACGGGAAATGGCAGGGAAATTGTTGGGCTGGCTCCGGTCAGTAAACGCAAAATACCCGGTTCCCGATCCGTTATTCAGCGAGGACTCCTTGAAAAGAAAACAGCAATGGTACTGGGATGTGTTATTGCCCCGACTGGAAGAAAAACGCAGGCAAATGTTGTCTCCCGCCTGGCAGCCCAACAAAGACTGGTGGGGCAGTGAAGGATACGATGAAGCAATCCATTAAAACTTTTTACCATGATCCGGTACCTGTTTCTTATCATCTTTTTTCCGTTCTTGTTTTTCTCCTGCGCGGGGCAGCAACCTGCCCGGCCCAACATCGTGTTGATCATGGCCGACGACCTGGGCTACGAATGCCTGGGCTGTGACGGTGGCACTTCTTATGCCACCCCCAACCTGGACCGGTTGGCCGCGACCGGTTTACGATTCCGTTATTGTTTCTCCCAGCCGTTGTGTACGCCTTCCAGAGTGCAACTCATGACAGGAAAATATAACTTCAGAAACTATACGGCTTTCGGCATATTGAAAAAAGGAGAGAAAACCTTTGCCAACATTTTTCAGGAGGCGGGCTATACAACGGGCATTGCGGGCAAGTGGCAATTGTATGGCAGTACGGGACAAAAAGCATTGAAAGGCACAGGCACTTTGCCTCATGAAGCCGACTTTGATGAATTCTGTCTTTGGCAGATCGACAGGGTAGGATCACGCTATGCCGACCCGGTAATATACAATAACCGTTTAATCCCCGACACGCTGCAAGGTCAATACGGGCCGGATGTATTTATGGCATTTATAGAGGATTTTCTCACCCGCCACCGCAAAGATCCTTTTTTCCTGTATTACCCGATGGTGTTGCCCCATGCGCCTCATGTCCCGACGCCTGATTCTCCCGAATGGAAAACAAACCGGTATGGAAGGGACAATCGTTTTTTTGCGGATATGGTGGCCTATGTTGATAAAAATGCAGGCCTGATCATACAAAAACTTGAGGAATTGGGACTTCGTTCCAATACGCTGGTCCTCTTTACCGGGGATAACGGAACCAACCGGGCCATTGTCTCCATGATGGGGGATAAGCCCGTTCACGGAGGAAAAGGACTTACTCTGCTTACGGGAACACATGTTCCTCTGATCCTGAACTGGCCGGGACATATTGCCGGAGGACAGATCTCTGAAAAATATGTTGATTTTACGGATTTTATACCTACGTTACTGGATGTGGCCGGCCTTTCCCGCCCGGACGATTTTCAGACCGATGGCCATAGTTTTGCCCGCTTGATATACGGGAAACATCTGCATGGAAGGAATTGGGTGTACTGTTATTATGATCCCAAATGGGCTCATTTTAAGTATGCCCGGTTTGTCTATACACCCTTTTACAAACTGTATGAGGACGGTCGGTTTATCAATCTTTCAAAGGATGAAAAGGAAATACATCCGCTTCCCGCGGATGCTTTAAGTAATCGCGAAAAACGTATCAAAAAGCAATTTATAAAAGTCCTGAATATCCTGAACCCTGAACCCTGACCCCCTTCTTCCATCTTTCTGTCACCGGTTATTTATTCTGAAATATTCTCCGAGGCTCCCGCCCGCCCGCCTGAATGCCCGCCCGGCTGAAGCCGTTCGGACGAGAAAGAATTCATTCTTTCGGGCAGGGCTGACGCGAGTCAGACGGGTTGCCCCGGGGTTCCACTTACACCTCTCTTTGAGGAGAGGTCAAAACTTTTGAAGAAAGTTTTGGGTGAGATGGAATTATCCCGGATTGCGCAATAGAGATTTCGAGAAAATCTTTTACTGCGCACTCGCCTGCGGTCGGGTACCGGGGATTTGGGATAAAAATTTGTTCGCTGTTGTTTTCCAAAATTATTCCCGGCGAGTGATGACCGTTTAGCCCCCTCCCACACCGGGGGAGGGGGTATGGGGGTG
>JANTHB010000155.1 GCA_024762655.1 Bacteroidales bacterium
CCAAAATTACAATGAACTGACCCCGGAAGAACAAAAAGAGGGTTGGGAACTCTTGTTCAACGGAGAAAACCTGGACGGCTGGAAAGGGTTTCGTAAGGATTCGACACCCGGTAACTGGACCGCAGAAGATCATTGCCTGGTATGCCTAGGAAAAGGAAGCGACAAAAGTGGCGATATCATTACCAAAAGGGAATTTGAAAACTTTGATCTGAAACTGGAGTGGAAAATATCCCCGGCCGGGAACAGTGGCATTTTTTATCATGTGGTCGAAGATCATTATCCCACACCCTATGCCACCGGACCGGAATACCAGTTGATCGATGACCTGGGATGGCCGGGTAAACTCCACGACTGGCAGACGACAGGGGCCAACTATGCCATGGATCCCCCCGTTCATGCAAAGATCAAACCGGCTTTGACATGGAATACGGCCGAAATCGTGGTCCATGGGCCCCATGTGATCCATTACCTTAATGGTTCCAAAGTCGTGGAGTATGATCTGTGGACGGATGAATGGAAAAAAAAGGTGAAGCATGGCAAATGGAAAGATTATCCGGGATATGGCCTGGCCAAAAAGGGCCACATTGGCCTGCAGGATCACGGAAGTAAGATTTGGTTTAGAAATATCAGGATCAAAGAGCTTAAATAATTGGCGGGTGTCTGATAAACAATATAAAAATACCGTTCATAAGTTCTCCTTTCTCCGTGCAGGGTCTGGAAAATTCTTGAATAACTTTAAATTTCTTAACTCCTTAAAAAATAAAGTAATGAATCGCAAATCTCTTATTGCGGCTGTATCGGCATGGGTCTTTTTCCTGATGTTGACCGTACAAACCGGTGTTGCCCGGACGGTCCCCGTGCAAAAGCCCTCCGACTATTTCGGATTTGAACCCGGGTCGGACAGAATGCTCATGGATTATGAACAGTTGATCGGTTACCTTCAAAAACTGGATGCCGCATCCCCCAGATTGAAAATGGTGGAGATCGGAAAATCACCCATGGGAAAACCTATGTATATTGCTTTCTTCTCTACGGAAGCCAATATAAATAACCTGGATCGTTTGAAAGAGATCAACAGGGATCTGGCCCTGAACCCGGATCTTTCCAGGGAAAAACAGCAGAAGCTGGCAAGAGAGGGAAAGGTGTTTTTTATTGCTACGCTGTCCATGCACAGCAGTGAGGTGGGTCCTTCGCAGGCAGCCCCGTTGATCGCGTATGAACTGGTTACAACCCAAAACCCCGAAGTTCTCGGCTGGATGGATAATGTGGTGTATATGATGGTGCCTTGTCACAACCCCGACGGGATGGACTTTGTGGTCAACAACTACAGAAAGTACAAAGGGACCAAGTACGAAGGGGCGTCTCTTCCCAGGGTATATCATAAATACGTAGGACATGACAACAACCGTGATTTTGTGATCCTCACGCAGGAAGACACGAAAAATATTCAGCGTATTTTCACCCAAACCTGGTTTCCGCAGGTTATGGTGGAGAAGCACCAGATGGGATCTACCGGCCCGCGTTATTTTGTGCCCCCCAACTCAGATCCGATCGCTGAAAACATTGATGCCGCTATGTGGACCTGGACGGGCATTTTCGGACAGAACCTGATCAATGACATGACGCAGGCCGGGCTGGCAGGTGTCTCCCAGCATTATGCTTTTGACAATTACTGGCCCGGATCGACAGAAACCTGCCTCTGGCAGAACGTGATCGCTTTTCTTACCGAGTGTGCCAGCGCTCATTATGCTACGCCCATATATGTCGAACCCAGTGAACTTGCTGTGCGGGGAAAGGGCCTTTCCGAATACAAGAAAAGTATAAATATGCCCTTACCCTGGAAAGGGGGCTGGTGGCGCCTGGGGGATATCGTGCAATATGAGATCACCTCTACCAAATCCATCCTGAAAACCGCTTCTCTTTATCATGACAAGATCCTGAAGTTCAGAAATGACCTTTGCCGGAAGAATGTGAATCTTGGGAAAACCACGCCACCTTATTATTATATCATGCCCGGACATCAGCAGGATGAGAGCGAACTGGTTAACCTGGTGAATCTGCTTGGCGAACAAGGGGTTTCCGTTTATAAAATGAAAAAGGATTATGTGCTTGACGGACAAGTGTATCACGCAGGCGACCTGGTGGTGCCCCTGGCACAGCCTTTCCGTGCGTTCATCAAGGAAGTGATGGAAAAGCAACATTACCCCGTCCGGCACTATACCCCCGGAGGCAAGATGATCAAACCCTATGATATCACCACCTGGTCGTTGCCGCTGGAAAGACAGATAACCTGCTACGAGATAGATAAACGTGATAAGACGCTGGAAGCCGGCCTGAGCCCCGTAAAACAACCCTTTACTTTGCGGGTACATCCCCTGAAAGGATCTGCGGCGGAAGTTTTTCCCGTTTCAGATAATGAAAGTTTTAAGGCAGCTTTTCTGGCTGCCGGTCAGGGATTGACCGTTGAGCGCCTGAAGAAAGAGGTTACGCTGGAAGGACAGGCCCTGGCAGCGGGATCTTTTGTAATCTCCGGCGATAACGCCAAAGGATGGGATCTGCTGAACCGGGAAATAAAATTCCAACCCGTTGCGGTTACGGACAAATCATCATTGTCTGTAGAGCCATTCCAGACACCCCGCATTGCCTTGATCGAGACCTATTACAGCGACATGGACGCCGGCTGGACACGGTACATTTTTGATACCTACCATATTCAATATACGGTATTACATCCGGATAAGATCCCCTCAACGGTTCTTTCTGATTTTGACGTGATCGTTTTTCCCAGTTCCTCTAAAAAGGAGTTGTTGAATGGCTCTAGCGGGTCAGGAAGCGGTTACTATCTGCTCAGCTATGCTCCGGAATATTCCAGGGGCATGGGAAAGGAAGGACTGAAAAAGCTGATGTCTTTTGTGGATAAGGGGGGTGTGGTCGTTTCCTGGGGTGGTTCTACCGGATTATTTGAAGGGAAACTCAGCATTACCCGTAAAAAAGGAAAGAAGGATACTGTGACCGAGAACTTCCGTCTTCCTTTCCGGGATATCTCAAAAAATCTGCAGGAAAAGGGATTGTACGTCCCGGGTTCCCTGATCAGGGTAGCCTTGCTGAAAGATTCTCCTCTGACAAAAGGGCTGCCACATACTATCGGTGTTTTTTCACGGGGACGGCCTGTTTTTGCCACTTCAATTCCTTTTTTCGATATGGATCGCAGGGTTATCGGCTGGTATCCGGAAGAAAATATCCTGATGAGCGGATATGCACAACACCCGGAGCTGCTGGCCAGGCAACCGGCAGTGGTATGGCTGAAAAAAGGAAAAGGACAGATGGTGCTGATGGGTTTTAACCCCCAGTTCAGAGCTTCTACACAGGCATCCTATAAACTTCTTTTCAATGCCTTGCTGCTTCCTCCTTTAAAATAAAA
>JANTHB010000156.1 GCA_024762655.1 Bacteroidales bacterium
ATTTCGTAAACCGAAATTTCTTTATTACACCTCACCCAAAACTTTCTTCAAAAGTTTTGACCTCTCCTCAAGGAGAGGTATAGGTGGAACCCCGGGGAATTCCTATGATTAAAACAAATACCATTTATGATTTGGTATTATCGCCAAAAAGCATTTCCTCTGTCACCCTGCATATTGCGTGATACACAGGCAGATGATATTCCTGTACTTCTGCCGTGCGGGTAGCCGGTACGCGTATCGTGATGTCGCAGTACCGTTTCAGTTTTCCACCGGTTTTCCCGGTCAGACCTATCACAGTAATTCCCAGTGCTTTGGCAGTGATTGCGGCGTCCATCACGTTCTGAGAGTTTCCGGAGGTGGTGATGGCGATCAGCACATCCCCGTTTTTGCCATATCCTGCCACCTGCTGGGCAAACACCAGGGAAGCATCCATATCATTGGCTACGGCCGAGATCAAGGCGCCATGGGCGTTTAACGAGATTGCAGGCAACCCTTCCTGCAGTTTTTCCGCCAGATAAGACCCGCGTTCCGGATCCATGGACACCAGGGCCTCCCTCGTCCCCGCATTCAGAACACGTTTTTTTTCAAAACTTTTCATTAGTTCTCCGACAATGTGGCCGGCATCAGCAGCACTGCCCCCGTTGCCACAGGCGAGCACTTTTCCTCCCCGCTCATAACAGTTTACAATCGCCCGGCAAGCTGCTTCTACATCCTCTTTGCAGGCACTGAGACCCGGATAACGCAACAATAACTGATGGATAGCATCTTCTTTCATTTGTTTGACTTTTTGTTTCCGGCATTCCGGTAGACAAGATATACCTTGTCTTTATGTTTTATTTCAATCAATCATTCATTCACCGCCACGCTGAGTGCGGCATAATCGCCGATGGTGTCCCCCAGTTTGGCAGGAACGATCCTGCACACCTCCAATGCCGCAGGGATGGCTTCTTTTTTCAGCATTTTCATCATATGCGGTTTGAACAATGCTTCGTTTCTGGCATAGATACTCCCGATCACGATACATTCGGGATTAAGGATATCGATCAGTACCGCCAATCCTTTTCCCAGGTATTCCGCTGAGATACGGACGATCTCCAGGGCCAGCGTGTCTCCTTCCTGTGCCGCTTCGAAGACGGTTTTGGCCGTGACTTTTTCCAGATCGTCTTTTCCTGCACAGAAACCTACGTGTCCACCCTGTTCCCACTTCTCCCGGATCATCTTTTTTGCCAGTTGTGCAATGCCCCCGCCGCTGCAGAATCCCTCGAACGAACCGGCCTTATTAAAGCCTGTGGGACCGTTTTCAGCCATTCTCACATGCCCCACTTCCCCCCCGAGGTCGTTTGTCCCTGCGTACAGGCGGCCGTTCAGGATCAATCCGGATCCCATCCCCGTACCAAAGGTCAGGAAGATCATGTTTTGTGTTCCCTTTCCGGCACCGAGCATCCATTCGGCCAGGGCGCTGGCATTGGCGTCGTTTTGCAGGGCGGCAGGCACACCGAGGGCTTTTTCAAAAAATCCGGTTACCGGCACAGCATCCCATCCGGACAGGTTGGGCGGGGAATAGATCATGCCCTTTTTTGAGTCGAGAGGTCCTCCGCAACTGATTCCTGTTCTCTCCAGCCGGTCCCTGCCGTACTTTTCCACAAAGGTCAGCGCATGGGTTTTGAACTCTTCCAGCACTTCCCTCCATCCCCTCTCTGAAGTACGGGTCGGGAATGTCACCTTCTCATAGATCTTAAAATCACGGTCTCCCAATACCACAGCACACTTGGTTCCACCGATGTCTATCCCAAGGAACAAATCTTTTGGTTGTTTTGTATTAGGCATTTTTTAATGATAGAATGATAAAATGATAGAATGATAAAATAGGTTATGATGTTTGATATCATTTGGTTAATGTCTTTTTTGTTGTAGTCATTATTTTTGTGATTTCAATAGCTTCTTTTTTGAGTCGTAATAATTCATTTACTCATTTACTCATTTTATCATTTCCCGTAATTTTCTCCACTGTGAAAAATCAGGAATGATCATGTGGGCGCCGGCACGTATCAGGCGTGATCTTTTCTCCCTGTTCAGCCCGTATCGCCTCACTTCGTCGCTGGCCACGCCGATAGCGATACCTCCCGCCCCGGCCACTTCCCGTATCTCTACCGGTCCGTCGCCGAAAACAACCAGCTCTTCACCGTGCAGGTTATTTTCCCGAATGATCCGGTCCACCACCATTTTCTTGGAATATTTCCTTATATCGTTTTGCGAACCATAGATCCCGCCGTTAAAATATTTTGCAAACCCCAGGCTGGTGGCTTCATGCACCACATCCTCCTCATCGGTGCCGCTGGCCAGGTACAGTACCATCCCCGCTTCCTGCAAAGCCTGCAGGAAAGGAATGGCCCCTTTCATAGTATAATCTTCAGGCCCCAGTTCTCCGCGATGCAATTTCTCCAGCCTTTGGTTGACCACCTCCATCAGGGCATCGTTATAGATCTTTTTATATCCGAACTTGTCGAGGATCTTCTCCCGGGGGACAAAGCCGGCTTCCTTCACCATGTCCACCAGGGCCTCCATCTGCAGGATCGTCTGTATGCCGGTGGATGCATCGATGTAATGTCTGACTTGTTCCTGCACTTTACGGTACATGGTCGTATCGACGGATTGCCATCCATCGCCGAGGATAGCCTGTATCATCACCGGTTCCATCACTTGTTCCCAGCCCTGCCGCAGTGTGCTGATGGTCCCGTCGTTGTCAAAAAGCATATGCTTCACTTTTCCGAAATGTTTTGTTACCTCCGGATCACACACCTCAAATTCGGTATCTTTAATATACCGGGCCATTCTGATGTCTTCAGCCAGCTCTGGACGATAATTATACACCGCCTCACGGTTCAGTTCGAGGATCTCCTCACCCGAGGCGGTTCCGGTGGTATAAAGTTTCTGCACCGTGACGGCAGCCGCCAGGTTGGCAAACTGTGCCGCTTCGACCGGGGGGATGTCTGCCGCCAGAGCTGAAGTAAGGGCACTGATGGTTGTGTCACCGGCACCTACCGTGTCGAGCTTCTTCGTCAGCAGGATCCCCGGCACCTCATGCAGACCCGCGTCGTCGGCTACGACGATCCCTTTTGGCCCGCAGGTAGCAAAGACAGGTTTCCTGTACCGGTTATAAATATTTTCAGCATACAGCTTCACATCCGCGAGTGGAATATGATCCTGCGGGGACACCTCTTTCCCGTTGAGCACTGCCACTTCCACATCGTTTGCCTTGCGGATAACATACCTGAACCGCTCGTTAT
>JANTHB010000157.1 GCA_024762655.1 Bacteroidales bacterium
TTCACGGCCGCCAATGCTCTTTGTCCTCCCAGGGCCGGCAGAATATTTATCATCAGTTTCCTTTTTTCGGGGCTGTTTAATTCGGAAAACAATTTGTTAACAGCTTCTTGCCTGTTTTTGCTGTCTTTTATAGACACAACTATGGCTTTCTGGATATAAGGGATATGTTCTTCCTTATCCGTAGTGGTAAGCATATTGATCAGCTCATCCAGAGAGGATGATGAAGCTACGCCGGATAAAGCTTTAACAGCGGCTTCCCGGACGAGAGGGTCCTGATCCCGGCACAGTCCTTTGATGAGGGTGAAATATTCCGTTCCGTTCCTCACGGCAATAAGATGAATACAGGCAGCTTTGGCTTCTCCCGAAGCCCCCTGCAGAGAAGCTTTAACCTTGGGCAGATCTTCTTTTCCCACCAGCGAAAGCAAGGTTTGGTAAGTCTGCCTGATATCCTGGCCGCTTATCATATGCTGTAAAAGATCCGGAATGGCGGCTTTATGTAATAAGTTTGCCAGGGCTGTAACGGAAGCAAGGCGCACCTCCGGATCGGGGTTATTCAATTGTGTTTTGACAAATGTAACAGCCGGCAGATCTCCCCTTTCTCCCAGCATGCGGATAATGTCAGCCCGGACTGCCGGATCCGATTTCCTGGCAACAGAGATCCACTTTTTCGTTACGGAAGAGTCTCCCGTTTTAACTATGGTGCTGAGAAGAGCATTACGGTACGATTTATCTTTGTTTTTAACTTCTTTGTAAAAAACAGAAAGAGCTTTTTCCCCGAAGTGTTTTGCATAAACTTCCAGGGCGGCAGCCCGGTAATGCAGGCATGAGGTTTCGCTACATTTTTTCAGTACGGCTGAAATTCCTTGCTGGCAAAGCTTCCTGTCATTTTCCTGCCCCAGACGATCCACGTAAGTAATAAAAGAAGAGATGGCCATGGCCGGTTCATACGTAGATGTATGATTGGTTACTTCCCATAGGGTTTTATAGGAAACGGGATCTCCAATGTTGGCCAGGGCTTGTAAAGTGACTCGTTGAACCGTAGTATTTTTTGAACCAACATATTGGGTGATAACAGGAACGGCCGGTTTATATTTTAACTCTCCCAGTGCTTTGATCAGGGTGATGTTGCCTTGCGGTGAATTTTCCTTGAGAGTTTCCAGCAGGGTTTGAGCCGCTTTTTCGGTATGAACATTCAAAAGAGCCTGTGTGGCCGGTTCGCAAAGATCTTTATCCGACAGGAAAGGTTTCAGGAAAGAATCGATTTTATCACTGCCCACCAGGTTTAGCTGGTGAATGAGAAAACGCTGAACCGCTTTTTCTTTGGCAGTGGCGATGGCCGTAATCAGGTATTTTTCCAGTGATGCTTTTTGTTTTTCTTTGCCTTTCTGTGAGGCATACCTGGCCATACTATTGATAGCCATGCGTACGGCAGCATCGTTGCCTGTCCCTGGTACGACCAGCATAGATGCCAGTTTGGAGAATCCTTTCTCTCCCAATGAAAAAAGATCTTCCATGAGCTTATCACGGTAAGCCGGATCATTGGCCGGTATCTGTGCCAGAATATCTGCGACTTTTGTCTCCAGCGTGCGGTTGTCCTGAGAATGAACGGGAAAAAATCCCAGTAATAAGAAAGAAAGCAGGATGATGATTATTTTACGCATAACTTATTATGTTTATTGTTTTCTTTTAAATATGTATTTAAATACGTATTTAAATATTTATTTAAATATTTATATTTTCAAACATTGATTGTTAATCATTACAAAAAACTTTGAACTTATATGCTCCAGGGAGCTCTCATAGGCTGATCAATGAGTCTGTTTGCTCCTTCATCATTCACAAACCGTTGTTTCTCCGGATCGTATTGCAGATTTCTGCCCAGTCTGACGGCGATTTTTCCTAAGTTGACGAGGGTACAGGAGCGGTGGCCATTCTGTTCGTTCAGGGCGAACTTGCTACGGGTTTTTACTGCCTCTGCGAAGTCGGTCATTTGCGGTGCAGGATCGGGAAGGGAAGCAATCAGTTTGTTGAGGTTGGGGATCGTGGATTTCATTCCTTTGTAGATCTTTCCGTTAGGCCCCTCGATATAAGCGGCTTTTTTATCCCGGTTTTCCCCGTCCAGAATGATTTTACATCCATCAGCATAAGTAAATTCGATACGTCGCCACGGGCCCACAGCATAATAATCCTGTTGGGGAGTCTCTACTTCTATCTTAACCGGGCTCGTATGGTCTTTGCCCAGCATGTATTGGACCGGATCAAGGTAGTGTTGACCCATATCACCCAGACCGCCCCCGTCATAATCCCAGTATCCTCTGAATTTGGCATGTACATGTTCCGGGTTATAAGGTTTCCAGGGAGCCGGACCCAGCCAGAAATCGTAATCCAGGGTCTTAGGCACCGGCATAGGGGGCAGGTTGGTTTTGCCGCTCCAGTAAAACTTCCAGTTATATCCGGTGATGCCGCTTACCGTAACCTTCAGCGGCCATCCGAGCACACCGCTGTCTATCACTTTTTTCAGGGGTTTGACTGTGGTGCCGAGGCCGTAAAAGGTATCCCGGAAGCGAAACCAGGTATTCAAACGGAAAATCCTTCCGTATCGTTGTACTTCATCCACTACCCTGATGCCTTCGCCAATGGTCCGGGTCATGGGTTTTTCACACCAGATATCCTTGCCAGCCCGTGCCGCTTCGGCAGCGATCAGCCCATGCCAGTGTGGGGGGGTGGCGATGTGAACAATGTCGATATCGGGTCGTTGGAGAACTTCCCGGTAATCGCGGTAGGTCCTGACCCCTTTGCCGGCCATATCCACGGCTTTTTGCAAGTGGGTCTGATCCACATCGCAAACAGCCAGCAGCTTGCCGTCGGTGTACCTGATGTGATTCCGTCCCATGCCCCCCACACCGATAATGGCGCGGGTGAGTTGGTCGCTGGGCGCAGTATATCCGGTTCCTCCCAGTACATGTCGCGGGACAATGGTGAAGGCAGCCAGACCGGTGAGGGATGTCTTGAGGAAATTCCGGCGGGCCATGTTCTTTTTGGGATCTGGTGTTTTCTTTTTCATGGGTGATCGGTTGAGTGTTTTGTCTGGAATTTTTTTTTGTGCCTTAAAAATAATGTATTTTGTGATTAAATGGATAAAAAATATTCCAAAAAGAAGAAATATTTTATTTTTGAAACGTTTTAGATGATATGTCGTTCTCTTTTTTATGTACTTTGGGAAAGTTCATTGCGACCACAGCGAGAAAAAAATTAAA
>JANTHB010000158.1 GCA_024762655.1 Bacteroidales bacterium
GACTCCATGCAATATTTGTTGACTTCGGCAAATACTTCATGGGCAAAATCCCCCCGGTTGGTGAACTCAAAAACCCGGAGCCCCCCTTCGTAACAAGCTTCTACAACATTCCTGACCACTACGGGATCCGGATGATAAAAAACAGGAACCACCCCTGTTTTTCGTATCCTCAGAATCACCTCAATACGTTCATGCATTGCCATTTGATATCCCTTTTTGATAGAACAATCGTTTGTTTCTATATATACACCTGAAAATTAAACTTATTCTTCCGGAAAACAAAAATAATTATTCTACGGAACATTACAAGATATTTCTTGTATAATTACTCATGCTCTGATAAATAACACAAACCGGAAAGAAACCAGTTCCGGATATTTTCAAAGTTAAAGGTTCGGTCATTTGATAATTGAAATATATCCTCACCCGTTATACTTATAAAAAACACACAAACGTTTGTGTTATTCTGAAAAATTGATAATTTTGTATCATCATGGTACGCCAAAAAACATCTGCTTTTCAGTCTTCCAAGCCGGTTACGATCAAAGATCTGGCAGAGATCCTCCATACTACGCCTTCCACGGTTTCCCGGGCATTGCGTGATAAAAAAGGAGTGGGGGAGAAGAGGAGAAAACAAGTGAAAGACCTGGCCCGTAAAATGAACTATCAACCCAATACAGTGGCCTCCGGTTTAAGGAAAGGGAAAAGCCGTACCCTCGGAGTCATTGTGCCGCGGGTGAACCGGGATTTTTTCTCAGACGTTATTGCCGGCATTGAAGAAGTGGCTTTTGATCATAAATATAGTATCATTATTTGTCAGACCCATGACCAGCTGGACAGAGAAAAACAATATGTCGAAACCCTGCTGAGCGCCCGGGTAGATGGGATCCTGGCATCCCTGAGTCTGGAAACAAACACCTATGATCATTTCAGAAAGATCCTGAATGCAAGAATTCCGCTGATATTCTTTGACAGAATTCCCGCCGAGATGGATACAAGCAGAATCGTTATTGATGATTTCGAAGGGGCTTACCGGGCAGTAAAGCATATGATAGATAACGGATACCGCAGGATCATCCATTTTGCAGGTCCTGATTATCTGAATGTATACAGAAACAGAAAAGAAGGCTATCTGGCAGCCATGAAATCCTGCAATCTTCCGGTTGAGGAAGATATGATCATTCACAATAACCTCACCCTTGAAGCGGGTAGAAAATCCATGGAGGAGGTGCTGAACAAAGGTATGGTCCCGGATGCATTGTTTTCCGCCAGTGATTATGCCGCCCTGGGGGCTTTGCTTTTTATGCAGGAAAAAAAATTTGATATCCCCGGACAATTCGGTGTAGCCGGTTTCAGCAATGAGAAATTCACCTCCTACATAAACCCTTCTCTTACCACGGTAGACCAGCATAGCCGTGAAATGGGAAGATATTGCACGGAGCTGTTCCTGAAAGAAAGTATCGGCGAAAAACCGCCTCCCAGCAAGATCATGCTCAGTCCCGAGCTGCTGATCAGAAAATCAACACAAAGAAAATCCAAACAGTAATAACTTTTAAAGAAAATGATTATGGCAACACATTACGAGCTCAGATACGCAACACATCCCATCGATGCGGTCGCATACGACACCCGGCGGCTAAGAAAAGAATATCTGGTGGACAACATAATGGTCCCCGATGAAGTAAACATGGTTTATTCTTTTTACGACCGCTATATTATCGGAGGCGCTGTCCCGGTAAACCGGGAATTATTGCTTGAAACCATTGAACCGCTCAAAGCGGAATATTTTCTGGAACGCCGCGAATTGGGGATCATTAACGTGGGAGGTCCCGGTAGGGTAAGGGCGGATGGCAAAGAGTACGATCTTGGGTACAAAGATGCCCTGTATATTGGAAAAGGGGTTAAAGAAGTGGTCTTTGTCAGCAAAGATGCTGCAAAACCGGCTCATTTTTACTTTAACTCAGCCAATGCACACAAAACCTATCCCGTAAAACGCATTACACTGGCAGACGCAGAGGTGGTGAAACTGGGATCACTGGAAACCTCCAATGAACGTCAGATAAACAAACTCCTGGTTCACGGGGTTGTGGATACCTGCCAACTGCAGATGGGCATGACAGAGCTGAAAACAGGCAGTGTGTGGAATACCATGCCCGCCCATGTTCACAGTCGCAGAATGGAAGCCTATTTCTATGTTGAGGTCCCGGAAGGACAGGCAGTCTGCCATTTTATGGGCGAGCCAAAAGAAACCAGGCATATCTGGCTGCAAAATGAACAGGCCGTGATCTCACCCCCCTGGTCGATCCATGCCGCTGCCGGAACCTCCAACTATATATTTATCTGGGGGATGGCCGGGGAGAACCTGGATTATGGAGATATGGACTTTGCCAAACCCACCGACCTTAAATAAAGATTACGATTATGGGACTTGAGTTATTCGATCTTACAGGAAAAACAGCCCTGGTTACCGGAGGTACCCATGGGCTGGGAATGGCCATAGCCACGGCACTGGCAGAAGCCGGAGCTACGCTGGTAATCAACGGACATACTCCCGCACGTCTGGAAAAAGCCCGGGAGGAATATGCTGCCAAAGGAATAACGGCACATTCTTACCTCTTTGACGTTGCCCGGGAGGAACAGGTAATCAAAAACCTCTCCCTGATAGAAAAAGAGGTCGCTCCCATAGATATACTGGTCAATAATGCAGCTATTATCAAAAGGACTCCCATGCTGGAAATGGAGGTGGCGGATTTCAGGGAAATTCTGGACATTGACCTGGTGGGCCCTTTTATCATGGCCAAACATGTGGTTAAAAGCATGATTAAAAGAAATTCGGGAGGGAAGATCATCAACATGTGCTCTATGATGAGCGAAGTTTCCAGAAATACGGTCAGCGCATATGCTGCGGCCAAAGGAGGATTAAAGATGCTGACCAAAGAGATGGCAGACGAATGGGCCCGGTATAATATCCAGGCAAACGGAATAGGTCCCGGATATTTTGCCACGGAACAAACAGCACCCATACGTGTGGGCGGACACCCTTTCAATGAATTTATCATTAAAAGAACGCCCGCACGACGCTGGGGGAAACCGGAAGAACTGGCCGGTGCCGCCATTTTCCTGGCATCTGAAGCCTCCGATTTCGTCAACGGACACGTTCTTTACGTAGACGGGGGAATCCTGGCTACCCTGGGTAGCCATGCCGGAGAAGACTAGAAATGATGATT
>JANTHB010000159.1 GCA_024762655.1 Bacteroidales bacterium
TCCTGGTTCCTGGTTATTACCGGTAATTTTCTCATGTTCTCCATGTCAATTCCTTAACGGCACCGTCATGTTGCGTGTCGCCGGCCGTTGCATGCAGTTTAAATATTCCTTTTTCAGCCGTGATCGTTGTCTCCACCCAACCGACAGGATCCTGATCCCTGAAATTATATCCGGTGGCAGGCAGGTTGATGAGATGGATCCCATCCCGTACCGAATAACCATATACATGCGAATGGCCGTAAACAATCGCTTTCACATGACGGTGAGGCTGCAGCATATTGAACAGCCTGTCGGCATCCTGCAGGTCGCCATCCTTCTCGCCCAGGGTATGATGCACAAAGAGCAGTACCGGTTTGCCGGTATGAGCTTTCAGGTATTCCGCCAGCCATTCCCTTTGTCGAATCCCCAGTAAGCCGAGAGCAGGGGAGTGATTCGTGTAGATCAGAGAATCCAGAATTATGAAACGGACGCCTGGATATTCCAAAACCAGTATATACTTATCCTTTACATCCTGCTTTTCCCCCGGTGATTCCGGAAAAACTTCCAGAAAATGATCCCGCCGGTCATGATTCCCCAAAGCCATGGCAACGGGAATCTTTCCGGCCAAAGGATCCAACAGTTTTTTCAACATTTTATAGTCTTCCTGTTTCCCTTCAAGCCTGGCCAAATCACCGGTAATAATGGCCGAATGAACCTCTGATTTTACAACCTGGGGTACAATTTTTTTAAGGTTCTTCACCATATAAAAACCCCGGTAATGATTTTCTTTATCTGCAGGAATATGGGTGTCGGAAAAAAAAGCGAGGTGAAGGGTTTTATCCTCCCCTTTCATAAAAGAAGAAAACACTCCCATGGTGGCAATTGCTCCCACACCTCCCGCTATCGTTTTGATGAATTGTCTGCGGCCGGTAGTTTGGTATAAATAAGGCATCGTTGAAATTTTTGATATTATTCTATTGCAAAATACAAATATTTCATAAAAATCAAATGCCTGCCTTTGATAAAGTCCGTCCAACCATCTTCCCGGTTCTGGCTGCATTAACTCATCCGCAAAGACTCTAATCCTTTGCGTCCACAAAACAGCAAAATTTTTCTTGTTTGTTAACGAGCTGTTATACTGATCTTTATACAAACAGGGAAAGAATATTTATATTTTTTAGCTACTTTGTATTGCATAGTATTAAATTATTTATATATCTTTGCATTGGATATTATAAGGTATAACATATTGTTATTGCATTATTACTTATCCGGTAAAGAATAGAATATGGTTTTAAAATGATGCGATTATGAAAAAAACGATCACCATTAATCTGGGGGGCATGGTGTTTCATATTGATGAAGATGCCTATCAGATGCTACACGAGTATTTGCAGGCGGTAGGAAATCACTATGCTGAAGACGGTGCCGCGTCGGAAATCCTGGAGGATATTGAAGCACGTATGGCCGAGCTTTTCAGAGAACGTATGGCAGACAGCGCCCAGGTTATCACCCGGACACTTACCGAAGAGGTAATCGGGATCATGGGATATCCGGAGGATTTTATGGAAGAGCCTTCTAACAAAGAGACGCTCCACACTCATCGCAACAGGTATCGCCGGATCTACCGTGATCCGGATAACAGGATCCTGGGAGGGGTATGCGGAGGCCTGGGAGCCTATTTCAATACGGATCCGTTGGTGTTCCGTATTCTTTTCATTGCCATCACCCTGGTAGGAGGTGCCGGTGTGTTGATTTATCTGATTCTGTGGATTGTTGTCCCGGAAGCCCGCACCATTGCCCAGAAACTGGAGATGCGTGGCGAAGCGGTCAATGTTTCCAATATCGGGAAAAAGGTAAAGGAGGAATTTGATCAGGTAAAGGAGAATATGAAAAATGTCAAAAACAAAATGAATATATAATCTGTAAAAACACGGTAATCATGGTTATGAAGATAGAGAATGCACAGGCACAGATGCGAAAAGGGGTTTTGGAATACTGTATTTTATCGGTAATCTCCCGGAACAGTTGCTATGCTTCCGATATTCTGAAAGAATTGAAAGAAGCAAAGATTATCGTGGTGGAAGGGACCCTCTACCCCATTCTCACACGTCAGAAAAATGCCGGGCTTTTAAGTTATCGCTGGGAAGAATCCACGCAGGGACCTCCGCGAAAATACTACGAACTGACGGAAGAAGGCAAAGCATATCTTGAGAAACTGGACCAGGCCTGGAAAGAGCTTATCCATGCTGTGGGAAAAATCAGAAATCCAAAAACCAACCAATAGGATCATGAAACGAACCATAAAAATCAGTCTGCAGGGAACCGTTTTCCATATTGATGAAGATGCTTTTACCCTGCTCCAGCAATATCTGGCTGACATCAACGACCATTTCAAATCACAGGAAGGGGCCGAAGATATTATTCAGGATATCGAGATACGTATTGCCGAGATCTTTACCGAACGGCTGGAGGGAAAACGGGAAGTGGTTTCATTACCGGATGTGGAATACATGATTTCCGTCCTCGGACAGCCGGAAGATATTTTTGAGGGTCAGGAGCAGGAAGAAAAAAACCATGTGTATCAACCTGTTTCCGGTGGCAAAAAGCGCCTGTACAGGGATCCGGAAAACGCGGTCCTGGGAGGTGTCTGCGGAGGGCTGGGGGCTTACTTCAATGTAGATCCGGTATGGTTCAGAGTCCTTTTTGTTTTGCTTACCCTTGCCTATGGGACCTCCCTTCTCGTTTATCTGATTCTTTGGCTGGTAATCCCCGTGGCACAAACCGTCTCCCAGCGTCTGGAGATGCATGGAGAGAAGGTGAACATAAACAATATCAGTAAAAACATGAATGAAGAAGTTAAACGGGTCCGGGATAGTATTAAAAATATCCCGAACAGTGAGGGATATCGTCGTTCACGCAATGCTCTTCAGGAGTTTTTTTATATCCTGGGCCAAATTCTGCTGACCACGCTCAAAATCATCGCTGTCATTATCGGTGTAACCCTGATCCTGGCCGGGATTATCATTCTTGTCTCCCTGCTCAGTATTTTCTTTTTCCATTATAGTCAGTTCTTCCCTGAGTTGAATCTTAATCCCGCCTATTATCTGCCAGACCTGCTGGC
>JANTHB010000160.1 GCA_024762655.1 Bacteroidales bacterium
TAATTCTTTATGCACAACCTCCTTGAAATAGTATTTCTCACGGCAGCTTTTTTATTTCTGCTTATCTCCGCCAACAGGCTGGCGGGATTTTTTGCCAGGATCAAGTTGCCCCTGATCACAGGACTGATCGTGATGGGGGTTGTTATAGGACCGGATGTATTCGGATTTATCCGGGGAGAGGCATTGGAGAAACTGGATTTCATCAACGAAATTGCTTTGGCTTTCATTGCTTTTGCGGCAGGAGCCGAGTTACATATCAGTGAATTCAGGGGACAGAGACGGAGTATTATTCGTATATCCGTCAGTCAGGTGGCAGTCATTTTCGGACTGGGGACCCTCATCTTCCTGATAATTTCGAAATTTATTCCTTTTACCAGCTCTTTCCCTTTCGAGGTGAGGCTGGTTATCTCCCTGCTGACGGGGGTGATCTCGGTAGCCAGGTCACCGGCATCCACCATTGCCGTTATCAATGAAATGAGGGCCCGCGGTCCTTTTACCCAAACCTCCCTGGGGGTAACCATCATTATTGATGTTTTCAGTATCATCCTGTTTGCCCTGGTTTTTTCCTTTGTGGAAGTATTGCTCAACGATGAACATTTCAATCTTTTGGTTATCGTTATTTTATTGGGTGAGTTTGGGGCCTCCCTGGTTCTTGGAATCCTGCTCGGCAGGATACTATCGGGAGTGATCCGGCTCAGAACCCCGATGGGTATCCGGACCCTCCTTATCCTGACTGCCGGTTTTCTGGTGTATCTCTTGTCCCATCTTTTACGGAAGTTTTCCATGGCAAACCTGGGGCTTGATTTTTACATCGAGCCCCTGCTGGTAAATATCATCGCCAGCTTTTATTTAGCCAATTACACCCGGTATCGACGCGAATTCAATACCATGCTCGAACAGGCAATGCCTTTTGTATATGCAGCGTTTTTCACTCTCATAGGGGCCTCCATTTCATGGAATATTTTGTTTAAGGTATGGACCCTTGCCCTGCTTCTTTTTTTCCTGCGTATCCTGCTGGTTATGGCAGGCTCATGGGTGGGCTCAGCGCTTTCCGGAGATACTCCTAAGTATAGAAGGATCATGTGGATGCCTTTCATAACGCAGGCAGGTGTCAGCCTGGGTCTTATCACGGTAATTATGGGGGAAGGGCATGTCTGGAGTTATGAGTTCGGAACCATCCTGATTGGTACGATCATCCTGAATCAGCTCCTCGGGCCTCCTCTTTTCAAATGGGCTCTGCAGCTTGCCGGAGAACATCATGTGAAAGCCCATGGCCAGGTAGTGGAAGATCATGAAGCTGTCATTTTCGGTTACGAAGCACAATCGATCGCTTTGGCACAACAATTGTCGGCACAAAACTGGGCGGTTAAACTGATAACCGATGAGGAAAAAGTTAGGGACCCGCAGATAAAAAATGTAACGGTGTTGCATGAACGCGACCTAACCAAGGAAAGTCTGGAAAAAATGGGTATTGATAAAACAGAAGCGATCGTGGCCATGAAAACGGATGAAGAAAACTACAGAATCTGTGAGATGGCTTATGAACATTTCGGAACCCCTAATCTCGTTGTCCGGCTCAATGACCGGAAAAACTTCAATCGATTTCATCAGCTGGGAGCATTGATCGTAGACCCTTCCACAGCCATCATCAGTCTGCTGGACCATATGGTAAGGGCCCCCAATGCCACCTCTCTTCTGCTGGGACACACTCCGGACCAGGATACTGCCGACATCGTGCTGCGGAACAAAAGCCTGCACGGTGTTTCACTCCGTCACCTCGATCTGCCGGCTGATATCCTGGTGCTTGCCACCCGGCGCCGCGGTCAGACCATTATCTCCACCGGATTCACCCGTTTGCGGCTGGGAGATGTGCTGACCGTCGTCGGCTCTAAAGAAAGTATTGAGGAACTACGGCTAAAACTGGAATGAGAAACCCTTAAATTCCCAAACATATGGAAGCAAGGTTTTATCAGAAGAAAGACGACCGGAAGGTGCAATGCCAGCTTTGTCCGGACAACTGCATCCTTTCCGAAGGTCAGAGAGGCGCCTGCAGGGTCCGTAAAAATATTAACGGAATCCTGATCGCCGAAAACTACGGACTGGCATCTGCCGCACATACCGACCCGATAGAAAAAAAACCTCTTTACCATTTCTATCCCGGCAAACCTATTCTCTCGCTGGGAACGGCAGGTTGTAACCTACACTGTGTTTTTTGCCAGAACTGGGAGATATCCCAGTCGACCGTGGACGAGCTTACCCTGTATACCCTGTCCCCTGACGACGCAGTAAAGAAGGCGTTGCAGATCAATGGCAATATCGGCATTGCCTATACCTATAACGAACCCGTCATATGGTATGAGTACGTCTATGATACTGCCATGCTGGCACATGAGAGAGGATTGAAGAATGTAATGGTATCCAACGGATATGTCCACCGGGAACCCCTGGAAAAGATCATGCCCCTCATAGATGCCTTCAGTATCGACCTGAAAGCATTCAGTGAGACTTTTTATAAAAAATACACCAAATCGAAACTGCATCCGGTACTGGAAGCGTTAAAGATCATCCGTGCTTACAACAAACATCTGGAGATCACCAATCTGGTCATTCCGGGACTGAATGACCGGGAAGACGAGTTCAGAAAGATGATCGGGTGGATTGCAGAAGAACTGGGAACAGAATCAATACTGCACATTTCAAGGTATTTCCCTGCCTGGAAACTGCACAACCCTCCTACCCCGACAGAAACCCTGAAGCGTTTCTACCGGTTAGCCAAAGAAAAATTATCCTATGTTTACCTTGGGAATGTTGCCACCCTCGAAACCGGTCAGGATACCGTGTGTCCGCAATGTGGCAGTACCCTCATCAAACGCAGTGGGTATTACACCGAAATAACGGGCCTGGACGAAAAGGGAAACTGCAAGCAGTGCGGAAAGCATGTGATGGATTATGTATAGGCGTCGATAGGGTGCAGAGGGAGAAAGGAGAGGTTTGCTCAAATCTGCAAGATCTGCAAAATCTGCGGGATCTGCGAGAAACAAAAACATTTAAAATATAAATATTTA
>JANTHB010000161.1 GCA_024762655.1 Bacteroidales bacterium
ATCTTTTATTGAACAGTCTGTGGTATTTTCTGCTGGTCTATCTGGCCATGTTGTTGATGTTGACAATTGCCTTCATTTCAGTGCGCATGTTTCGGTTTAAGGGGGGTGAAACCAGGGTTTTTATGGCCCACAGTTTGTTCGGGAACATTGTTTTTCTCGGATTTCCTTTGATGGATGCTTTGTTCCCGGGTGGAAAAGGAATCCTTTATGCCACCCTTTATCATTTGGTGTCCAGTACATTGCTATGGACCCTGGGCGTTTATTTGCTGAGTCGCGGAGATCGTCTTTCCTGGCGTGGATCTCTGGGAAAGTTATGGAATCCGAATACCTTCGCATTCCTGACAGGATTGCTTTTTGCATTTTTTCATATAGACCTGCCGGATGTTTTTATGGATACTTTCGGGAAACTCGGGAACACAACCATATATCTGTCTATGATTTATATTGGCATCCTTTTGTCAGTGCTTACACCACGTGATTTTTTACGGTATCCCAAAGTATTACTGCTGTCTTTTAATAAATTGTTGCTGGTTCCCGTGTTTTTGATGCTGATTGTCGGGACCCTCGTGCATTTTTTTCATATCCCGTTGACAAAAACAGCTTTTTCTGTCCTGGTACTGGAAACCGCTATGCCGTGTATGGCCAATGTGGTGATCCTGGCCAAAGAATTCGGCAGCGATGATGTGCTGGCCATGAAGAATGTTTTTGTGACTACGTTGTTGAGCATAGTTACCCTGCCGTTTGTTTTATGGTTGCTTCAAACCTTTTTTTGAGAACGGGAAAAATAAATAAATGTCATACCATAGCCAAACGGTAGTCATACAATGGAATTTTATTCTCATACGGTAGTTGCTAAGGAAATTAGTAGAAATTAGTTCGCTAGCGCTCACGAAATTAGCATGCTTTGCATGCGAAATTCATCAGGAAAATCTGACTTCGATCATGAAATCTCGTCGTGCATAGACTCATTGCGGCTGCAAAGCAGCTTGATGACTACGAATGACTACTGAATGATCACTTAATTTCGCTGCGAGCTTGCGAGCAGCTAATTACTACTTAATTTCACGACCAACGCTCACCTTCGCCACCCTTCGATACCTGCCTACCGGCCAGGCAGGCAATCCGCCCATTGGCGGATCACTCAGGGAGCGGCTACGGTGAGCGAAGCGAACTAATACCACCGAATTACTACTGAATGACGCACGCGCCTCGCCTTCGCGTAGCCGCTTCGGGCGCCTGCGCTGAAGCTTCGGCAACAGCGTGCGGAGCAAGGAAGTGTGCAAATGACTATTGAATGACTACCGAATGACTATTGTATAACCACTTAATGCCGTTACCTGTTCGTATCTTTTTAAAAAAATCTTACGGGTATCCTGTTTCCCGGAGAAAAAATTTATGTAGGTTTGAAAAGGACTTTTAAAGATTTTTTAAATTTCGGATTATGTACACATTAATAGATGGAAAAGCTACAGCGGCGGAGATGCGCCGGGAAATTAAGGAAGAGGTGGACCGGATACGGATGAACCGGGAAAAGGTCCCTCATCTTGCAGCCATCCTGGTGGGCCATGACGGAGCCAGTGAAACCTATGTGGCTGCCAAAGAAAAAGCCTGCCGCGAGGTCGGGTTTGACTCTTCCGTCATACGCTTCGAGGATACCATACCGGAAACACAACTGCTGGAAAAAATACGGGAGATCAATCAGGACCCTGCCGTTGACGGGTTGATTGTTCAGTTGCCGCTGCCTCCGCATATGAATGAACAAAAAGTCATCGAGACCATTGCCCCGGAAAAAGATGTGGACGGTTTTCATCCTGTGAATGTCGGTCGTATGGTCATAGGCCTTCCTTCCTATATTTCAGCCACACCTGCCGGTATCCTAGAGCTGATACGAAGATATCATATCGGGACGGAAGGAAAACATTGTGTGGTGATCGGCAGAAGCAATATTGTAGGAAAACCGATGAGCATACTGCTGGCACGGAAGGATTACCCGGGTAACTGTACCGTAACGGTTTGTCACAGTCGCACGCACGATCTTGCCGGGATCACCCTGCAGGCCGATATTATTGTGGCTGCCCTGGGCAAAGCCCGTTTTCTCACAGGGGATATGGTGAAAGAAGGTGCTGTGGTCATAGACGTGGGTATTACCCGGTTACCTTCGGATAAAACCAAATCGGGATGGAAATTGTGGGGAGATGTGGATTTCGAAACAGTAGCCCCCAAAAGCAGTTTTATTACGCCCGTGCCGGGAGGTGTCGGACCGATGACCATTGTTTCCCTGCTGAAGAATACATTGCTGGCTGCCGGCAAAATGATCTACCGGTAAGGACCGGAAAAATATTTTAACCATTAAGGCGGAAATATTATAACTTTGCACCAGATAATTGAGAATTATGAGAGAAGAGTCTGAAGGTTTTTTGTGGAACGAAAGAGGGGATCGCCTGATCCGGCGATTTGAGAAGATGCGGAGAGAAGGTACTTTTCGTTTTATGGACGTGTCTGATTATGAAGAGATCATTAATACGTATATGGATAAGGGGCAGTTGGAAAAAGCCGGACAGGCCATCAAACTGGCCTTGCACCAGCATCCGGGAGCGATCACCATCCGCCTGAGAAAAGCCGACCTGTTGATATCTCTCGAAAAATATGAAAAGGCCCTTGAATTGTTAAACCTGTTGGCTCATCTGGATTCTCAGAATTACGAAGTCTTTCTTCTCAGAGGTCTTGCCTACATTCATCTGGGCCGCAAGGACGAAGCAATCCGTGATTTTGATACCTCCCTCGGATTGGGGGATGAGATGGCGGGCGATATTGCTTTTCAGATCGGCAATGAACTGGAAATAGCCGGAATGTATGAATCGGC
>JANTHB010000162.1 GCA_024762655.1 Bacteroidales bacterium
TCCACCCGGGGTATAAGGAGGTTTCTACCCACAAAACAATCCCTCTCGGGGTCTTTTAGATTAGAGAAACCCCACATGGTGCAGTTGATGGTTGTTAATAGTTTATCATACCGACCACGGAGTGGTCGCAGAGAATAGCCCCGGTTCCACCCGGGGTCCAAGGGAGTCCCTACACACAAAACAACCCCGGATGGGGTTGACGAAAATTTATATCTTTATAACTCTTCTCATCATAATTCATATACTTTTTATTATGTCTACCTACATCCAAAGTCTTTATCATGTCGTTTTCGGAACAAAAAACTACACCGCTTTTCTGACAAAACATAACGAACAAGACTTGTACAGATACGTCGCCGGCGTTTTGGCGAGTCACAAATGTCATCCTTATATCGTTGGTGGATATGGCAATCATCTACATCTGATATTTCATTTACACCCGGATGTTGCCCTATCAAGACTAATCAGAGATATAAAAAAAGCATCACATGAAATTTTAAAAAACCGGAAGGATGAATATTATCTTTTTCCCGGATGGCAGGTAGGGTACGGTGCATTTACCCAGTTAATTCAAAACAAAGACACTTTGATAAATTATGTAAAAAAGCAATGGGAACATCATAAAAAAATGTCCTTCAAAGAGGAATTGATTCAGATATACAGGGAACAAGGAATTGATTATGATGAGAGATATTTACTGACATAATCCCATATTTCGCAATAGAAAAGCCGAAGGGCTTCGTTCAGTCAGGACGTATTGATTCGGGAACCATTCGTTATAAGAAATTTCTTTAATGAGCAGCGTCAGGATAGCATGGAGCCTTGCCGGATAATGCCATAATGACACATAATTAAGTTCATTACAGAATATTTTGTCTGTATCAACAGGATGGAATGTCTTTTGAAGAGGCAGGGACGGTATTGTTCAATGATGTTTAACCATAAAAATCGAAAGCTATGACACCGACATCGCAACTACCGGATAATGCAAGCAATTTTTTTGACGATGAGTTGGATAAATTGTTTCACAAACGTTTTTCTTATTCAGCAACCCCTCTTCCTGCCGTAAATGTCAGTGAGAGCGACAAGGGGTTTACGGTTGAAATGGCTGCGCCCGGCCTGGATAAAAAAGATTTTAATATTGAACTCAACGATGATCTGTTGATCATTTCTACGGAAAAGAAAGAAGAAAAGGAAGTGAAAGAGAAAAGCAGGATCCTGAAAAAGGAATTCAGCTATCATTCTTTTACACGTACTTTCCATTTGCCGGAAGATATTATCGACAGGGACAAGATCAGTGCAAAGTACGAAAACGGAATCCTGACCCTGGAAATTCCCAAAAAAGAGGAAAAGAAAGCAAAACCGTCCAGAAATATCAGGATATCCTGAAAAAAATCACAGGTGTCCGGAGAAAAAATTATACAGCAATGTATAATAGTGTGTTAGATGAATGTAGTACAAAGAGGGACTGTATATTCAAATATTGATATTGGTTATTAATGAATACCTGTCCCTATCCACTTATTTTTGTTTAACCCCCTCCCCAGCCCTCCTCCGCCAGCTGGCGGAGAGGGAGTTTTCCCCGATGCTATTTTTCTACTGATGATAGCAGGAGGGGGTAATACATAAAAAAGTTTTATTCCATATTACTCAATCGTTTATCTTTTTTATCGAACACTACTGAAAAAAAAATGAAAGACAGATACATCATAAAGAGGTGTATCTGTCTTCCCTGATCCTTTGGGAAAGGACAAAACTTCCATAGAAAGTTGTTGGGGAGGTGTAGTAAAGCAAGTCTCGTTTTAAGAAATTTCTTTACTCTTTCACCTCCAGTTTAAAGCCCGTTTTTACATCCAGCGGTTGTGTTTTAATAAAAATGATCCCTTTCCGGTCGTCTGCATTGAAATACCAGCCCTCAGGAGCTTTTAAATACCGGGAAGATTTTTTCAGGTTTTTCAGTTTTCTCCCATCGAGGATTATTTCTCCGGGGGTCTTTTCCTCATGGATCTGGATCACATATTTTCTGCTTTCCGGCATCCCTTTATAGGTTCCTTTGGCTCCGTCAACGATAACACGCAGAGCTCCCGTTTTTTCATCTCTTTCCGAGCGAATAAGGGTTTTGGCATACTCCCCTTTTTGATACCGACGTGTAACCCCGTCGTCTTCATACAGCATGAACTTACTATGTCCTTCCGGATAGATATCCAGCGTGACGGGATCTTTGGGTTTCTGGTTGTCATACAACATATCCGGGTACATAGGGATGATTGCCCCCCCCCGGACAAAAAGGGGTAATTTATCCAGCGGAGCCTGGTAGTTGTTCAGCCAGCGGGGGCCCCAGTACCGGGTTCCGTCCCAATAGTCGGTCCAGGTTCCTGCCGGCAGGTAGATACTGTCCCGTTTTTCTTCATCCTTGAATACAGGGGCTACCAGCAGCCATGCGCCCGACATAAACTGATACCGGGTTTCCCTGCCCCGGGTAACAGGGTCATCCGGAAACTCCAGCACCATTGCCCGTGCTGTCGGAATGCCGGTTTTATGCGCCTCATGGCAACAGGTATAAATATAGGGTGTCAGGCGCATCTTCAATTTCAGATATTTCCGGTTGTAGGAGGTGTACGGTTCTCCGTGAATGTAAGGTTGTTTCATGTATTTGGCCCAGCCCGACATGTTCATCAGCACCGGTGTAAAACATTTCCATTGCAGATCCCGCACATAGGTTTTGGCGCTGCCGCCGAAGATACCGTCCACGTCGCCTGT
>JANTHB010000163.1 GCA_024762655.1 Bacteroidales bacterium
TTTAAGTTGCTGAAGAAAAGAAGCCCTGTTCTGATAAGAAAATGTGGTTTTATTCATTTTTCACAGTTTATTCTTCGTTAAGCCATCCCTGGGTGCGGCCAACCGCCTTTTTCCATCCGGCATAGAGTTTACTTCTTTCTTCGGGTGAGATAACCGGTTCAAATATTCTGTCAATTTTACGTTTGCCAGGTATATCTTCCTTTTTCCACAGGCCACTTTGAATTCCGGCCATATACGCTGCACCGAGGGCTGTGGATTCGGTCACGGCAGGTCTTTCCACCCGGGCTCCCAGGATATCAGCCTGGAACTGCATCAGATAATTGTTCATTGCAGCCCCCCCGTCCACTTTCAGGGTATGTATCTCCAGACCCGAATCTTTCTGCATGGTCTCCAACAGGTCTTTCGACTGGTATGCCAGCGACTGGAGGGTGGCTTTTATAAGATGTACCTTCCCTGTATCCCTGGTCAGTCCGAATATGGCACCCCGTGCATACATATCCCAGTAGGGGGCTCCCAGGCCTGCGAAAGCGGGTACTACATACACGTCATTACCGGCCACTTTGCCGGCAAAATATTCCGAATCCTCCGCAGCATCCAGGATCCTCAGCCCGTCGCGCAGCCACTGTATCGCAGCACCGGCAATGAACACGCTACCTTCAAAAGCATAATAAACTTTCTTGTCTATGCCCCAGGCGATGGTCGTCAGCAGACCGGATGAAGATTCCCTGAGCTCTTCTCCGGTGTTCATCAACATAAAACACCCGGTACCATACGTGTTTTTCACATCCCCGGAATTAAAACAAGCCTGACCGAACAGGGCAGCTTGCTGGTCCCCAAGTACCCCGCCTATGGGGACAGACGTTCCATCCATCTTAAATTCCCCAAAATGCCAGGAAGAAGGGTGTACGGACGGCAACATACTTTCCGGAATATCCAGCCGGCCCAACAGATGATGATCCCACTCCAGGGTGCGAATATTGTACAACATGGTACGTGAAGCATTGGAATAGTCCGTAGCATGCACTTTTCCACCCGTCATTTTCCAGATCAGCCACGTGTCTATGGTGCCCATCAGCAGATCTCCCTTTTCCGCTTTTTCCCTGGCTCCTGCAACATTCCTCAGGATCCAGGCCACCTTGGTGGCTGAGAAGTAAGAATCAATGACCAGCCCGGTATTTTCCCTGACGTATTTCTCCAGACCTTCCTCCTTCATCTCCTCACAGATGGAGGCGGTACGTTTATCCTGCCATACTATGGCATTCATAACAGCTTGGCCGGTATGCCGGTCCCATACCACCGTTGTTTCACGCTGGTTGGTAATCCCAATGGAGACAATATCTCCGGAATTTACATGATTCCGGCTCATTACTTCCGCTAAAACCCCATGCTGGGTGTTCCAGATTTCTTCGGGATCATGTTCCACCCATCCCGGCCGGGGAAAGATCTGAGAAAATTCCTTCTGGGCGATATCAACGACCTCTCCGTTTTCTGAAAAAAGGACAGCCCGTGAGCTGGTGGTTCCCTGATCAAGCGCAATAACGTATTTCATGACGTAACTTGTTTTTTCCTGTTAAAGATAACCGAATATATTAATATAAAGACGGTAAGCAACGAGAAAATCCAGAACCAGACAGATACCGATCCGTTAAAAACGGCCTGATAGAAAAGTGTACCGTAAATTCCTCCGATCAGGGGGCCCACAACCGGAATCCAGGAATAAGCCCAATCGGAAGAGCCCTTACCGGGTATAGGCAGAATAAAATGGGCCAGGCGCGGACCAAAGTCCCGGGCCGGGTTGATGGCAAACCCCGTGGTGCCTCCCAAGGAGAAACCGATGGCCGAGATGTAAACGCCGATAACGAGAGGATTCAGGCCATCGGCAAAATTGTTCACTCCCAGAAATGACAAACCAAACAAGAGCATGAACGTCCCGATCACCTCGCTGGCCAGATTATTGGGAAAAGAGCGTTCGGCAGGAATGGTGCTGAAAATTCCCAGTTTGGAAGAAGGATCCTCCGTCTTTTTCCAATGCGGATAGTATTGTATCCAAACAATGACCGCTCCGGTGAAAGCGCCGGCCACCTGGGCCAGGATATAACCGGGAACTTTGGCCCACGGAAACTCTCCCGCCATGGCGAATCCCAGTGTAACCGCCGGATTAATATGTGCCCCGCTAATTTTACCTACGGCAAACACCGCAAAGGAGACCCCCAGCCCCCATGCAACACATATTGTCATCCACCCCGCATTCTCAGCTTTGGAATTCTTTAAAAGGGTCCCGGCAACCACTCCCGACCCGAAAATGATTAGAATCATGGTTCCGACAAATTCAGCTGCATATTCTGTCATGGCTTTTTGTTTTTTTTTTCAAAAATGAGAAAAAAAAGAGATTTTAGGAAAGATTTGAGAATATTTCCAGAAATATATATTTTCGTACCTTTGCTAAAATTTTATGTGGAGTGTTGCATGTTACCCTAAAACCCATGTATGATGGATATGATAGAGAGAAAAGCCATGGAGTCCGAAGAAAACGAAAAGTTGCAGGGAGAAAATACCGGACAGGCTGAAAAGGAGGAGACCCCTGCAAACGAGGAAGAGGTAAAGCCGGGGGAAAAAGAGAATATTCAGGAGCCTGAAGAAACACAGGATACACCGATACTGAAAACAGAAGAAGAGACCGTGACAGAAAACAGGGCTGAAGCCTCTGCTGAGACCGAAACGAAAAATAATCTAAAGGACAATC
>JANTHB010000164.1 GCA_024762655.1 Bacteroidales bacterium
AGGTACCCTGCCGTGTTCGGTAGATAAGCGAATAAGAATACCCTTTCGTACCGAATCCCGGACAGATGAAACATTGACGTTATACATACTGGGCGCATAACCAATCCCCAGGTTCTTCAGGCGCACCAGATTATATTCCAGGCGGTTGACGAAATCGTCCCATGTACGCTGGGTTTTGGGCGTCCATCCCACCTCGGCGATGGCCAACAGACGGGGAAACAACATATAGTTGGCATCTTTCTCATTCTGTATCGATTCGCCCCAGAGGTTTCCCTGGGTTCCCAGCACCCGTTTTGCTTCTTCCGTCGACAATGATTCAGGCACAGGATCATACGAATAAGCCGTTGAGAGCAAACACTGTGAATAACCATACGGCGGCTCCAATTCGGGATCTCCTTGTTTCAGATCCAGATAACAATATTTTGTCGGGGTCATAACCACCTCATGGCCCATTTTGGCAGCCCGTATACCTCCTTGTTCGCCGCGCCACGACATCACTACCGCATTGGGAGCCAGCCCTCCCTGCAGGATCTCATCCCAGCCTATCAGTTTCTTGTCCAGCCCGTTCACGATTTTCTCCACACGACGTATGAAATAACTCTGCAGCTCTTCCACATCCTTCATTCCTTCCTTCTTCATCAGATCCCGGCACAACTTGTTCTTTTTCCAATTTGTTTTATTGCACTCATCCCCCCCGACATGAAACCACGGTCCGGGAAACAGGGGCAACACCTCCGACAACACTCCTTTGATAAACTTATAGGATTCTTCCTTCGCCGGACAGATGGTGTTATCCGAAGCGATCCCTCCTGTGGCAACATAATAAGGCCCGGGTCCGCAGGCTATCTCCGGATAAGAGGCGATGGTTGCCCTGGAATGTCCCGGCATATCTATTTCAGGCACAACGGTGATGAAACGGTCGGCAGCATACCGGACGATCTCCCGGATCTGATCCTGCGTATAATATCCCCCATAAGTAGCCTTGTCGCCTAGTTTCTGGGAAGGACGTCCCCACCAGGGCATCTGGTTATAATCCACCCTCCAGGCTCCTGTCTCTGTCAGTTTCGGATACCCTTTCACTTCGATGCGCCATCCCTGGTCATCGGTCAGGTGCCAGTGAAAAGTATTCATTTTATACCGGGCCAGGTAATCAATATTTTTTTTGATAAAGGCCAGCGGAAGGAAATGCCGGCTCACATCCAGCATGTCACCACGCCATTCAAAACGCGGTTTATCAAATATTTTCAGGCAGGGCAACTGCCAGGCATCTGCCGTGTAGGCCGAATCCTCTAATTCGGGCGGAAATAGCTGTCGCAGGGTCTGCATACCGTAAAACGCTCCCGCAGGAGATGCGGCCGAAAGGGTCACCTTCTCCGGCTCAACTTTTAAAGAATATCCTTCCCTGCCGAACCGGTTCTGATCGCCATTCAATAAAACAATGATCGCATGCCTTACCCCCGACACATCTTTCCGGAATACGGGTTTCAACATAAAGGAGGAGGAAGCATTTACATACCCGGCAAAAATCTCCGCCGCCTTTTGCAAAGGGGCGGTACTGTCCGCAAGATAAAAAGAAGTCCTTTTATCCAACCGGAATATTCCATCCTGTTTGTTCAGCACCAGGGGTTTCGGGATGATCTTTACATCCGCCGCTCCGGGAATCTCCCGGGAACAGGAAAAAAAGGTAAAAATCACAAATAAGGACAACAACCCGGATAGAAATCCAACATTTTTTTTCATTCGTTTCAGTTTTTTTTCCATTTCGCTACTATTATAATATTTCTGTAAAATCCGTAAAATAAAGAACAATCAAATTATGAAAATATTTTTCATGGGATCGTTTATTTATTATGGTTAAGGTATACAGGGATTCCCGCCGTGGGGTTATTGGGCCTGATATTGATCGTCAGAGAAGTATCTTCTCCCTGGGTTTTCATAGGAAAGGATTTTTCTCCATACCCCTTCAGGATCAATTTCCTCAGTTGCAAGGTTCCGTGTAATACATGGATCCCCACCTTTTTTCCGGTTTTGCCGGAAGAAATCAGTATTTCGCCCCAGGCTTCTCCGTCAGACCAGAAATACTTCCCGTTCCGGCTGGTGAAGGTCATTTCTTGGGTCACTCCCGAATAATGAAATCCGGTCAGTGCCAGCACCGCCGACCAGCTGGCCATGGCCCTTCCGTAATGATGGCCGCATTCGGCTTCATCAAAAGGACTGCGTTTTTCCCCGTCATAGCGGTTCCTGATATTCCGGATATTTTTCAGTCCGTTGTCCGTCTGCTGTTCATAAAGCATGCCTACGGCTGCCGTATATTCGAAGCCTGTCATCATCTCGGTAAAATAAGGAAAGGGGTTTTCCGGTCTTCCATACGGATAACTGGCCATCACCAGGCCGGCCTCTTTTCCTGCGGAATAACTACGAAAACAATTAAAACGATCAAACTCCGAGGAGCGATAGTTGTATTTCATAATGCTTTGCAGCGTCGTTTTCACATGTGCAGGCTGTACCAGATATCCCAGTCCGCTCACATGAGCGGCATACTGTCCCACCAGTTGATCCACCAGACA
>JANTHB010000165.1 GCA_024762655.1 Bacteroidales bacterium
AGCTGCATGAGTCCCAAAGCGCCCTTGTCTGACCTTGCCCGGCTGAAAAAACTGCTTTCCACCTGGATTAATGCGGTTATCAGTTTGGGGTCACAATCAAAACGGGTTCCGGCAAGCCAGATATATTTTGCCAGTTTTGCCGCGTGCTGGGAAGATATCCCCCGTCTCAATTCTTTTATATTGTTGGTCAGCTGATAAAAATCAGCGAGGGAACAATACTCACCCCGAAAGGTTGGAATTGATTCTACGCTGCTCTTGTCGGCAGTGGGATGTGTCCGATGCAGACTTGTGGCAAATGACGTGGGCATGGTGCCAGCAGAAATGACAATGACCAGAAAAGCTGCAGCGAAAAGAACAGTATGCCATGGTGTGTTTTTATATTCGATCTTTTTCATGGCGGGGAATTTAGTGTAAGATGGTACATTTGTCAAGGTTTATGTCCGGTTTATGTCCGGAAAGTGTTCCCAAGGGAAAAATCCTCTTGTTTTTTGCCTCTTTTTCATGTAAGAGGTTAGCGCGAAAAGTAGTATGGTCGACAAAATACTTATCCATATAACGAGGAGGTTGGCGAATGGAAAATGCTTTTAAAGAGTCATTGCACAACAAAGATATCCTGTCCATTACCTGGGAATTGGTACCGGGGCGTGGCGCGTTTGAAAAGGCCCAGGAAGATCTTATCCTTGGTGCAGAACAGGCCGCAAAATCGGGGAAGATTCACGCTTTGACCATTACTGACAATCCCGGTGGGAATCCCGCCATTTCCTCAGAGTTTCTCGGCGTTGAAGTGGCGAAACTCGGGATTCAACCCCTGGTGCATTTTACCTGCAAAGATAAAAGCCGTAATGAAATTGAAAACCTTCTATATGGTCTGGAAAGGGCTCATATACCTAATTTGCTGGTAATGACCGGTGATTATCCCGTATCCGGCTTCAAAGGCCGTTCCCGGCCGGTTTTTGATCTTGATCCCATTCATGTTTTGCAGATGATAACGGAAATGAATGAAGGGCTCGAATACCCCGGGATGAAGGGCCCCATAAAAATTAAACCCAGCAACTTCTTTGCCGGGGCAGCCGTATCACCCTTTAAGAAGCTGGAATCAGAACAAGTTATTCAGTACTACAAGTTAAAAAAGAAAATTGAAGCCGGAGCCCAGTTTGTGGTGACCCAGCTGGGTTATGATGTTCGTAAAATCCAGGAGGTTATCCAGATTAAGAAGAAATATGGCTTTGATGTACCATTTATTGGAAATATTTATATTCTGCCTTTTGGTGCAGGCCGGGTTATGAGTCGGAATATGATCCCCGGCTGCGTGGTGACTCAGAAGCTGGTTGATACTCTGGATCAGGAGCGCAAGGCTGAAGACAAGGGTAAGGGTGCCCGGTTATTGCGTGGGGCGAAAATGTATGCCTTTATGAAAGGCATGGGTTTTGATGGTGTTCATATCGGTGGGCACGGGATGAAAATTGACGATGTCATGTATATCCTTGAAAAGGGAGAAGAGCTTGCTCCCAATTGGCAGGATGTGGTGGCGGAATTTGATTTTCCTCAAAAAGGTGGTTTCTACTATTTCAAAAAAGATGAGAAAACCGGCCTCAGTCTGGATGAGGAAGCGCCCCGGACGGCACCACCCAATGCTCCTTTCAGCTATAAATTCTCCCGCTTGATGCATAATCTCATGTTTGAGCCGGATGGGATGCTTTTTGGCCTGATGCGCGGTTTAAGCAAGAGCGCTGATAAAGGTGGCGGTTTTGGACATTTCTTCCGTTTTTCAGAACATATGTCGAAAGTGGCATTGTTTGAGTGCATGGATTGTGGTGATTGTGCCTTGACGGATGTAGCCTATGTTTGTCCCATGTCGCAGTGTCCGAAAAATCAGCGAAATGGCGCCTGCGGGGGAAGTTTCGAAGGATGGTGCGAAGTATATCCAGGTGAAAAACAGTGTGTCTGGGTTCAGGCTTATGATCGGTTAAAGAAATATCATGAGGAAGAAAAAATTGAAGGCAATGTCGTGCCGCCGCCCAACTGGGATTTTTTCCATACGTCATCCTGGTGCAACTATTTCCTGGGTCGGGATCACGCTGCTAAAAAGATTGGCATAGAACCGGTAGAAAAGAAAAAGTAGAGAAAAGCCGCTCATAGATATACCAAAAGAAGGCCCGTGGTTATTGCCACGGGCCTTCTTTCGTATACGCAGGCAAAATCCTGCAGGATAAGCCTTGCTTTTTTGCAACTCTTCAGCCAACCCGTACATTCAGGGTACACAATCCCGATTTTCTTCTGTCTGTCAGCAGAAATGGCCGGAGAATCGGGTTATGTTCCCAGAATGTGCTCAAAAGAGATTGACTCTATACTGCGTTTCTCCTTACGCGGAATAGTTACGTTTTTTTACGGGAGCCAGTCTGGTTGTTTCGTTGCTGAAAGATTTGGTCCAGGATACCGTTGATAAATGCCCCGGAATCTTTGTCCCCGTAGCGTTTACTGATCTCGATGGCTTCATTTATGGAT